>PBKO01000021.1 GCA_002721465.1 Gammaproteobacteria bacterium | reverse complement strand
CTAAAATTGGAGCATTTGCATCATCTGTTTTGATTGCCATTCTTTTGAACTCTTCATCAATTATGGCAACCAAAGAGTACTCAGAATTTAGCACGAGAGGCAGCTCTGAGATTTCTATAAATGCAGATGGTAGCGAAAAACAAGATCTGAATGGGCTTAATAAAGATTATATTACAGAGTACAGTTATGGGAAACTTGAGAGTTTAAATCTTATTATTCCGAGATTTATGGGCGGAGGGAGCTCTGATCTTATTGAAAAGGATACAGAATTTTTTAAAAGCTTATCCAACTATGATCCTCAATCTGCAAACTTAATCTATCAAAATGCAAGGTTGTATTGGGGTAACCAGCCAATTGTTGCTGCACCAGCATATATAGGTATAAGTGTCTTTTACTTATTTATAATATCGCTGTTTTATTTAGACAAAAAAACTTTAGGATGGGTAATTCCGTCTTTGCTTTTCGCCCTATTCTTATCGTGGGGTAAAAACTTTTCTTCATTGACTAACTTGATGATTGACTATTTTCCTTTTTATGATAAATTTAGAGCTGTATCCTCCATACAGGTCATCATTGAGCTTCTCATTCCACTAATAGCAACAATTGGTGTCTTTAAGATATTTGAAGGTAAAAATCCCGAAAAGATAAATAATAAAAAAATCATTTATCCATCATTAATTTTTATAGCAACTCTGTTTTTATTTTTAATGTTTGGAGAATCCATTTTTAGTTTTCAATCTGAAAGAGAAGTTTTTGGAGCTTACCCTGAAATTCTTGACATGATTTTAAATGAGAGAAAATCTGTATTTAGGGAAGATGTCATGCGATCTATATTTATTGTTTTTGCTGTTTTCATTTCAATTTTTGCAGTCAAGAAAAAATATTTATCAAAAAAGTATATTGTTCCAATTCTTACAATAATTGTTTTAATTGACTTATGGTCGTTTAATATGAATTATGTCAATGATGATAACTTTACTAATTTATCAAAAGTAAAAATACCTTTTAATATTAATGAAATAGATAAGGAAATTTTATCAGATAAATCAGACTTTAGGGTTTATGAAAGCTTCCGTGGGTTTGTTAACGGAAGAACTTCTTTTTTTCACAATTCAATCTCGGGATATCATGCTGCAAAGCCTAAAAGAATGCAGGATATTTATGACTTTTATCTTTTAAAAAATGAGCTGGATGTTCTTGACATGCTAAATGTTAAGTACATTATTGACATAAATCAAAGTGGTAATATTGAACTAAAGACCAATCAAAATGTTTTAGGTAGTGCCTGGTTTGTTGATGAGGTAGAAAATGTAGAGAGCCCCAATGAGGAGCTTCTTGGACTATCAAATCTTGACTTTAAAACAAAGTGCATAAGTGTCAATTTAGAGAGCAAAATATATAACGAGCGTTCTAAAAATAAGATTATGGTTGTTGAGAAAATACCAAATAAAATTACATACAAAGTCTCAGCCATTGATACCGGGTTTATAGTTTTTTCTGAGGCATTTTATAAAAATGGGTGGGAGGCAAAAGTAAACGGCAAAATTAAAAAACATCAAAAGGTAAATTATTTATTGAGAGGTTTAGAGGTTGAAAAAGGTGAATATGAAATTGTATTCAGCTTTGACCCTCCAATAGTAAAAACAGGTTCATTCCTAATGGCAGGTTCTAATATTTTATTATTGATTTTAATCCTTTTTTATTTTCGAAATCAACTTAAAAATGTACGATAAAATCCCTGCTAACAGATATAAAAAAACTTTAAAAATGCTGAATGAGGTGTCCCCATCACCAAATGTGATTTTTGATCTTGGGGTCAGGAACCCCTTTTCGGAAATCATGGAAAAAAATAATTATAAGGTTTATAATACTAGTGGACAGGATTTCGACTTGGATCCAAAAATTGATATTCCTAGTGATGTAGATTTGGTAACTGGTTTTGAAATTATAGAGCATTTAGTATCGCCTTACACATTATTAAAGAATCTTAAAGCGAAGAAGATTTTATTAACAGTTCCCTTAAAGCTTTGGTTTGCGAAGGCCTATAAAAGCAGACATGATGAAAGAGATCGTCACTATCATGAATTTGAAGCTTGGCAGTTTGACTGGCTTTTAGAGAAATCTGGATGGAAAATAATTAAAAAAGAATTTTGGAAAAGCCCAACAAACAAAATTGGCATTAGACCTTTTTTGAGACTATTTACACACAGATATTATGCTGTATATGCTGAAAGAACAAAAGAGAATTTTAATAATTATTACAAGGGGGTTTTAAATTTATAGACAATGAAATTAGGAATGATTTTAGACGCTCCATTCCCTGACGATGCTCGGGTTTCAAATGAATGTGATGAACTGATTAAGTCCGGTCATGAAATTTTTTTATTTTGTCTTTCATACAAAAAAAAGTTTCAGAAACTTGAGGTTTATAATGGTATAAACATTAGAAGATATTTTTGTTCAAAAATAGTTTACAAGAGCTCTGCTCTTTCAAATGATTTACCGTTTTATGCAATCAAAATGAAGAAAAAAATAAGACATTTTGTGCATAGTAATAATTTGGATTATTTGCATGTTCATGATATTCAAATTGCTAATGCTGCAGCCCAAATTTGTGATGAACTGGGGTTAAAATTTACATTAGATCTGCATGAAAATCGACCTGAAATAATGAAATCCTACAAACACGTCAACACAATTTTCGGAAAACTGTTCATTAGTCCAAGTCGTTGGAAAATTGCAGAAGAAAAATTTGTAGCAAAAGCCCACAAAATAATCACAGTTACAGAACATGCAAAAAAAGAGCTTGTCAAAAGATGTAACGTTGATCAAAAAAAGGTAGTTGTATATCCAAATACGGTAAAACAAAACTTTTACCTAAATAAACACTTGGATGAAGAGCTGACAAAAACTTATTCAAAAAATTTTGTTTTAATCTACATTGGAAATACCTCTGAAAGAAGAGGGCTGGAAACAGTGATTGATTCTTTACCGTCTATTAAAAAGAAAATTAAAAATGTCAAGTTGATTATAATTGGTAAAAGTTCATACGATAATGAATTAAAGTATAAAATTAAAAAACTAGATCTGTTTAGTTGTGTTGATTTTATTGGCTGGAAAAGAGAAGATGAACTTTATAAGTATTTGATGGTTTCAAAGCTAGGATTATCACCACTTCACAGGAATAAACACCACGACACAACTTATGCAAATAAACTTTTCCAATATATTTCATTTGGTCTGCCAGTGATTTGTAGTAACTCAACTGCACAATCAGAGCTTGTAGATAGTTATAAATGTGGAAAAGTATTTAAAGAGAAGAGCCATACAGATTTTCAAAAAGTGGTTGTATCAATTTTCAATAATAAAAAAGAATACGAGTTGTTAAGGTCAAACTGTTTTAAAGCTATTGAGAAATTAAACAATAGTGTTGTTTCAAAAAAAATGATTTCTAGTTATGGATAGAAAGTCTATAGGAATTTTAACTTACTATTGGCCTCCGTCAGGTGGATCTGGAGTTCAAAGGTGGCTCAGATTTTCTAATCATCTAGCAGAATTGGGCTGGGAGGTTCATGTTTTTACATTTGAAAATCCTCAGTTTGAGGTAATTGATAATGATAATATTGACTTGGTGAATCCATCAATAAAGGTGAATAAAATGAAAGGATTTGAACCATCCAAGTTTTTAAAAAGCCTGTTTACTTATAAATCAAAATTCAGAAGCTATTCTGATGGTATTGGTTTCAGGTATGACAACAACTCCATCACATCAGCAGTAATTAGAGAGTTATTATTCTTTCCTGATGCAAGAAAGTTTTTAATTGGTCCTGCATACAGATTTATTAAAAAATATTTTCAAGAAAATAATTTAAATCATCTCATTACAACAGGCCCCCCTCATTCAATGCATAATGTTGGGCTAAGGCTAAAAAAAGATATCAAAATAAAGTGGATATCAGATTTTAGAGATCCCTGGTCCAATTTTTTTCAAAATAAATTACTAAACCAATTGGAATCAACACAAAAGAAACACCTTAAGGAAGAGGAAAGAATTTTAAAAAATGCAGATGCGGTATTAACAACTGCGAAAAGTTTAAATCAAAAGTTCTCTAAGGTTAATAATGAATGTTTTTATATTCCAAGTGGATTTGAAAATGCTATATCCTGTAAACCTCATAAAAAATTTAGAATTCTTTACGCGGGTTCTATGAAACCAATACAAAATCCAAGAAATCTTTGGGATGCATTGTCAGACTTAATTGAAACCAAAGAAAATTTTAAAGAACTTGTTGAAATAGTTTTAATTGGAAGTATTGATAACCATATTTTAATTTCTGATGAATTCAAAAAAATTAAAAAAAGAAAAATAATTGATCCTATCTCCAAAAGTGAACTCGATAAAGAAATTGGAATTTCAGAACTTTTGGTCGTTTGTTCGGTAAATATGAAAAGTTCGAATGACATAATTCCTGGAAAGTTTTTTCATTATTTATCATCAAATAAAAATATTATTGGGATTAGTAACAAAGGAAGTGATCTAGAAAATATTATAATCGATACGCAGTCAGGCAAGTCATTTGACTATAATAATTATCATGATTTAAAAAATTATATTTACGAGTGCTTTGAGAGCTATTTAATGGGAAAATCAAAAAAACGAAAAACAGTTTCTAAATATATGTCCAATAATATTGCGGAAAAAATTGAACAAATAATTACAAAATTATAGCATGGGAATTGTATTAAACCAGTCATATAAAAATATCATTATAATTATTATTGCAATAATGATTGGTGGTTTTAACACCTTGTTCTTTTATCCAGCTTTCCTTCAAGCCGAATATTATGGCCTTGTTATTTTTTTACTAGCTACTTCAAATCTTTTAATGCCGCTAGTTTCATTCGGAAGTCAACATACAATTATAAAATATTTTTCTTCCTACGAAAATAAAGTTGAAAAAGATGTTTTCATGTCCTCCGTTATTTTTATTCCATTGCTAACTATTATTCCAATTTCAATATTGGTAGTGCAATTTCATGATACAATCGGAAGTTTTTTATCGGTTCAAAATCCAATAATTGATTCTTATGTGTGGGTAATATTTTTAGTAGCTTTTGCAACTTCTTATTTTGAAGTTTTTTATTCTTGGTCTAGGGTTCAGTTGAAGGCTGTATTTGGGAATTTTTTAAAAGAAATATTTCCAAGGCTGTCAATTCTGATTTTACTGACCTTGGTTTATCTTGGACAAATAACAAAGGAGAATTTTATTTGGTGGCTAACTGGCTTTTATTACCTGAGACTTTTGATTATGATGATTTATTCTTTTTATTTATACCTGCCAAAATTTTATTTTTCTATTCCCAACAACATAGGTGAAATTTTAACCTATTCACTATTTATTTTCTTAGCAGGATCGGCTGCTAGTATATTGATTGATATTGATAAGTTTATGATTCCTCAAAAAGAAGTAATATCACAAACAGCATTTTATGCTGTAGCTGTTTTTATTGCGACTGTTGTTGAAATTCCTGGAAGAGCTATGTTTCAAATTGTAAATCCTCTTGTTGCAAAGGCGCTAAATGAAAATGATTTTAAGGGTCTTGAAAACCTTTATAAAAAAAGCTCGCTTAATCTAATTATAGTCTCGGGGCTGTTTTTCTTGCTGATAAATTTAAATGTAAATCCTTTCTACAATTTGATTTTAGATTCCTCATATTCGACTGCTGTTTTGGTTGTTTTAATAATATCCGTAAGCAAATTGATTTTAATGAGCTTTGGTTGTGGACCTGCAATTCTTGCCACTGCAAAATTTTATAAAATAACATTGCCCTTTTCGCTGTTGATGGCTTTTTCCGTTTATTTTCTAAATGATAAACTGATCGATTTATACAGCATTAATGGAGCTGCTTTATCTACATTAATTGTAATATTTGTTTTTACTTTTCTTAAAGTCATTTACTTAAAATATAAGTTAAAAATACAACCGTACTCTTTGAGTACGCTTAAAGTTTTTGTTCTGATTGCAGTTCTTTTTTTTATTACTGATTTAGTTAATTTTAATAAGAACTATATGGTTGAAATAATTGTAAAATCCGTAGCAGTTTCTACAGTTTACATTATTTTTATTTATAAGATGGGAATCTCTAATGAGATAAATTCAGTAATAAAAAAAACCTTATCCAAGTTTAGTTTTTAAAAACTTAGTAAGAAGAGATTTTTTATTTTTCACCAATTTTTCAGGTGATCCTGCAAAAATTAATTCTCCTCCTTTTATTCCACCATGTGGCCCAAGGTCTACAATGTAATCAGACGATTTTATTAATTCTATATTGTGTTCTACCACAATAATTGAGTGACCGTAGCCAATTAAGTGGTTAAATGAATTTAATAGTTTTTTAATATCGTGAAAGTGAAGACCAGTAGTTGGTTCATCAAAAATAAATAGTGTTTTGGACGCTGACTGGCCTTTTAGAATGAATGATGCTAGCTTAATTCTTTGTGCTTCACCACCGCTCAAGGTTGATGAGGATTGTCCTAAGTTTACATAACCCATCCCAACATCAATTAAGGCTTTTAATTTATTTGCAATTTTATTTTGACCATTTTCAAGAAAAAAATTATAACCCTCATCAATTGTCATTTTTAAAATATCATCAATATTTTTATTTTGATATGTTACTTGTAGAACGTTTTTTTTAAATCTTTTTCCTTTACATGTTTCACAAATTAAATTGATATCCGCCATAAACTGCATTTCAACTTTTATTGTACCCTCACCCTTACAATCATCACACCTTCCTCCGTCGACATTAAACGAAAAGTGTTTTGGCTTAAATGAGAATTGTTTAGATGCTGATTGTTTAGAAAAAAGGTTGCGAATATCATCATATGCTTTTATGTATGTAACAGGATTTGATCTAGAAGATTGGCCAATTGGATTTTGATCAATGAACTCAATAGAGCTTATATCATCCAAATTTCCACTAATAGATGAGAATTGACCAGGTTTAGTTGTGTAAATACCTTTTGATTGTAATAAAGCAGGGTATAATATTTTTTTTACTAGTGTTGTTTTTCCACTACCAGATATCCCAGTGACACAGACTAAAGAGTTTAAGGGAAAGCTTATATTGATGTTCTTTAAATTGTTTTCTCTGCAACCCTTAAGTACAATTTTTCTATTATTACTTCTTCTTTTTAATGGTACAGGAATTTCATTTTGGTTTTGAAGATATTTGGCTGTAATCGTTTTTGATTTTATAATGTGATTTAAAGATCCTTGAGCAACAACCTCTCCTCCTTGGCTTCCTGCCCCAGGACCTAAATCAATAATTTGGTCTGCTGATCTAATTATGTCTTCGTCATGCTCAACAATAATGACAGTGTTCCCTATAGATCTTAAATTCTGTAAAATAGAAATTAACTTTGTTGTGTCCTCAGGATGTAAACCAACACTTGGTTCATCCAAAACATAAATTGATCCAACTAGGGCGCTGCCAATTGATGTTGCGATATTTATTCTTTGTGTTTCACCCCCTGAAAGAGTATTTGATTTCCTATTTAAGGTTAAATAAGGAAGTCCAACTTTACATAAAAATGATAATCTGTTTTTTATTTCTACAATGATTCTATTAGACTTTTTTAAATCAGTTTCTGATAGTTCAATTTTATTAAAAAAGCCTAAAACATCCTCAATTGGGAGCTGTACTAAATCAGAAATGGATAATCCATTTATTTTGACATAGTTGGCCTCCTTTCTAAGCCGTGTCCCCCCACACTCAGTACATAGAGTTCTTCCTCGGTACCTCGAAAGCATAACTCTATTTTGAATTTTGTACATTTTTTTTTCAAGTTTAGCAAAGAAGTAGTTGATTCCTTTAAAATATTCATTGCCATCCCAAATGAGTTGTTTTTCATTTTCATTTAATTTAAAATAAGGGCGATGAATAGGGAAATTAAATTTTTGAGAGTTTTTTATAAGTAAATCTTTATACTTTCCAAGCTTCTGTCCTCTCCAAGGTGCGATACAATTTTCATAAACAGAAAGGCCGGTATTTGGTATTACAAGTTCTGGGTCAATTCCCATTATATCACCATATCCACCACAATTACTACACGCTCCAAATGGATTGTTGAAACTAAATAAGTGTTCTGTTGGCTTAATGAACTTTATGCCGTCTTGTTCAAATTTCTTGGAAAATAATTTATAGCAATCATCCTTTAAGCTTTTTATATACATCTCATGATTCCCCTGATAAAAAGCATTTTCAATTGAATCGGTAATCCTGTCTAGATAATCTTTATCCTTTTTATAAATAGATCTGTCAATTACCAAATAGAGTTTTTCTTTACTTGTAGAAGTGAAATCCTCTATTTGATAAGTAACTCCATCAGATTCTATTCGAGAATAGCCATCATCATGAAATAAATTTAAATATTTTTTTAATTCAATATTTTCTGGGCAGTTAAGTTTGACCATAACCAAAAACTTATCGCCTTCACTAAAACTGCTTATGTAATCAATTACAGTATCAAGACTATCAATAATCACTTCTTTATTTGTTATTGGGCTATATGTTTTTCCAATTCTTGAGTAAAGTAATTTCAGATAATCATAAATTTCTGAGCTGGTTCCAACAGTTGACCTCGGGTTTGAGTTGTTTACTTTTTGTTCAATTGCAATTGCAGGTGATAAGCCTTTTATTTTTTTTACTTTAGGTTTTTTAATTTTACCCAAGAACTGTCTTGCGTATGATGATAAACTTTCAATGAACCTTCTCTGACCTTCAGCAAATATTGTATCAAATGCCAGACTTGACTTACCTGAACCTGAAAGACCTGTAATAACTATTAATTTTTTTTTTGGAATTTTTAAACTTATGTTTTTTAGATTATGCATCTCTGCACCCTCTATAGTTATTTCCTCTTTTATTTTTTTTGTTCCTACTGACATTTTATTTGACAATCCATATGTATGGATCTATAGCTTTGGTGTTGTTAAAAATACTAAACTGCAATGTTGATTTAGAACCGTCCTTTGGATCAAATACTTTTCCTATTTTTTGCAAGGCAGAAACCTTTTCTCCTTTTTCAACATAAACTTCATCAATGTTTTTGTAAGCCGTAATATAACTTCCGTGCTGGATAAGTACGGTAATATTACTCCCTTTGAATTTTAAAATTGAAAGAACAAACCCATTAAATACAGCTCTAATTTCAGCATCCTTTGTAGTGGCAATAACTAGACCATTACTTTGAATCTTAGTTGTCCTTACTACTGGATGGGGTTGTAAACCAAATTTTCGTATTACTACACCTCTTACAACAGGCCAAGGTAAATTTCCCTTATTCGCACTAAATTTTTCAGAAAGCGCCCTTGCTTCTGGTGTTAGTTTAAATATGTTATTGTTAGATTCATTATTAGACTTTCGTATGGCTTCTTTGATTAGACGATCAATTTCTTTATCAAGGTTTATTGAAATCTTTTGTTTATCATTGATTTGTTTTTTGTATGCCTTTTCCTTTCTTCTTAATCCAGATATCAATCTTTCTTTAGATTTTTCTTCAGATTTTAAATTGATTTGATTTTCCTTGTTTTGTTTAAGCAGGTTTTTTTTATCAGATTTCAAAGAGTTTAACATTGTGATTTTTTGATCCAAAAGGTTTATGGAGTTTGAGATTTTATCAGCTACTCTTTTTCTATCTTCGGAGAATTGATTTATATATCTAGTACGTTTTAAGGCCTGTAAAAAATCATCAGACGAAAGTAAAAACATCAGCCTAGATTCTTTAAGCTTACTTTTGTATGAATTCATAATCATAAGTGAATACTGTTTTCTAACTTGTTTTATTTCACTTTTAAGAAAATCGATTGAATCATTTTTTTTATCAATTTCATTTGTTAAAATATTAATCTGCTGATTGGTTAACCTGATTAGCTCCTGATTTTTTAATATTCTAATGGAAATATTTTCTAAATCATTATATGCAATTTTAGTTGTCTTTGAGTTATTAAATAGCAATGAATTAATATTTTCAATTTCTTTTTTAATTAAAAGTCTTTGGCTCTCGAGCTGTTTAATTTTGGTGGTTTGGGAAAAGGTCCAGCAACTAAAAAAGAATATAGAGATTATAGAATATGTCTTGATGTTTATCAATTTTAAAAAATTCGAATCTATCAATATATCAATTAGTCCCGGTACTACCAAACCCGCCTGAAGATCTTTCTGTTTTATCAAGGTTTGATGAATTTTCCCAATTAACTTTATCTATTCTTGCAAAAACAAGCTGAGCAATTCTATCTGAGGGTTTTATTTCATATGGGGTTTTAGAAGAATTAAACAAAATAACACCAATCTCTCCCCTGTAATCGGCATCAATTGTACCTGGTGAATTTAAAACTGATATACCTTTTTTTAATGCGAGGCCACTTCTAGAACGAACTTGTGCTTCATATTCCTCTGGAATTTCTAAATATATACCGGTGGGTACTAATTTTCTTTCGCCAGGTGGTAAAATAATGGAAGATGATAAAAATGCCATAAGGTCCATTCCTGATGAGCCACTAGTTTGATAAAATGGATTTTGATTGTTGGACTTATTAATTATCTTGACTTTCATTAACCATTCAGCGCTTCAGCTCCAGAAACGATTTCAAGAATTTCATTTGTAATTGCTGCTTGTCTTGCTTTATTATATGTTAGAACCAATTCACTTTTAAGCTCGCTTGCATTGTCTGTAGCTTTATGCATTGCTGTCATCCTGGCTCCATGTTCACCAGCAAATGAATCTCTTATTGCTTTGAATAATTGTATTTTTAATGACTTAGGTACTAAATCTGAAACAATCTTTTCCATTGAAGGTTCAAAAATGTAATCAGATAGAACTTCTGAATCTTCAGGTGCAGTAATTGGTAAAAATTGCTCTGAGATAGTAGTTTGATTAGCGGCATTTTTAAATGTATTATAAATAAGTTCTACATGATCATATTCACCATTTGTAAATAATTCAATTATATTGTCAACTATAGATGCGGCATTATCATAATTAATGTTTTCAAAAATACTACTGTGATTTGAGATCACATTCTCTGTTTTCGAAATAATATCGTTTGCCTTTTTACCAATAATCAAAAAACTGAAATTTGCTTTTGAAAAATTTGATTGATTTTTTAGTAAAATAGCTTTTTTAACAACATTAGAATTAAAGGCGCCACAAAGCCCTTTGTTAGAGCATATTGGAATTATAAGAACATTTTTTATATCTCTACTTTCAGATAACTGGGAAACACTGGATGATGAAATTATATCATAAAAGCTAGACATCAACTCTCCTAATTTTTCAGAGTAAGGCCTCATAGCAGTAACTGCATCTTGTGCTTTTTTAAGCTTAGCGGCTGAAACCATTTTCATCGCGCTAGTTATCTTCATTGTTGAAGTTACTGACGTAATTCGGTTTCTTATCTCTTTTAAATTTGGCATATATTAATTATTCGTAAGATGATGAAAGGTCTGCAGCTACACTTTCTAAAGTAGATAACACATCATCTGTGAGCTTGCCTTGCTTAATTGTGTCAAGAGTTTTTTTGTGTTTTACATTCATCAAGTCCAAAAACTTCTTTTCGAATTCTTTTATCTTATCAACGGGAACTGATTTCAAAAGATTTTTTGAACCTAAATATATAATGGCTACTTGATCCTCAACTGTAAATGGATCGTTTTGTGCTTGCTTTAAAATTTCAACATTTCTTTTTCCCTTTTCAATTACACCCAGTGTTACAGGGTCTAAGTCTGATCCAAATTTAGCAAACGCTTGTAATTCCCTAAATTGAGCCTGGTCAAGTTTGAGAGTACCTGCAACCTTCTTCATTGATTTAATTTGAGCAGATCCACCAACTCTTGAAACAGAGATTCCAACATTTATTGCAGGTCTCACCCCTGAGTTAAACAAGTCTGATTCGAGAAAAATCTGTCCATCAGTTATGGAAATAACGTTTGTGGGAATATAAGCGGAAACATCTCCTGCTTGTGTTTCAATTATTGGAAGTGCTGTCAAAGAGCCGCCTCCTTTAACTACTGGTTTTAGGCTATCAGGAAGATCATTCATTTTTTTTGCAATTCCATCATCATTGATAACTTTAGCTGATCTCTCAAGCAATCTTGAATGTAAGTAAAACACATCCCCAGGGTAAGCTTCTCGACCAGGTGGCCTTCTCAAAAGAAGTGAGACTTCTCTATACGCAACAGCTTGCTTTGATAAATCATCATAAATAATTAATGCAGGTCTACCAGTATCCCTAAAATATTCTCCAATTGCTGCTCCAGCAAAAGGAGCATAAACTTGCATAGGCGCAGGATCTGAAGCGTTTGCGGCTACTATTGTAGTATAAGAAAGAGCTCCTTTTTCTTCAAGAGTTTTTGCTATTCCCGCAACTGTTGATGCCTTTTGCCCAATTGCAACATAGATACAGTATACAGGTTCCCCTGCGTCAAAAAATTCTTTTTGATTTATAATTGTGTCGATACAAACCGTTGTCTTGCCCGTTTGACGGTCTCCAATTACCAACTCTCTTTGTCCTCTTCCAACAGGAATCATAGCATCAATTGATTTTATTCCTGTTTGTAAAGGCTCATTAACAGGTTGTCTATATATTACGCCTGGTGCTTTTCTTTCAAGTGGCATCTCATACATTTTTCCTTTAATTTTTCCTTTTCCATCAATTGGATCACCAAGAGTATTAACGACCCTTCCAACTACACCTTCACCAACTTTGATCGATGCAATTCGTTCGGTTCTCTTTACAGTATCCCCCTCCTTAACGTCTTTAGATGGTCCTAACAAAACTACTCCTACATTATCTTCCTCAAGGTTTAATACGATACCCTCCATTCCATTTTCAAACATGACCAATTCTCCGTACTGCACGTTTGAAAGCCCATAAACTCTTGCTATCCCATCACCAACCTGAAGAACTGTCCCAACTTCTGCCAATGAAGGACCAATATCTGATCCAGTTAATTGTTTTTTTATAATTGCTGATATTTCAGCTGGTTTTATATCTGCCATAATTTATTGTATTGATGTATTGAAAAACTCTTGTTCTAAATTTTTCAATTGTTGTTTAAAGCTAGCGTCATATTGCTTATCCCCAACCTTAAGTATAAAGCCTCCAATCAGATTTCTATCTACTTTGTTGATTAGGTGAACGTTTTTAAATGTTAAGGATTTCACTTTGGATTTAATTTCCATTAGTAACTTATCGGATAACTTTGTGGCCGAAATCAAGGTCACATTTTGGTTACCCACTTTTTCATTATAAAGATCGACAAAGCATTTCGCAACATCATCGAACAAATCAATACGCCCGCTATTCATTAGATGTGTAAGTAGATTTGTTGATTGAATTGACAGGCCGGCGAACACCTCTTTCAAGGTTTCTACTTTGTCATTGTCTTTTATCACTTTTGAATCAATAAATAGCTTTAACTCTTGAGATCCTTCAAAAGCCTTTTTTACAGAACTCATGTCTTTAAACATTATCATCAGATCGTTTTTTGATTCTGTAATGCTCAAAAAAGCTTTTGCATATCTTTTTGCAGCCCTAGTATTGATCATTTAAGTTTAACGTCTTTTATTAATTCTTTAACAATTTTCATTTGCTTATCATCATCTGAAAGCTTTTCTTTTATAAGTTTTTCAGCAATTTCAATTGAAAGCGTAGCTACTTGTTTTTTAATTTCCGAAACAGCAGCTTCTTTTTCATTTTTAATAGAGTCGTTGGCATTATCTATAATTTTCTGCGCTTCTGTTTTGGCCTCAGTTTTAGCCTCTTCCAAGATTGACTTTTTTAAACTACTAGCTTCCTTTAAAATATTATCTCGTTCAATTTTAGCCTCTTTAAGCACCTTGTCGTTGCTAGCCTTTAATGACTTTATTTCCTCCCTTGCTTTTTCAGCAGACTCTAAGGCATTCTTTATACCTTCTTCTCTGTCATTAATTGTCTTTAAGATCGGTGTCCATGCGTATTTTTTCAATAGCCAGATTAACAACAAAAAAATAACAGTTTGCCAAAAAAACAAACCAATTGAAAACTCTTCAATTAATTTTTCCATAAAATTTAAAAATTATTAAAGTGCAAATAAAGCGGCAAAACCAATTCCCTCAATCAACGCAGCAAAAATAATTCCTGCTACTTGTATTTTTCCACTCGCTTCAGGTTGACGGCCAATAGCTTCCATTGCTCCTTTTCCAATTTGACCAATTCCAATCCCAACTCCGATTACGACTAGGCCTCCGCCTACTATTAAAGGTATTTCCATAATTATATATTTAGTTTAATTTATTCATTTATTAATGTTCAGTTTCACCATGCTCCTCAACAGCAAATCCAAAATAAAGTGCGGATAACATAGTGAAAATGTACGCTTGTAATAACGCTACTAAAATCTCAATAATTGATATAAAAAAAGCAAGTGCAAACGACAAGCTGCTACCTGCCCAATTTTGAAAAACAAACATTAAACCTATCAGGCTATAAAGCACAATATGTCCGGCTTGAATGTTTGCATATAAACGTATTAGTAGTGAAAAAGGCTTTATAAATAAGCCCAAAAATTCGATTGGTGCCAATATTATTTTAAGTGGTATTGGTACACCCGGCATCCAAAAAATGTGTCCCCAATAATTTTTATTGGCTGTCAAATTAGTCAGTAAAAAGGTCAATAAAGCTAAGGAAAATGTTACTGCTATATTTCCGGTAACGTTAACGCCTAATGGTGTTAGTCCTAACATATTCAAAAACCAAATAAAGAAAAAAACAGTTAACAAGTAACTCATATAGTTCCTGTACTTTTTTTCTCCAATACCTGGGATAGCAATCTGGTCCCTAACATATAGAATTATCGGCTCTAAAAACCTGCCTACACCATCAGCAATGCCATTGTTTCTTGTGTATGATCTTGCGAGTGAATTAAATAAAAACAGCATCAATAAAGAAACTAGTATTATTGTAACAATATTTTTTGTGATTGAAAAATCTAAAGGTTTTTCATTTATGATTTTCCCATTTTCATCTTTAATTATATCTCCATTGTAATTTGTTTTGTAGATTTTATTATTTTCATAATTCATTCTATAAAAACTTTCATTGTCCACCACAACCTCTTTGCCGTGTTTAAAATCAGATGATACAAAAAACTTAAAACCATTGTCATATAAGATCACGGGTAATGGCAACTCTACATAAACTTTTTTTCCATCGGCTTTTGTATAAGAAGTCAAGTAAAAACTGTGAGAGTCTTTTAGGTGATGGGTGATGTATTTTTTTATTTCGGCTTTTTTATCTTTCTTTTCTTCAGTGGGTTCTGCAGAGAAGGCAGTACAAAAAGCAAATGTTGAAAATAGACTTAAAAAGAGAAATTTTTTAGAAAAAAACATTCCAGATATTCTGTAAAATATATGCCTGCAAAGTTAGAACAATTAGTTAAAAAATAAAGTTATTTATGAAGTTTATTTACTTGTTTATAAACAATATAAAACGCTAAAACAAAGCCTAAAAATGTTAACGAAAAGGTAAATAGTTTTTCAAAGCTAAAGTATGCGTCCAACCACTTGCCTAGTTTTGAGAAAAGGAATATAATAATGCCCATTTCAAAACTAATTACAGCAAAAACTAATAAAGGATTAGGCTGTTTTTTCAGACTGTGCTTTGTTTTCATTTTTGCCTTCAACAGCCTTGAGCTGTTTGCCAGATTTCATGGATATTGAAGCTTCTACTTGAGCACCTTCTTCGACTGAAAGTTTTCCAGTTATGATATCACCCTGGATTAAAGACTCTGACATCAGTGAAAGTATTTCAACGACCTCAATTTTACCAGAAACAGAACCAGAAATATCAGCATTAGAACAGTTAATCTTGCCATTGATTTTGCCTAATTTCCCAACAACAACTTTTCCGGTTGTTGTTATATTTCCCTCAACAATACCGTCGATTCTAAAGTCTGCCTCTGAGAAAATATCACCAACAATTTTTGTGGATGACTCAATTATATCTACAGATGGTGATGAAAAAAATTTATTCTCTGCCATAATCTAATTTTTGGTTATCTCTAATGTTTTAAAAATCAGCATATTAATATACTGGGAGGTCGAAAGTACAAAATATTTATCGTTTGACAATGTTTTTTTGTTTTGCATAATTAGGTCTGCAAATTCTTCTGCCTCAGCCCTACTGGCTAAACCATATTTAACCAAAATATAGGAGTTATTTTCATATGGCTCCTGAACAAATCCATAGTTGTTTGGAAACGCCTTCATTTTTTTTTCGTCGTAAATAAAAACCAGAACATATTCGTTGTCATTATATGAAATTTTATTTTCAATAAGACTTTCAATATGACTGATTTTTTTTGATAGATAGTCTGTCTTTTCTGGATAAAGAACATTGATGCTTTTTAACTCTTCTAAATATTCACTTGGTTTGTAAAGCTTGCCAAAAACTTTGAGCTTTTGTTCATATAAGGTAAAGCGAAAATCTCTACTTACTGAATGATTAATTAGCGAATCAATAACTTTTAATGCTAATGAATGTTTATTTAATTTGATTGTACTCTTAATATAGCCAACTAAAGAATCTTTAGTATTTTCAGAAAGTGCTTCAAGTTGTTGATTGCTTAAAAACTTTGCGTATGTTGACTGTGGATATTTCGTTGTAATAAATTCCTTAATCTCCAACGCTTTTTTAGGTGCATTAAATTCCTTTGATGAATATATTTGATGTAAGTAGTATTTACTTTGAAGAAACTCTTTTTCTTCAACTTTTCCCATTAACTTAACCTTTGAAAGTGCCTGTTCGGAACTTGTTTTGTCGTTGAAGTATTCATAAAGATACAACCCAAGCTTTGAGAGGTTTTCGTTAGAAATGTTCATCAGGCTGTCCTTATCTTTTTTTGATCTAGGAAGATCATTGAAAGTTCTAGAATCTTTGTTAATTTCTTGTTTATTTTCATTTTGCAAAACTGTATTTGAAGACCCAGCGGAGTAAGCTCTCCAGTTATCAACATTTGTTCTGTTTCCCCACTTTATTAAAAAAATTCTTTTTCCATTTTGAACAGCAAGTTGATTGTCAAAGTAAAAAGAACTTACAGATGTGTTTAAGGTTTTTGTGTTTTGTTTATTAATTATGTTTGAGTCGTTGTCTTTGTTATTCAATATCTTATTGATTTGCTCATCAGAAAATTGGCTCATGTATATCAATGAATCAATTTCTTTATTTTGTTGAACCAAGTCTGAAATTAAATTTAACTTCTCTCTTTTCTCGTTCAAGAGTAAAAAACTCTTTGAATTGGGATCATAGTATGTTATTAACGTGTCCAGATAATTAGAGGAACTTAAGTATTCTTTATTTTTTAACTCTGCTAAGAAAAGTTCGTTGTAGGCATTGGTAAATAGGTTTCTGTCTCTTTCGTTAATTCTAATTGCTTGTTTT
>PBKO01000020.1 GCA_002721465.1 Gammaproteobacteria bacterium | reverse complement strand
GTACCTTTAAATGGAGAGGTGGGTGAGTGGTTAATACCAGCAGACTGTAAATCTGCCGCTTCGGCTACGTAGGTTCGAATCCTACCCTCTCCACCATCTAAAATAATTAAATATTAACCACAGAAAATATCTTCTTAAAAAGGTTGAGTTTAAAGACTTTTAGAGTGATAATACGCCACCAAAAATAGGATGCTGATGAACGGGCTCATATAGCTCAGCGGTAGAGCACTTGCTTGGTAAGTAAGAGGTCACCGGTTCAAGTCCGGTTATGAGCTCCACTTTTAACAATTTAGAGAGGCGAAAAAAATGGCTAGAGAAAAATTCGAAAGAACCTTACCACATATAAATGTTGGTACAGTTGGTCACGTAGACCATGGTAAAACAACACTTACAGCTGCTTTAACTAAAGTTGCTGCTGAAGTATTTGGTGGTGATGCAGT
Organism: Gammaproteobacteria bacterium; assembly: GCA_002721465.1. Classification (GTDB taxonomy): domain Bacteria; phylum Pseudomonadota; class Gammaproteobacteria; order Magnimaribacterales; family D2472; genus SAR86A. The sequence goes on along the minus strand of PBKO01000020.1, from coordinate 35,604 downwards.
TGATTTTGCTAACATCGATAATGCCCCAGAAGAAAGAGAAAGAGGTATTACCATTGCAACTTCTCATGTTGAGTATGTTTCAACTGCTCGACATTATGCTCATGTTGACTGCCCAGGTCACGCTGATTATGTAAAAAATATGATCACAGGTGCAGCACAAATGGATGGAGCTATTCTCGTTGTAAGTGCAGCTGATGGCCCAATGCCTCAAACAAGAGAGCATATCCTTTTGGCTAGACAGGTTGGGGTTCCATATATTGTTGTATATATGAATAAAGCAGATCAGAATGACGATCCAGAAATGATTGAGCTTGTTGAAATGGAAATTAGAGAGCTACTAAACGAATATGAATTTCCAGGTGATGATACTCCAATAATTGTTGGAAGCGCTTTGAAAGCCCTAGAAGGTGATACTTCAGATATAGGTGTCCCATCAGTTCAGAAACTTATAGAAACACTTGATTCATATGTTCCAGAACCAGAAAGACCTGTAGATGGAGCATTCTTAATGCCAATTGAAGATGTATTTACAATTTCTGGAAGAGGAACAGTAGTAACAGGAAGAATTGAAACTGGTATCGTAAATACTGGAGATGCGCTTGAAATAGTTGGTATTAAAGAAACAACAGATACAACTTGTACAGGTGTTGAAATGTTTAGAAAATCACTTGATGAGGGTCGAGCTGGTGAAAACTGCGGTATTCTTTTGAGAGGTGTTGAAAGAGAAGCAGTTGAGAGAGGTCAAGTTTTAGCAAAACCTAAATCGATATCTCCACATACTAAATTCGAAGCTGAAATATACGTTTTAAGTAAAGATGAGGGTGGAAGGCATACACCCTTTATGAACAATTATAGACCTCAGTTTTACTTCAGAACAACTGATGTTACTGGGGCATGTGAGCTTCCAGAAGGAACTGAGATGGTCATGCCAGGAGATAATATCAAAATGGTTGTATCTTTAATTGCACCTATAGCAATGGATGAAGGTTTGAAATTCGCTATTAGAGAAGGTGGAAGAACTGTTGGTGCCGGCGTAGTATCAAAAATAGTAGAGTAATTTAAGACTATTTAGCCGAGTCCTTGAGACTCGGCTTGCTTGTCTTTGAGGGTATATAAAAATGAGTTTAGGCCAGTGGCTCAATTGGTAGAGCATCGGTCTCCAAAACCGGAGGTTGGGGGTTCGAGTCCCTCCTGGCCTGCCATTTGGGATGAATTGATTGAGAGTTGATATATGAATAAAGGAACTGCTTCAAAAACTCTTGATAACCTTAAATGGTTATTAGCACTTTTGGTATTTGGTACTGCAGTTGTAGGAAATAGTTACTTTGTTGAGGTTGCATTTCTTTATAGAGTATTAGGAATTGTTTTTCTGTTTATTATTGGATTGGTTTTAATTTCGTTCACAAGTTTTGGGTCAAATTCAATCAAATTAATGAGAGAGTCTAGAACAGAAATTAGAAAAGTTGTATGGCCAACAAGAATAGAAACAACTCAGACTTTCTTAGTAGTTTTTACTGCAATAATTGTTCTTTGTTTGTTCTTTTGGGGCCTAGAATCATTATTAAGTTTCTTAACTAAATTGGTACTTGGTTAAATTATGGAGTGGTATGTTATTCAAGCCTATTCAGGATACGAGCAAAAAGTAAAAGCTGCAATCGAAGAAAAAATTATGTTGAATAATTTATCAGAAAAATTTGGTGAAATTTTGATACCTACTGAACAAATAGTTGAATTAAAAGGCGGAGCAAAGAAAACCACTGAGAGAAAGTTTTTTCCAGGATACATATTAGTCCAAATGTTGTTAGAAGATGATTCATGGCAATTAGTTCAATCAACTCCCAGAGTTTCAGGATTTGTTGGTGGAACAAGAGATAAGCCTTTACCAATATCCGAAGAAGATGTTAATAACATTATTAATAGAATTGAGGTTGGTGAAGACGCTCCTGCTCCAAAAACTTTATATGAACCTGGTGAGGTTATTAGGGTTTGTGACGGACCATTTAATGATTTCAATGGAGTTGTTGAAAATGTTGATTACGAAAGAAATATGGTTAAAGTTTCTGTTCAGATTCTTGGAAGAGCAACACCTGTTGATCTAGACTTCATGCAAATAGAGAAAACATAATGGCAAAAAAGGTTACTAATTTATTAAAGTTACAAATTCCTGCTGGTGGGGCAAATCCAAGTCCTCCTGTAGGGCCTGCTTTAGGTCAGGCAGGATTAAATATCATGGACTTTTGTAACGCTTTTAATACTGCTACGCAAGAATCAGAAAAAGGGATGCCACTTCCTGTGGTTATAAGCGTTTATGAGGATAAATCGTTTGATTTTGTTGTAAAAACACCACCTGCAGCAGTTTTAATAAGAAAAGCCTTAAATATCACTAAAGGCAGTGGAGAACCAAACAGAGAAAAAGTTGGCAAGTTAACAAGAACACAGCTCGAAGATATTGCAAAAGCAAAAGAGCCTGATTTAAATTCTAATGATATCGATGCAGCAGTAAATATTATTGCAGGTACAGCAAGAAGCATGGGTGTTGAGGTAGATTCATGAGTAAATTAACAAAAAAGCGAAAAATCATTGAAGAAAACCTCGATCGTGAAAAAAATTACACAATTGATGATGCTATGAAGATTATTCAGAAAGTTAAATCCGATAAGTTTGAAGAATCAGTAGACATCTCAATAAAACTAGGTGTGGATCCAAATAAATCAGATCAAAATGTACGAGGAGCCGTAACCCTTCCAAACAGTCTTGGAAAAGAGGTTACTGTTGCAGTTTTTGCAGATGGTGATCAGGCTAAAGATGCTAACGAGGCTGGCGCAGAGTATGTTGGAATGGATGATTTAGCAGAAAAATTTAAAAAAGAAGAGATAGATGTTGAAGTTGTTATTGCAACCAATGCTGCTATGAAAGTTGTAGGTAAACTTGGACAAATTCTTGGCCCTAAAGGATTAATGCCAAATCCAAAAACTGGAACAGTATCAGATGACGTAACTTCTGCTATAAAAAATGTTAAAGCTGGGCAAGTAAGATTTAGAACTGACAAAAATGGAATAATACACGGGAGTATCGGTATGGTTAATTTTGAAAGCATCAAAATTAAAGAGAATGCGTCGGTACTAGTTGAAGAGTTAAAAAAGTTAAAACCAGCCTCTGCTAAAGGAGTATTTATTGGAAATATTTCAATTAGCAGCACAATGGGACCGGGAATAAAGATTAGTTCTAGTGAGCTGGCATAGTTTTAGTTTTATAGAAATATAAAACTAGATAGTTGCGTTTACGCAGCCGTCAAAGACCGTAGGTGTTGAAAGACTTAATTTCCTACGCAGGTGGTGTTCAAATTGTAATTATGCAATTTGTCGCCTAATAGCCGAAAGGCTTTAATTGGAGAATTGCTGTGGCATTATCTAAAAGTGAAAAAGAGCAGATTGTAAAAGAAGTCAAAGAGGTAGCATTAGATGCTTCTTCTCTTGTTATTTCTGATGCAAGAGGTTTAAAAGTTTCAGAATTATCTGAAATTAGATCTCAGGCAATACAATCCGGTATCCATATTCAAGTAATCAAGAATTCGCTTGCTAAATTAGCTTTTGAAGGAACTGATTTTGGATGTTCAGATGAAGTATTATTTGGTCCTTCATTATTTGCATTTTCATTTGAGGAACCAGGTGCTGCTGCTAAATTGCTTAAAACATATGCTAAAAATTTTGATGAATTAGAAATTAAAGCATTGGTTGTTGAAGGTCAATTATTAGATGGAAGTCAAATAGATATTTTGGCAAAACTTCCTTCTAAAGAGGAGGCATACAGCTTGATTGCTAATGTGCTTCAAGCACCAGTAGGTAAGTTTGCAACTTTATTAAATGAAGTTCCATCCAAACTTGCAAGAGTTTTATCAGCAGTTCGCGACAACAAACAGGCGTCAGCCTAATTATAAGGAGAATATTAAAATGGCAACTAGTAAAGATGATATTTTAAAAGCAATAGAAGATATGTCAGTAATGGAGCTTGTAGAACTTATTTCTGACATTGAAGAAAAATTTGGTGTTACAGCGGCCGCGGCGGTTGCAGCTGCACCAGCAGCGGCAGGTGGAGATGGTGATGCTCCTGCAGCTGAGGAAAAAGATTCATTTGATGTTGTATTATCAGCAGTGGGTGATCAAAAAGTTCAAGTTATTAAGGCTGTAAGGTCTATTACTGGTCTTGGACTAAAAGAAGCAAAAGATATGGTTGACGGTGCGCCAAGCACATTAAAAGAAGGTGTTAAAAAGGATGAAGCAGAAGCAATTTTAGCTCAGCTTACTGAAGCTGGAGCTACTGGAGAGCTTAAATAGCACTTAAATTATATTAAAAAAATATAGGATTCATTTATGACATATAGCTACACAGAAAAGAAAAGAATAAGAAAAAACTTTGGTACTTTTGCAAAAGTGATGGATTTGCCAAACTTGGTAGAGACGCAAACAAAATCTTATGCTGATTTTCTGCAGGCTGATGTTGCTCCTGAATCAAGAATCAAACAAGGACTTGAAGATGTTTTTCAGTCCTTGTTTCCAATTAAAAGTGTCTCTGGAAATGCTGCCTTAGAATATGTGTCCTATGAAATTGGCAAAAATACTTATGATGTTCAAGAATGCTTAATTCAAGGTTTGTCATATTCAGCACCCCTTAGAATTAAAGTAAAGTTGGTTCTTTTTGATAGAGACTCAAACTTTAAAGATGTTAAGGATATTAAAGAAGGCGAAGTTTTTATGGGCGAAGTACCACTCATGACAGATGATGCCTCGTTTGTCATTAATGGAACAGAAAGAGTGGTTGTATCTCAGCTACATAGATCTCCTGGGGTATTTTATGATCACGATAAAGGCAAAACTCATTCTTCTGGAAAGGTTTTATATTCTGCTAGGATTATTCCATATAGAGGTTCTTGGTTAGATTTCGAGTTTGATCCAAAAGATATTCTTTTCAGCAGAATTGACAGAAGAAGAAAAATACCTGCAACAATTATGTTGAGGGCTCTGGACATGGGCACAGAAGAAATCTTATCTGAGTTTTATGATGAAGATGTATTTTCTATTGATAAAGATGTTGTAAAAGTAGCTTTAGTTCCTGAAAGACTAAGAGGTGAAACTCTATCTGTTGATATAAAAGTGAAATCAAAAGTATATGTTGAAGCTGGTAAAAGAATTACCGCAAGACATATTAAAGAATTAACAAACTCAAAGGCATCAGAAATATCTCTCTCAAAAGAATTTTTAATAGGTAAAGTTTTATCAAAAGATATAATTAATGAAGAAACTGGTGAAGTTTTGTTCTCAGCTAACACTGAGATTGATGAGGAAATTCTTGCACAAATCTCGGAACATCAAATTAAGCAAATTATGTGCCTATATATAAATGAGCTTGATAAAGGTCCATACATATCAAATACGCTAAGAGTTGATCCAACAACTAATAGGTTAGAAGCTCTTGTTGAAATTTACAGAATGATGAGACCTGGAGAACCACCAACAAAAGATTCTGCAGAAACATTGTTTAATAACTTATTTTTTAATGATGAAAGATATGATTTGTCAGAAGTTGGCAGGATGAAATTTGATAGAAGATTAAAATTAAATTCTGAAAAAGAAAATCCACATATACTCGATAAGCAAGACATTATTGAGGTGATGAAAGGAATAGTTAATATTCGTGACGGTCATGACATCGTAGATGATATTGATCATCTTGGTAATAGAAGAGTTAGGTCTGTTGGTGAAATGACAGCTAATCAATTTAGAGTTGGCTTAATAAGAGTTGAGAGAGCTGTTAGGGAAAGATTAAGTATGGCTGAGGCGGACGAATTAGGCCCACAAGATTTAATTAATGCGAAACCTGTAACAGCTGCTATTAAAGAGTTTTTTGGTTCAAGTCAGTTATCACAGTTTATGGATCAAAATAATCCTCTTTCAGAAATTACTCATAAAAGAAGAGTTTCTGCATTAGGGCCTGGAGGACTAACTAGAGAAAGAGCTGGTTTTGAAGTGAGAGATGTTCATCCAACTCATTATGGAAGAGTTTGTCCAATTGAAACTCCTGAAGGACCAAATATTGGTCTTATAAATTCTTTTGCCTCATATTCAAGAACAAATCAATATGGATTTATTGAAACCCCATACAGAAAAGTTCTTAATGGAAAAGTTTCAGATGAAATAATATATTTATCTGCAATTGATGAGTCAGAATATGTTATTGCTCAAGCAAATGTTATGTTGGACGCAAAAAACAGATTTATTGATGATTTGGTAGCTGTTAGACATGCTAACGAGTTTGAATTAATGTCGCCTGATAGAATTGAATTAATGGATGTTTCACCTCAACAAGTGGTTTCTATAGCTGCTTCGCTTATTCCATTTTTGGAGCATGATGATGCTAACAGAGCATTAATGGGTTCAAATATGCAAAGGCAAGCTGTGCCAGTCTTAAGAGCAGAAAAACCATTAGTTGGAACCGGTTTAGAGACTGTAGTTGCCAGAGATTCTGGAGTCTGTATTGTTGCAAGAAATTCGGGTGTAGTAGAGAGTGTTGATGCATCAAGAATAGTTGTTAGAGTTACTGATAAAAAGTCTAAATCAGCCTCTGATGTATATAATTTAATTAAATATACGAGATCAAATCAGAACACATGTATTAATCAAAAACCTATTGTCAAAGCAGGAGATATAGTTAAAAAAGATGATATCCTAGCTGATGGACCATCTATTGATAATGGTGAATTAGCTTTAGGTCAAAATATAAGAATTGCTTTCATGCCTTGGAATGGTTACAACTTCGAGGACTCTATTTTGATATCAGAAAAAGTAGCAAGAGAAGATAGATTTACTTCAATACATATTCAAGAAATAGTATCTATTGCTCGAGACACTAAACTTGGCTCTGAAGAAATTACTGCTGATATTCCAAACGTTGGAGAGGGATCATTAAATAAACTTGATGACTGTGGGATTGTTTATGTTGGTGCTGAAGTTGAGCCAGGGGATATTTTAGTTGGAAAGATTACACCCAAAGGTGAAACACAACTTTCTCCCGAAGAGAAACTTTTACGAGCTATATTTGGAGAGAAAGCCTCTGATGTCAAAGATACATCGCAAAGATCAAGCTCAAAAGGAACCGTAATTGGAGTTGAGGTCTTTACAAGGGACGGTGTTGATAAGGATGAGAGAACCTTAGCAATTGAGCAGGATCATTTGGATCAATCTAAAAAAGATGCAGATGATGAGGCGACAGTTGTTGAAAATGCTACAAAAGCAAGGTTATCAGAACTTCTTAAATCTAAGAAAGCACTTAAAGGAAATGGCTTTAAAAAAGGTGAAATATTATCAATTGATAAATTAAGTGAGATTAACATAAATGATATTTTCTCTATTAGAACTGATAATGAAAATGTAAATAAGACTATTGAAGAAACTGAAACTTCATATAAACAATATATCAAAGATATTAAGACTAGATATGAAGAAAAAAAAGAAAAAATAATAAGAGGTCATGATTTAGCACCTGGAGTTATAAAAATTGTAAAAGTATATCTTGCAATTAAAAGAAGAATACAGCCTGGTGATAAAATGGCAGGAAGACATGGAAACAAAGGTGTTATTTCAGAAATTATGCCTGTTGAAGATATGCCATATGATGATCAAGGTAACCCAATTGATATTGTATTAAACCCTCTTGGAGTTCCTTCAAGAATGAATGTTGGACAGATTCTTGAGACGCATATGGGATCTGCAGCGATGGGAATAGGTAAAAAGATTGACTCTATGATTAAAGAAAATGCAAAACCTGCTGAACTTAAATCTTATCTAGACAACCTTTATAATAAAAATGCTGCTAATAAAGAAGATATTAATTCATTTAGTAATGTTGAAATTACTGAGCTTGCCGAAAATTTAAGAAATGGCCTTCCGATTGCAACACCTGTTTTTGATGGAGCAAAGGAGAGTGAAATTAAAGATTTGCTTAAACTAGCTGATATTCCCGAATCTGGACAAATCACTTTATATGATGGAAGAACAGGTACTAAATTTGATAGCCCAGTCACAGTTGGTTATATGTACATAATAAAACTCAATCACCTTGTTGACGATAAAATGCATGCAAGATCTACAGGATCATACAGTTTAGTCACTCAGCAGCCATTGGGAGGCAAAGCTCAGTTTGGTGGACAAAGATTTGGTGAGATGGAGGTATGGGCACTAGAGGCATATGGAGCATCATACACTCTCCAAGAGATGTTAACCGTCAAGTCAGATGATGTTTCAGGCAGAACGAAAATGTATAAAAACATTGTTGACGGCAGCTATGAAATGGATGCAAACGTACCTGAATCATTTAATGTTCTTAGCAAAGAAATTAAATCTTTAGGCATTAATATTGATTTAGATTTAGAAAATTAGGAGATAAACTTGAAAGATTTATTAAATTCGTTAAAAACAGGCCAGGAAGATTTTACAACTATTTCTGCAGGTCTAGCTTCACCTCAAGTTATTAAGTCTTGGTCTTTTGGAGAAGTTAAGAAGCCTGAAACAATTAATTACAGAACATTTAAACCTGAAAGAGATGGTTTATTTTGTGCAAAAATATTTGGCCCTGTAAAAGACTACGAATGTATTTGTGGAAAATACAAAAGAATGAAGCATCGAGGGGTTGTTTGTGAAAAATGTGGTGTTGAAGTTACTTTAGCAAAAGTACGTAGAGAAAGAATGGGGCATATCGATTTAGCTGCTCCTGTTGCTCACATATGGTTCCTAAAATCACTACCTTCAAGGATTGGTCTATTACTTAATGTAACATTAAGAGAAATTGAGAGAGTCCTATATTTTGAAAGTTATATTGTTACGGATCCTGGCTTAACAGTTCTTGAAAAAGGTCAGATTCTGACAGAAGAAGAGTGGGTTGAAAAATATGAAGAATTTGGTGATGAGTTTTCAGCTGGCATGGGAGCAGAAGCTGTACAAGTTCTATTGGAGGAGTTAGATATTGAAGATGAAATTAGAGAAATAAGAGAAGAGATTCCTCAGACAAACTCAGAAACTAAATTAAAAAAATTATCTAAAAGATTAAAACTTCTTGAAGCTTTTAAAGATTCTGGCAATAAACCAGAATGGATGATTATGAATGTTTTACCAGTTTTACCACCAGATCTTAGGCCATTAGTTCCATTAGAGGGAGGACGCTTTGCAACATCTGATCTGAATGATCTATATCGAAGAGTGATAAACAGAAACAATAGACTAAAGCGTCTGCTTGAGTTAAATGCTCCTGAAATAATAGTTAGAAACGAAAAGAGAATGCTTCAAGAATCTGTTGATGCACTTTTAGATAATGGAAGAAGAGGAAGAGTAATAACAGGTACTAATAAAAGACCATTAAAATCTCTTGCTGATATGATTAAGGGTAAAGGTGGAAGATTTAGACAAAACCTCCTTGGAAAGAGAGTTGATTATTCTGGTAGGTCTGTAATTGTCTCTGGCCCAAACTTAAAACTTCATCAATGCGGACTTCCAAAGAAAATGGCACTAGAATTATTTAAGCCGTTTGTTTATGGAAAATTAGAAAATAGAGAATTAGCTACAACTATAAAGGCTGCGAAAAAACTTGTTGAAAGAGAAACACCTGAAGTTTGGGAAGTACTTGAAGAAGTTATAAGAGAACATCCAGTTCTACTTAATAGAGCACCAACACTTCACAGGCTTGGACTTCAGGCATTTGAACCAAAGTTAATTGAAGGAAAGGCGATCCAACTTCATCCATTAGTATGTGTTGCATTTAATGCAGACTTTGATGGAGATCAAATGGCAGTTCATGTGCCTTTAACGTTAGAAGCTCAATTAGAAGCAAGAGCGCTAATGATGTCAACCAATAACATACTATCACCTGCTGATGGGTCTCCAATAATTAATCCAACACAAGACGTAGTGCTAGGCTTGTATTATATGACTAGAGACAATGCTAACGCATCAAAAAATGAAAGGGTTTTTAGTAATCCAGATGAAGTCTTAAGAGCTTATGAAACTGAAAACGTTGAAATTCATTCTTCTATAAAAGTTAGAATTAATGATGAAGATGGCAACAGTTCCATAGAAGATACAACTGTTGGAAGAACATTAATATGGAGAGTTACTCCAAAAGAAGTGGGCTTTGAAAATATTAATAATGTTCTTAATAAGAAACTCATATCAAAACTTGTAGATTTATCTTATAGAAAAGCGGGCTTAAAGAAAACAGTAATTTTTGCTGACCAATTGATGTATTTAGGCTTTGATTTTTCAACAAGATCAGGTTCATCCATTGGCGTAAATGACTTTGTTATACCTGCAGAAAAAGCGAAAATAATTGATGCATCTGAAAAAGAAGTCAAAGCAATTGAAAAACAATTTGACTCAGGTTTAGTAACTAGGGGCGAAAGATATAATAAAGTTATTGATATCTGGTCCAGAGCTAATGAACAAGTTGCTAAGGCAATGATGGAAAAGATTAGTACAGAAGATGTAAAAACACCTGAAGGTGACAATGTTAAACAATCATCTTTCAACTCCGTATACATATATGCTGATTCAGGAGCCAGGGGTTCGCCAGCTCAAATAAGACAGCTTTCTGGAATGAGAGGGTTAATGTCAAAACCAGACGGATCCATTATTGAAACTCCTATTACTGCAAACTTCAGAGAAGGCTTATCAGTACTTCAGTACTTTATTTCTACCCATGGTGCAAGAAAAGGATTGGCAGATACAGCATTAAAAACAGCAAATTCTGGATATTTAACTAGAAGATTGTGTGATGTTTCGATGGATTCGGTTATAAATATTGAAGACTGTGGTACTAAAGAGTCAATTGTTGTTACATCAATTATTGATGGCGGTGAAATTATCCAAGCTCTTACTGACAGAATTTTAGGAAGAGTTATAGCTGAGCCTATTCTTCACAATGATGGTAATGAATTATTTTCAGTAAATACCATGCTTGACGAAGATGCACTTGAGGTCATCAAGGATTTAAATATTTCAAGCCTAAAAATTAGGTCTCCAATGACTTGTGAAGCATCCATTGGAGTATGTGCTATGTGCTATGGTAGAGATTTGGCAAGAGGTCATTTAGTTCATAGAGGAGAAGCGGTTGGAGTAGTAGCTGCTCAATCTATTGGCGAGCCTGGAACACAGCTAACAATGAGAACTTTCCATATCGGCGGTGCAGCATCAAGTTCGTCTGAAGACAATGCTATATATAATAAAAATGAAGGAACAATTAACTTCTCTGATGATATTAAAACAGTCACCAATAAAGATAAACTTGAGGTGGTCGTCTCCAGAAATGCACTATGCAGTTTAACTGATGCTTCAGGGAAAATTGTTGAACAATATAAAGTTCCTTATGGCGCCACTCTTCAAGTTGGAGATAATGCTAGTATAGGAGAGGGAACACAAGTAGCTTCTTGGGATCCATATACTAGACCAATAGTTTCTGAAACAGCTGGAAAAGTTAAATTTATTGATATTGATGATGGAGTAACTGTAAGAGAGCAAACAGATGAACTGACTGGAATGTCTAGCATTGAAATAATTGAAGTTGCTGATAGACCTTCTGCTGGAAGAGATCAAGTTCCTACAATTGAAATAGTAGACTCAAAAGGAAATCCAGTATTAGTTGGTGAATTTAAGCAACCAGCTATATATCCGTTACCAGCTGGAGGTTTAGTCAATTTAACAAATGGTCAAAAAATAACAGCTGGTGAGGTCATTACAAGAATGCCATTGGTTGCTTCAAAAACTAAAGATATAACTGGTGGATTACCAAGAGTTGCCGACTTATTTGAGGCTAGGAAACCCAAAGATGCAGCTGTTTTATCTGAAGAGTCAGGAATAATTTCTTTTGGTAAAGAAACAAAAGGAAAAGTTAGATTAGTCATAACTCCAGAGGGAGCTTCAAAAAAATCTGACAACATAGAAATGCTAATTCCTAAACACAGAACTTTAAATGTTTTTGAGGGTGAAAAAGTTAATAAAGGGGATGTAATTTCAGAGGGGCCACTTAGCCCTCATGATATTTTGAGATTAAAAGGAATTCCTGATCTTACTAATTTCATTGTCAATGAAATCCAAGATGTTTATAGACTTCAAGGTGTTTCTATCAATGATAAACATATTGAAACTATATTAAGGCAAATGCTGAGGAAAGCTTTGGTACTTCATGGAGGAGATACTAAATTTATTCAAGGTGATCAAGTTAGCTATTCTGAGCTAATGGAAGAAAATATTAGGGCAGAATCTGATGGAAAGACTCCAGCTACATATGAGAGAGTTTTGCTTGGAATAACTAAGGCATCTCTTGCAACTGATTCCTTTATTTCAGCAGCATCCTTCCAGGAGACTACAAGAGTTCTTACTGAAGCTGCTGTTACTGGTAAAAAAGATCATTTGCGAGGTTTAAAAGAAAATGTTGTTGTGGGAAGACTAATTCCTGCAGGAACTGGAATGGAATTTCATGATAGATTGAGAAGTAAGGTTCAAGGTGATTTCGAAGAGCAGTTACTGTCTGATGATGATATAGAAGCTGCACTAAGACAAGAACTTCAAGAAAATGATGAAGAATAATGTTGACCATTACTAACGAGCTATATAAAATCGCGGCCTATAACTAAAAAAAATATGGCTACAGTAAATCAATTAATTAAAAGGACTAGAAAACCTAAAGTTAAAAAGACAGATGTGCCTGCATTAAAGGCATGTCCGCAAAGGAGAGGGGTTTGTACAAGAGTATATACGACCACTCCAAAGAAACCCAATTCAGCATTAAGAAAAGTTTGCAGGGTAAGGCTAACAAGTGGTTTCGAAGTCACTTCCTACATAGGAGGAGAAGGACATAATTTGCAAGAACACTCACTTGTTCTTATTAGAGGGGGAAGAGTTAAAGATTTACCTGGTGTTAGGTATCACACTATTAGAGGAACCTTAGACACTTCTGGAGTTGCAAATAGAAAACAAAGACGTTCAAAATATGGAGCAAAGAAAGGTAAATAATTATGCCACGAAGAAGAAGTCCTGAGAAAAGAAAAGTTTTACCTGATCCAAAATATAAAGATGTTGTTTTGGCTAAATTTATGAATAATCTTATGAAAGATGGTAAAAAATCGGTAGCTGAAAAAATAGTTTATGGTGCTTTTGAACAAATCACCAAGACTTCAAAAGATGATCCTCTTGAAATATTTTCAAAAGCTCTTGAAGAGGTAAGCCCAGTAGTAGAGGTTAAATCTAGAAGAGTTGGAGGAGCAAATTATCAAGTCCCTGTAGAGATTAGACCATCTAGAAGACAAGCATTAGCTATGAGATGGATTGTTGAAGCGGCGAGGAAGCGTAATGAAAAATCAATGGATTTAAGATTAGCTGGTGAATTACAAGATGCTTCTCAAAAAAAAGGTTCTGCATATAGAAAAAGAGAAGATGTTCACAAGATGGCTGAAGCAAATAAAGCATTCTCTCACTTTAGATTCTAAATAAATATTAAGTATAAATTATGGCTAGAGATACCGTTTTAAATAAGTATAGAAATGTCGGTATTTGCGCTCATGTTGATGCTGGCAAAACCACAACAACTGAAAGGGTGTTATTTTATACAGGCCTGTCTCATAAAATTGGAGAAGTACATGATGGTGCTGCTGTAATGGATTGGATGGAACAGGAGCAGGAAAGGGGCATTACAATAACATCAGCTGCTACAACGTGTTTTTGGAGTGGAATGGAGCAACAATTCCCTCAACACAGGATTAATATTATAGATACACCTGGACACGTCGATTTTACAATCGAGGTTGAACGTTCTCTTCGAGTTCTTGACGGAGCAGTGGTAGTATTTTGTGGCACATCAGGTGTTGAGCCTCAATCTGAAACAGTTTGGAGGCAAGCAAATCGCTATGAAGTTCCAAGAATTGTTTTTGTAAATAAAATGGATAGAGCTGGTGCAAATTTTGAAAAAGTAGTTGAGCAAATTAAAGATAGACTTCAGGCAAATGTTGTACCTATTCAATATAATATTGGAGCTGAAGATGATTTTAAAGGTGTTGTAGATCTCATAAAAATGCGTGCAATATATTGGAATGAAGATGATCAAGGTTTAACCTTCGACTCTGCAGAGATTCCTGATGACATTCTTGATAAATGCAGTAAGTTACGTGAAGAGATGTTAGAGGCTGCAGCAGAAGCAAATGAAGAATTAATGGATGCATACCTTGAATCTGGTGAGTTAACTGCTGATCAAATTAAAGAAGGTCTAAGAATACGATCATTAGAAAATGAAATTATTCTTGCTCTTTGTGGCTCAGCTTTTAAAAATAAGGGAGTTCAAGCTGTGCTTGACGCTGTAATTGATTTTTTACCTGCTCCTGATGAAGTAAAAGCTATTGAAGGTGTGATTCCTAATAATAGCGAAGAAGAAGAGATACCTGACACAAGATCATCGTCTGATGAAGAACCATTTTCTGCACTGGCTTTTAAAATAGCAACCGATCCATTTGTTGGAACTCTTACTTTTATAAGAGTTTACTCTGGTGTTTTAAGCGTAGGTGATGGTGTAATGAATACCACCCGTTCAAAAAAAGAGCGAGTAGGCAGAATGGTTCAGATGCACTCTAATAACAGAGAGGAAATTAAGGAAGTTAGAGCAGGAGACATAGCAGCTTGTATTGGTTTAAAAGATATAACAACTGGTGACACCCTATCCGATTCTAGTAAGCCTATAGTTCTTGAAAGGATGGATTTTCCTGAGCCTGTTATTTCTGTTGCGGTAGAGCCAAAATCAAAACAAGATCAAGAAAAAATGTCTTTAGCTCTTGGTAAGTTAGCTCAGGAGGACCCTTCTTTTAGAGTTACAAGTGATGAAGAGTCAGGACAAACAATCATTTCTGGTATGGGTGAACTTCATTTAGATGTATTAGTTGATAGAATGAGAAGAGAATTTTCAGTTGAAGCAAATATTGGAAAACCTCAAGTTGCATACAGAGAAACTATTAAGGAAGAAGTAGAGGTTGAAGGTAAATTTGTTAGACAAAGTGGTGGTAAGGGTCAATATGGACACGTTTGGCTAAAGTTAGAACCACTTGGACTTGATGACGAATATGAATTTGTAGATAAAATTGTCGGTGGTGTGATACCTAAAGAATATATCCCTGCAGTTAATAAGGGTATTCAAGAACAAATGCAAAATGGTGTTATTGCTGGTTATCCTTTACTTGCTCTTAGAGCTACCCTTTACGACGGTTCATTTCATGATGTAGATTCTAACGAAATGGCATTTAAAATTGCTGGATCCATGGCATTAAAAGATGGTGCAAATAAAGCTAAACCAGCTTTACTTGAACCAGTTATGAAAGTTGTTGTTGTAACCCCTGAAGAGCACATGGGTGATGTCGTTGGAGACCTAAATAGGAGAAGAGGCATAATTCTGGGAATGGAAGATATTACTTCTGGTAAAGAAGTTTCTTCAGAAGTTCCTTTGGCTGAAATGTTTGGTTATGCAACTGATTTAAGATCTCAGACCCAAGGCAGAGCTACTTTTACAATGGAATTTACAAAATATGGTGAAGTTCCAAAGAATATTGCAGAAGAGCTAAAAACTTCGTAAAAACAATATCTGTAAAACTACAATATAAAGTTGACATTAATGCTTCAAGAAGCTTAGAATACGCCACATTTTAAGAATTTTAGAGTGTAAAAATTAGAGTTTTTTAATAGGTAAAAATAGGTATGGATAATCAATCAATCAGAATAAGGTTAAAAGCTTTTGACTACAGATTAATTGATGCTTCAGCAAAGTTAATTGTTGAAACTGTAAAAAAAACAGGCGCCGTAATAAATGGCCCAATTCCTTTACCAGTTAAGAAAGAGAGAACAACTATTTTGATATCACCGCATAAAGATAAAGATGCAAGAGATCAATATGAAATTGTTACTTATAAGAGATTAATGGACATTGTCAAACCAACTGATAAAACAGTTGATGCTTTAATGAAACTTGATCTATCCTCAGGGGTAGATGTTCAAATAAGCTTAGGGCAATAATTTTAACGCAAATGCGGCCATAGAGGGTTTATAGCCCCGTAAAAGGAGATTAAATTGAGCATAGGCTTGATAGGTAAAAAATCTGGTATGTCACGTCTTTTTCTTGAAGACGGTGAATCAGTACCTGTTACCGCAGTTTCTGTTTGCGGAAATTTTATTTCTGGAATTAAAACAAAAGAAAAGAATGGATATGACGCCGTTCAACTATCCAAAATAGAAAAATCTAATAATCTTAATAAATCACAAATAGAATTCTTTAAAAAAATTAATATCACACCAGGGTCATTAGCTGAATTCAGAGTTACTCACCAAAACGAATCTTCTTTTGAAATTGGAAACCATATTACTGCCGATATTTTTGAAGTAGGTCAATATGTAGATATTTCAGGAACATCTAAAGGCAAAGGATATGCTGGTGTTATAAAAAGGCATAATTTTTCAATGCAAGATGCTACTCATGGTAATTCACTTTCTCATAGAGCACATGGTTCAATTGGCCAATGCCAAACTCCAGGAAGAGTTTGGAAAGGTAAAAAAATGTCTGGTCAAATGGGTAATGTCAAAAATACTGTTCAGAATTTAAAAATTGTCGAAATAGACGTTGAAAATAATATAATTTATATAAAAGGCTCTGTTCCAGGATTTAATGGCTCACAGATTCAAATTAAACCATCTGTTAAAAAATAATGAAAATAGAATTTTTATCAAACACCAATACAAAGGATATTTCAATTTCAAATGAAGTATTTAGTAAAGAATTTAATGAATCGCTAATTCATCAAGCATTAGTTAGTTTTATGGCCGTTTCTAGACAAGGAAGTTCCAAGCAAAAAAATAGATCAGAAGTTCGTGGAGGTGGTAAAAAACCATACAGACAAAAGGGAACAGGAAGAGCCAGAGCAGGAACAATCAGAAGTCCATTGTGGCGAGGTGGGGGAGTTACATTTGCTTCAAGACCAAAAAATTTCAATAAAAAGATCAACAAAAAAATGTATAGAGCTGCTATTAAATCAATATTTTCAGAGCTTGTGAGACAAAATCGATTGGTCGCAATTGAAAAGCCTGTTTTAAGTAAGCCTAAAACAAAAGATATAGCTAACTTTTTAAATCAATTTTCACTTAGTAAAGTTTTAATAATTACTGAAGAGTTAGACATGAACTTATATTTGTCTGCAAGAAATATACCAAATGTTGATGTAATAACTTACAGGGAAATAAATCCAGTGAATTTACTTAAACCTCAAAAGGTTGCTGTAACAAGTAAGGCACTTAAGCATATAGAGGAGTGGATAAATGGATAAAGAAAAGTTATTCACTTTAATAAAATCACCAATAATAACTGAGCAAACAGCAATCTTAAGTGAAAGTCTAAAACAGATAGTTTTTAAAGTTGATTTAGATTCGACTAAAAGAGAAATTAAAATGGCAGTTGAAAAGCTTTTTAAGGTCAAGGTCTTAAAAATTACAACCTCAATTGTTAAAGGCAAAAATAAAAGAAATA
The DNA here is from genome assembly GCA_002721465.1 of Gammaproteobacteria bacterium. Taxonomy (GTDB): domain Bacteria; phylum Pseudomonadota; class Gammaproteobacteria; order Magnimaribacterales; family D2472; genus SAR86A. The sequence goes on along the minus strand of PBKO01000020.1, from coordinate 18,018 downwards.
GATTTGGTGTATACAAAAAATCAAATTACAAAAAAGCTTTTGTTTCAATTAGTAAAGATTCTGATATACAGTTTGAGGGCATTAACTAATGGCAATTTTAAAGGCAAAACCAACAAGCCCAGGAAGAAGAGGAGTTATCTCTATAAAGTCAGACCTTTACAAGGGGAGACCCCTTAAGTCATTGACTGAATCAAAAAATAAAAAAGGTGGAAGAAATAACAATGGAAGAATAACAGTAAGGCACCAAGGTGGAGGCCACAAAAAAAACTATAGAATAATTGACTTCAAGAGAAACAAATTTGATATACCCGCTGTTATAGAGAGAATTGAGTATGATCCAAATAGGTCTGCTCACATTGCACTTCTTAAGTATAAAGATGGTGAAAAAAGCTACATTATTGCTCCATCTAAAGTTAAAGTTGGTGACGAAGTAATTTCTTCAGAAAACTGTGAAATTAAAGTAGGTAATTCAATGAAACTTAAAGATATACCTTTAGGTACAAATGTTCATTGTGTTGAATTAAAACCCATGAAAGGTGCACAAATAGCAAGAAGCGCTGGAACATCTGCAAGACTGATTGCTAAAGAGGGTATTTATGCAACCTTGAGATTGCAGTCTGGTGAAACTAGAAAAGTACTATGGGAATGCAGAGCAACCTTAGGAGTTGTTTCTAATCAAGAAAGTAATCTCAAATCTTTAGGTAAAGCTGGTGCAAAAAGATGGAGAGGTGTAAGACCAACTGTCAGAGGGGTAGCTATGAATCCAGTAGACCATCCACATGGAGGTGGTGAAGGAAGAACATCAGGTGGAAGGCATCCTTCTACACCATGGGGTGTTCCAACCAAAGGATATAAAACAAGAAAAAATCAAAGAACTAATGAGTTAATAATTAGAAGAAGAGGTAAAAAATAAATGCCTAGATCATTAAAGAAAGGACCATTCGTAGATTTATCTTTATCAAAAAAAGTTGATGCTGCTCATGCTAGTAATGATAAAAAACCAATTAAAACATGGTCTAGAAGATCTATGGTAATTCCATCTATGGTTGGATTAACTATTTCTGTTCATAACGGAAGACAACACATTCCTGTATTTATTAACGAAGACATGGTTGGTCATAAGCTAGGAGAATTTGCTATAACAAGAACATTTAAGCTTCACTCAGGTGATAGGAAGGCTCAATAATGGATACTAGAGCATATTTAAAAGGAACAAGACTATCCCCACAAAAAGCAGCACTTGTTGCTAATCAAATTAGAGGTAAAAGAGTTGACCAAGCTATGGATTTTCTTATTTACGATAAGCAAAAAGGCTCCTCAGTTATAAAAAAATTACTCGAATCAGCTATAGCTAATGCAGAGAATAATAGTAATTCAGATATTGATAAACTCTCAATTAAATCAATCATTGTTAACCAAGGCATGAGATTGAAAAGAATGAAACCAAGAGCAAGAGGGCGAGCAGATAGAATCATCAAACCAACATGTCACATTGAAATCATCTTAACTGAGGAAGCAAAATAATGGGCCAAAAAGTTAATCCAACAGGTTTTAGACTCGGTGTATCAAAGAAACAAAATGCTAATTGGTATGCAAAAGGTAAAGATTTTTCAAGTAACTTGATTCAGGATTTAAAAGTTAGAGATTATCTTGGAAAGAAGCTAAAAAATTCATCAATTAGCAAAGTTGAGTTAGAAAGAACTGCCGATAGCTTTATAGTAAATATTCATACCTCTAGACCAGGTATCATCATAGGAAAAAGAGGAGAAGAAATTGAAAACCTCAAAAAAGCCGTTCAAAAAATTGTAAAAGGACCTTCAAAAATTAATATCAAGGAAGTAAAAAAACCAGACCTAGATGCACGTATTTTAGCTGAAGGAGTAGCTCAACAACTTGAAAAAAGAGTCATGTATAGGCGTGCAATGAAAAGAACAGTTCAGAGCGCACTTAGACAAAGCGCAAAAGGCGTCAGAGTTGAGGTTTCTGGGAGATTAAATGGTGCTGAAATTGCGAGAACTGAATGGTATAGAGAAGGAAGAGTTCCTTTACACACTTTGAGAGCTGATATTGACTATGGAACAGCTGAAGCTTTAACAACTTATGGAATTATTGGTGTGAAAGTTTGGGTATTTAGAGGTGAAATAACTGAAGATCCATATAAAAGTAACCCAGGGGCTAATTAAAAATGCTACAACCTAAACAAACAAAATTTAGAAAAATGCACAAAGGCAGGAATAGAGGCCTTGCTCAGAATGGTAATTCAATAGCTTTTGGGAGATTTGGCTTAGTTGCTTCAGATAGAGGAAGAATAACTGCAAGACAAATCGAAGCTGCTCGAAGAGCAATGACAAGATATATAAAAAGAGGTGGAAATATTTGGATTAGAATTTTTCCAGATAAACCAATTACAAAAAAACCACTTGAAGTAAGAATGGGAAAAGGTAAGGGAAATGTTGAATATTGGGTTGCTCTAGTTCAACCAGGGAAAATAATGTTTGAGATGGCTGGAGTTGAAGAGGAACTAGCAAGAGAAGCTTTTAGGTTAGCTTCTGCAAAGCTACCAATCAAAACTCATTTTATAAAGTAAAAATATAATGAATAAAGAAATAATAGATTTAAGAAAGAAAAAAATAGATCAACTTAATGCTGAATTAATCTCTGCTCGAGAAGCACAATTTAGTTTGAGAATAAAACATAAAACTGGTCAATTGAATGAGACTAGTGAGTTATTAAAAGTGAGAAAAAATATTGCAAGAATTAAAACAGTTATAAATGAGATCAAAAATGAGGATAAAGAATAATGGAAACAACGAACCCAAGAATCCTCACAGGCATTGTAACAAGTGATAAGGCTGACAAAACAATTACAGTAAAAGTTGAGAGAAAGGTTAAACACCCTTTATATGGAAAGGTTGTAAAAAGAGCTACTAAAGTTCATGCCCACGATGAAGAAAACGTAGCGTCGATTGGGGATATTGTTTCAGTTAAAGAATGTAGACCAATATCAAAGAAAAAAACATGGATTTTAGTTTCTAACGAATTAGTAACAGATGTTTCGCAGGAGAACAAATAATGATACAGATGCAATCGTTACTAAAAATTGCGGATAACAGTGGAGCAAGGAGTGTTATGTGTATCAAGGTTTTAGGCGGCTCTAAAAGAAGATATGCAAACATTGGAGACGTTATTAAAGTTGCTGTACGTGAAGCTATTCCTACCGGTAAGGTTAAAAAAGGACAAGTTGTCGATGCTTTGATAGTTAGGACTAGAAAAGGAGTCCGAAGAAAAGATGGCTCATTGATAAAATTTGATGAAAATGCGGCTGTATTAATAAATAATCAAAAGGCTCCTATTGGTACACGTGTTTTTGGACCAGTGACAAGAGAACTTCGAGAAGGCAAACATATGAAAATATTATCACTAGCACCTGAGGTTATATAAATATGAGTAATATAGTAACACCAACAAAATTAAGATCTGGCGATGAGGTAATAGTTATAGCAGGAAAAGATCTTGGCAAAAAAGGGACCCTACGAGAAATTATAAAAAACAAGAACAGAGGAATTGTGACCGGGTTAAATATGGTTAAGAAACACACAAAACCTAATCCAGAGCAAGGTATAACTGGCGGTGTTGTTGAGCAAGAGGCTGCAATAGACTTATCAAATTTGGCGATATGGAATCCTAAAAAGAAATCTAAAGACAAGATTACGTACTCTAATAATGATAAAGGGAAAAAAATTAGATTATTTAAATCTGATGGAGTGGAAATTAAGTAAATGGCTAACTTAAAAGATCGATTTAATAAAGAGCTTAGACCAGTTCTCCAACAGGAACTGGATATTAAAAATATTATGGCTGTTCCTAAGTTAAAAAAAGTTGTGATCAATATGGGTGTAGGCGAAGCTGCTAATGATAAAAAACATCTTGAATCAGCCTTACAAAACTTAACTGAAATATCTGGCCAGAAGCCAATTACTACAAAGGCTCGTCAATCTGTTGCTAGCTTTAAGATAAGAGAAGGTTGGCCATTAGGTTGCAAGGTAACTCTTAGGGGTTCCAAAATGTACGATTTCATAGAGAGGCTTATTATGATTGCTATTCCAAGAGAAAGAGATTTTAGAGGCTTAAATCCAAAATCATTTGATGGTCAAGGAAATTATTCTTTCGGCATTAAAGAGCAAATTATTTTTCCTGAAATAAACTATGACAATATTGATAACATCAGAGGAATGGACATTTGTATTAATACAACTGCAAATACAAAAGATGATGCATTGGCTCTACTAAAAGTTTTAGATTTTCCATTTAAACAAAGGTAATAATATGGCAAAAAAATCAATGATAGCAAGAGAAGTAAAAAGGATTAAAACTGTTGAAAAATTTGCTGAAAAAAGAGCTTTACTCAAATCAAAGATGAATGATTTAAATTTGTCTAGCGAAGAAAGATATGATGCAAGATTTAAATTCCAAAAACTACCAAGGAATTCTAGTCCATCACGTGTTGTAAGAAGATGTCAGGTAACTGGAAGGCCTCATGCGGTTTATAGAAAGTTTGGTCTAAGTAGAATCAAACTAAGAGAAGCTGCGATGAGAGGGGATATACCTGGTTTAGTTAAATCAAGTTGGTAATAATAATATGAGTTTACAAGATCCTATAGCAGACTGTTTAACAAGAATAAGAAATGGACTCATGAGAGGTAAAACTCATGTTGAAGTTCCATTTTCAAAGCTTAAATATGAATTAATATCTGTTCTCGTGTCAGAGGGCTATCTTAAATCATGCAAAGAAAGTGAATCTGATTCAGCTAAACAAATTTCAGTAGAATTAAAATATTTTAATGAAATGCCTGTAATTAAAGAAATTAAAAGGGTAAGTAAGCCAAGCTTAAGAAGATACTCATCTGCTTCTGATTTAGAGGCCGTAAAGGGTGGACTGGGTTCTTACATAGTATCTACAAACCAAGGCTTAATGACTGACAGAGAAGCAAAGACAAAAAATGTTGGTGGTGAAATTTTGTGTGAGGTATTTTAATGTCTAGAGTAGCTAAGAATCCAATCATTATTCCTGATGGAGTTAACATTTCTGTAGATGACAAAAATGTAACTGTTAAGGGAAGTAAAGGCGAATTAGATTTCTTATTATCTTTATCAATATCATTAAATATAGATGATAATGCTATCACTGTTTCATATGATGAATCTAATCAAAAATCAGTTGCTTTGGCTGGAACTACAAGATCAATTATAAATAACATGATTATTGGTGTTTCTGTTGGCTTTGAAAAAAAGCTTGAATTAATTGGTGTGGGTTATCGTGCAAAAGCATCTGGAAAGCTTCTTGAGTTAACACTAGGCTTTTCACATCCTGTTAAATATCAATTACCAGATGATGTTCAAGTTGAAACACCTTCTCAAACAGAAGTAGTCTTGAAAAGTCATAATAAACAGATACTTGGACAAGTCGCTGCTGAAATAAGAGCATTTAGGCCTCCTGAGCCATATAAAGGCAAAGGCGTCAGATATGCAGATGAGCAGGTGAAAAGAAAAGAAGCTAAGAAAGCTGCTGGAGCGGGTGCATAATGAGCGTTAAAAATAATTCAAGGTTAAGGAGAGCTAAAAAGGCTAGAGCAAATATCAGAAATCAAGAGGTTCCAAGATTAAGTGTGTATAGGTCATCAAAACATTTTTATGCACAAATTTTAGATAGTCTTGGTTCGAAAGTTATTGTTTCTGCTTCAACTTTAGAGAAAGATTTAAAAATTTCATCAAATAATCTTGATGGAGCATCAGAGGTAGGAAAAGTTGTTGCAGAAAGAGCAATGAAAAACGGTATTAAAAAAGTTGTATTTGATAGATCTGGATATAAATATCATGGTCGTATAAAAGCACTTGCAGATTCAGCAAGAAAATCAGGATTGGAGTTTTAGATTAATGAAACAAGAAAACATATCAAATAACCAACAAGTCGACGCACTTGAAGAAAAATTAGTTCAAGTTAATAGAGTCGCAAAAGTTGTAAAGGGTGGTAGAATTTTTGGTTTTACTGCCTTGACTGTTGTTGGTGACGGAAATGGTAGAGTTGGATTTGGAAGAGGTAAAGCAAAAGAAGTACCTATCGCCATTCAAAAAGCTATGGAAAATGCTAGAAGAAGTATGGTAGAAGTAGACTTAAATAATACAACTTTATGGTATCCAATTAAGGCTAAGCATGGCTCTGCTAAAGTCTTCATGCAACCTGCTTCTGAAGGTACGGGAATTATTGCTGGAGGGGCAATGAGAGCAGTTCTAGAATTAGCAGGTGTACAAAATGTTTTGGCTAAGTGTTATGGCTCAACTAATCCTGTAAATGTTGTTAGAGCAACAATAAATGCTCTAAGCGATATGGAGTCTCCTGATACTGTTGCATCAAGAAGAGATAAAAAGGTAGAAGAGATCATATGAATAAATCTAAAACAATCAAAGTAAAGTTGATTAAGAGTGGAATTGGAAGAATGCAAAATCATAAGTTATGTATAAAAGGACTTGGTTTTAAAAAGCTCAATCAAACAGTGACTGTTATTGATAGTCCAAGCAACAGAGGAATGATAAATAAAATATCAGATATGTTGGAAATAAAAGAAAATTAGCCATGAGTGAACTAGAAAAAAACATAATGAATTTAAACTCAATTTCAAATACTGGAACCTCTAAAAATAGAAAAAGAGTGGGAAGAGGAATTGGCTCTGGTAACGGGAAAACCGCTGGAAGGGGTCACAAAGGTCAAAAATCTAGATCTGGAGGTAATGTTCGAATTGGTTTTGAAGGAGGTCAAATGCCACTTCAAATGAGATTACCCAAATTCGGTTTCACATCAAGAGTTAATAATGCTTTTAAAGGGGTTAATGTAAAAAATATTAACGGTATGAAAGAAGTTACCATTGAAATATTAAAAGCTGAAAAAATTATTGGAAAGTATGTTAACAAAGTGAAGATTTTTGGAAATACCGAGCTAGATTCAGAAGTAGTAGTTAAAGGCATCAATGTTACAAAAGGTGCAAAGAAATCAATTGAAAATGCTGGCGGAAAAATAATAGAAACTATTGCAACTGAAGAAAACAAGCAAACAAAGGAAGAGAATAAATAATGGCTGATCAAGGTAGTTCAATGAGTGATCTTTGGAAAAGACTACGCTTTGTATTCTTTGCAATTCTTGTATATAGAATTGGAACTCATATACCTATACCAGGAATTGATCCAGATAGGTTAGCTGCTTTATTTGAGCAAAATCAAGGTACCATTATTGAGATGTTTAATCTCTTTTCTGGTGGTGCATTAGAGAGAATGAGTATTTTTGCTTTAAATGTTGTCCCTTACATTTCGTCTGCAATTATTATGCAACTTTTTTCTAACTCAATACCTTACTTACAGGAACTTAAAAAAGATGGCCAAGCAGGAAGAAATACTATTACGCAATACACAAGATATGGAACAGCTATATTAGCCTTTGTGCAGGCATCTGCTCTTGCAGTAACATTATCAGCAAGTGGGTTAGCATATGTTCCAGGACCATCATTTTTTGTTTCAGCTGTATTTTCAGTTGTTGCAGGTACTATGTTCTTAATGTGGCTTGGAGAGCAAGTTTCTGAGAGAGGTATAGGGAATGGTATATCAATAATAATTGCAACTAGCATATTAACCGGTATACCTGGTGCGATTGGACAAGCACTTGAACAATCACGTCAGGGTGACTTAAGTATTCTTCTGTTAATTGGAATAGCAGTTTTATCAATGGCTGTTATAGCAGTAGTAGTTTTCATTGAAAGAGGACAAAGACGAATTACTGTTAATTATGCTCAAAGACAGCAAGGAAGAAAGTTAATGCAAGCACAAACAAGTCACTTGCCTTTCAAAGTAAATATGGCTGGCGTAATACCTGCAATTTTTGCAAGTACTTTTTTATTATTCCCTGCTTCTCTTTCAACATGGTTTGGTGAGAATGAGTCACTAAGCTTTCTTCAAAGCTTTTCTCTTGCACTTAATCCTGGCCAGCCATTATACATATTAGTTTTTGCTGGTTTAATAATAAGTTTTTGCTTTATCTGGTTGGCTTTAACTTTCAATACTAAAGATGTTTCAGATAATTTAAAAAGATCTGGAGCATATATTGCTGGAATTAGACCTGGGGAGCAAACAGCAAATTATATCGACTCTGTTTTAGCAAGATTGACAGTTTTTGGAGCAATTTATTTGACACTAATCTGTCTATTGCCTTTAGCTTTAATAAATTTCGCAGGTATATCACCTACTATATCTGTTGGAGGTACCTCAGTATTAATTATTGTTGTTGTCTTAATGGATTTCATGGCTCAGGTTCAATCTCATATGATGTCATCGCAATACGCATCTTTAATGAAAAAAACTAATTTAAAAAACTACAGAAGATAATATGAAAGTAAAAGCATCAGTTAAAAAAATATGTAGAAATTGCAAAATTGTAAGACGTAAAGGTGTGCTTTATGTGATTTGTACTGCTGATCAAAAACACAAGCAGAGGCAAGGATAAATTATGGCTAGAATAGCAGGCGTTAACATTCCAGAAAATAAACATGTTGAGATTTCTTTGACTCACATTTTTGGTATAGGAAGAAAGACTGCACAGAATATATGTGAAGAACTTAAAATTGATTATACTCGTAAAATTTCTGATTTATCAGAAGAAGAAATTGAGAATATTCGTTCTGCTGTAGCTACTTATATTGTAGAAGGAGATTTAAGAAGAAATATAAGTACAAACATAAAAAGACTAATGGATTTAGCTACATACAGAGGGATAAGGCACAGAAGAAAACTGCCTACAAGAGGACAAAATACTAAAAATAATGCAAGAACAAGAAAAGGCCCTAAAAAGCCAATGAGGGGTTAATATGGCTGGTAAAAAGAAAAATAAAAAAATAGTCACAGATGGGGTAGCGCACATCCATTCTTCTTTCAATAACACAATTGTTACTATTACAGATAAACAAGGCAATACAATTTGTTGGGCCACATCAGGTGGTTCAGGTTTTAAAGGTTCAAGAAAGAGTACACCATTTGCAGCACAAATCGCTGCTGATAAAGTTGGAAATACAGCAAAAGAATTTGGAATGATTAATCTTGACGTTAAAGTCAAAGGTCCAGGTGGCGGAAGAGAGTCAGCAATTAGAGCTTTAAATGCGTGTGGACTAAAAATTAAAAGTATAACTGACGTTACTCCATTACCCCATAATGGATGTAGACCGTCTAAGAAAAGAAGAGTTTAAAGGAGTAATAAATGGCAAGATATAGAGGACCATCACTAAGGCTTTCAAGAAGAGAGGGAACAGATTTATTTCTAAAAAGCGGTGTAAGAGCTATAGAATCTAAATGTAACATGGATACTTTACCAGGTGTTCATGGAGCAAGAAGAGGAAGATTATCCGATTATGGACTCCAATTAAGAGAAAAACAAAAAGTAAGAAGAATGTATGGAGTTTTAGAAAAACAGTTTAGAAATTATTATAAAAAAGCTGCCTCCTCAAAAGGTAATACTGGTGAAAACTTATTGTCTCTTTTAGAAAAGAGGCTCGATAATGTTGTTTACAGGATGGGATTTGGATCAACCCGAGCAGAAGCAAGACAAATGGTTTCACACAAAACATTTTTAATTAATGGAACAGTAGTAAATATTCCCTCGTATCAAGTTCAACCTGGAGATGAAATCGAGGTAAGAGAAACTAAAAAAGGTCATTTGAGGATATCAGCAGCTCTCAAAATTGCTGCAACTCGAGAAGATTGTGACTGGCTAGAAGTTGATGATAAAAATTTTAAAGGGGTGTTTAAATCTGTTCCTGATAGAACTGATTTGAGTACAGAAATTAACGAAAATCTTATTGTTGAGCTTTACTCAAAATAAAATATTAAAGCCGGAGAAAAATATGCAAACATCAGTAATAGACTTATTAGTACCAACTGAAATACAAGTGGATGATGTCTCACCCACTTTGTCTAAAGTAACACTTGAACCATTAGAAAGAGGTTTTGGTCATACCTTGGGTAATGCTCTTAGAAGGATTCTTTTGTCTTCAATGCCAGGATCAGCAGTTACAGATGTAGCTATAGAGGGCATTAGTCATGAATATAGCACTATTGAAGGTGTTAGAGAGGATGTAATAGATATATTGTTAAATATTAAAGACATGCCAATAAGTTTAATTGAAGGTGATTCTGCTGAAGTAACCTTGGATGTGACAGGACCTTGCGATATTACTGCAGCTTCTTTTGAAGCCCCTGGGAATGTAGAACTAACAGATCAAGAATTTTACATAGCTACAATTGTTGATAAAGTAAATTTAAAAATGACTTTAACAGTTAAAAATGGAAGGGGTTATGAGCCAGCTGACTTAAGAGATGATGAAGAAAGGGTTATTGGTGCTCTCAAGGTTGATGCATCCTTTAGTCCTGTGAGAAGAGTTTCTTATACTGTTGATAATGCAAGATCTGGAAAAAGAACTGATTTAGACAAGCTAGTTCTTGAATTAGAAACAGATGGAACTTTAGATCCTAAGATGGCAATAGAGCATTCTGCAACTATTTTTCAGCAACAATTAAGTTCTTTTGTTGACCTCGATGCAATTGCAGAGCAAGAAGCTAAGAAAGATCAAAATGACTTTGATCCTATTTTGCTTAGATCAATAGAAGAATTGGAATTAACTGTGCGATCCACAAACTGTCTAAAAGCAGAAAGTATTTTCTTAATTGGAGATCTAATTCATAGATCTGAGTTTGATCTATTAAAGACTCCAAACTTAGGTAAAAAGTCTCTAAATGAAATTAAGGATGTGCTAGCTTCAAAAGAATTATCTCTTGGAATGAACGTAGAAAACTGGCCTCCAGTAGGATAAAAAATGCGACATAAGAAATCTGGTAGAAAATTTAATAGGAATTCATCTCATAGAAAAGCATTGATGAAAAATCTCTCAATTGCTTTAATTGAAAGAGATATTATTAAAACTACTCTCCCAAAAGCTAAGGAGTTAAGAGGATTTATTGAGCCTTTAATAACTCTTGCGAAAGAGGATAATGTAGCTAATAGAAGGCTTGCATTTAGAAGGCTGAGATCCGATGCAGCAGTAGCAAAACTTTTCACTGAAGTTGCTAAAAATTCTCTTGAAAGAAAGGGTGGTTACACAAGAATTATTAAAGCTGGATTCCGTCCTGGAGATAAGGCTGACATGGCATTTATTGAATTAGTTGATAGAGATATGGAAAGTTCTGAAACTAGTGATAATCCAGAATTAAAAGAAGAACCTGCTGCTTAATAGTTAGCTTAACGTTTCCTTTAAAAATTTACCTGTAAAAGATTTTGAAACTTTAGAAACTTTTTCTGGAGAACCTTCTGCAACTATAGTGCCCCCACCAGATCCACCTTCTGGACCTAGATCAATAACCCAATCAGCTGTTTTAATTACATCAAGATTATGCTCTATAACAACAACTGTATTTCCTTGTTTCTTGAGCCTATCAAGTACTTTTAACAAAAGCTCAATATCAGCAAAATGAAGTCCAGTTGTTGGCTCATCTAAAACAAACAAAGTTTTTCCAGTACTTCTTTTTGAGAGTTCCTTAGCTAACTTAATTCTCTGAGCCTCGCCACCTGATAATGTCAGTGCAGATTGTCCTAAGGTAATATAGCCAAGACCAACATCATTTAAAGTAACTAATTTCTTTTTAATTGCTGGATGTGCATCAAAGAACTCTAAAGCCTCCTCAACCGTCATATTTAATATATCGTTAATATTCTTATCTTTAAATCTAACTTCAAGAGTTTGCTCGTTATATCTTTTTCCATCACATACATCACATTTGACATACACATCAGCTAAAAAATGCATTTCTACTTTTATCATTCCATCACCCTGACAAGCTTCACATCTTCCTCCTTTGACATTAAAACTAAATCTCCCTGGCTTGTAACCTCTTGATCTTGCTTCAACAGTTTGAGAGAGCAAATCACGTATATGAGAAAAAAGTCCAGTATAAGTAGCTGGATTTGATCTTGGAGTTCTTCCAATTGGTGATTGATCAATACTTATAACTTTATCTAGAAACTCAAGCCCCTCAATTTTTTCACACTTAATTTCTTTGGTTAATTTAGATTTATTTAAAATAAAAGAACTTATGGGAAGTAATGTTTGATTTATTAATGACGACTTACCAGAGCCAGAAACACCTGTTACACATGTAAAAAGACCAACAGGAATCTCAGCAGTGATTTTATTAAGGTTATTTTCACTAGCATTTATTATCTTTATTTTTTGTTCAGATGGATTCAATCTTTTAGTTGGAATGGATATTTTTCTTTGACCAGATAAATACTCTGCAGTGATTGAATTCTTATTATTTAAAATACTTTTTAAGTCGCCTTGTGCACATATTTCACCACCATGTTTACCCGCACCTGGACCGATATCTATGATGTGATCAGCCGACCTGATGGCTTCTTCATCGTGCTCTACAACTATTACTGTATTTCCTAGATTCTTTAGATTATTTAGAGTTTTAATTAGTTTTGTATTGTCTCTTTGATGGAGTCCAATTGAAGGCTCATCAAGAACATATGTTACTCCAACAAGACCTGAACCAATTTGACTTGCTAATCTTATTCGCTGGGCCTCTCCTCCTGAAAGAGTTTCAGCACTCCTGTCTAAAGTCAAATAATTTAAACCAACATCCTCAAGAAAGGTTAATCTATCTTTGATTTCTTTTAATATTTTTTCAGCTATTTTTTGTTTTGATCCCTCAAGCTTCATATTCTTAATGAAATTCAAAGAATCATTTATCCTCATTCCAGTTATGGTATGTATCTGAGTATTATTAATAAAAACATTTCTTGATTGTTCGTTTAATCTTGATCCAGAGCAAACATCACAAGAACTTTCTGACATTAATTTAGCTAATTCATTTCTTATATATTCAGAGTCAGTTTCTTTAAATCTTCTTTCTGTACATGGAATAACTCCTTCAAATCTGTGTTTTCTTACTATCCTACTTCCACTTCTAAATCTGTGAGAAAAATCTACTTTTTCTTTAGTTCCCCATAAAATTATTTCTTTTATTTTATCTGGATAATCTTTCCATTTTGTTGTCAAACTAAAATCGAAATGTGTGCTTAAACATCTCAGTTGATAGTAATAAAATCTATTTCTTCTTGTCCATCCTTTAATAGCACCATTTGCTATTGAGACCTCATCATCTTGTATTAGTCTCTTTTCATTAAAGAACTGTATCACTCCTAATCCATCACATTTTTCACATGCTCCATAAGGGTTATTAAAAGAAAACATTCTTGGTTCGAGATCTGCAATTGAATATCCACATTGTGAACATGAAAAGTTAGAGGAAAAAAGATTGATATTTTTTTCATCCATATTTTCAACCTCTACAAGACCATCCGATAAATACAAAGATGTTTCAATAGATTCAGATATTCTTGAACGTATATCGTCAGTTGACTTGATTACAAGCCTATCAATTACAGCTGAAATGTCGTGTTTTTTATTTTTTTCCAGATCTGGGAATTCTTCAAGTGGATAAACAACTCCATTTACCTTAGCTCTTACATATCCACTTTTTCTAAGGTCCTCATAAATGGCTAGATGCTCACCTTTCTTACCTCTGATAACAGGACTTAAAATCATTATTTTAGTTCCCTCTTTAATCTTTAAAATTTCATCACAAATCTCAGATACAGTTTTAGCTCTTAATTCTTCTCCATGTTCAGGACATCTTGGAGTACCTATTCTTGAGTAGAGCAGTCTTAGATAATCATAAACCTCGGTAACTGTACCAACGGTTGATCTAGGGTTATGAGAGGTTGATTTTTGTTCTATGGAAATTGCAGGTGAAAGTCCCTCAATTTGATCAACATCTGGTTTTTCCATCATCGATAAAAATCTTCTAGCATAGGTTGAAAGTGATTCTACGTATCTTCTTTGTCCTTCGGCATATAAGGTATCGAATGCGAGAGATGATTTTCCTGATCCTGATAAACCAGTTATTACAATTATTTTGTTTCTAGGAATTTCAAGATCTATATTCTTTAAATTATGCGTTCGAGCGCCTTTAATAAAAATACTGTCCATAAGAAAAAAATTCCGTGATGAAAAAATTAAATTAGGTTAAACTTCATACATATTATAAGAGGTAATTATGAGCAGAGGAGTAAATAAAGTAATTTTAGTAGGAAATTTGGGTCAAAAACCTGAGATGCGTTACACAGCTACACAAACAGCAGTTGCAAATCTTTCAATTGCAACCTCAGAATCGTGGAAAGATAAAGAGACCGGCGAAAATCGTGATAAAACTGAATGGCATAGAGTAGTATTTTTTGGAAATCTTGCAGAAATTGCAGAAAAATATCTTGATAAAGGATCAAGTGTTTATGTCGAAGGAAAAATTCAAACTAGAAAGTGGCAAGATAAAGATGGTAATGATAAATACACAACTGAAGTTCTTGGAAATCAATTGACAATGCTTGGATCTAGATCAAACTCAGGTTCAACAATGGAGCCTGACAGCTCATCAAATACTCCGTTCCCAGAAGATGATAGTGGACCAGGATTAACTGATGACGATATACCGTTTTAATATTTACTTAAGATCAAACTTGCATTAGTTCCACCAAAACCAAATGAGTTACTAAGTATATTTTCAAGTTCAATTTTTTTAGTTTCTTTAACAATATTTAAATCTTTTGCTTCATCACATATTGATTCAATATTTATAGATGGCGCCACGAAACCTTCATTCAACATAATCATAGAATATATTGCTTCATGAACTCCAGTAGCACCAAGAGAGTGACCAGTCATAGATTTTGTTGAACTTAACATTGGACATTCAGAACCAAATAATTCTTTAATTGCATTTAGTTCTGCAATATCTCCAACAGGAGTGCTTGTTCCATGCGCATTTATGTAATCAATTGATACACCTGCAATCTCCATAGCTCCCTGCATGCACCTTATGGCTCCTTCACCCGATGGAGCAACCATGTCATAACCGTCTGAATTTGCAAAATAACCCGAAAGTTTCCCAATAATATTAGCATTTCTTTTTTTTGCATGATTTTCAGATTCAAGAATAATCATTCCAGCACCTCCTGCAATTACAAAGCCATCTCTATTTGAATCATAAGGTCTTGATGCATTTTCAGGCGCATTATTAAAATTTGATGACAGGGCACCCATTGCATCGAATAAACATGAAGAGCTCCAATGTTCATCATCAGCACCACCAGCAATAACCACATCTTGTTGACCAGACTTTATTAATTCAGCTGCATGACCTATGCAGTGAGCACTAGTAGCACAGGCTGATGAAATCGAATAATTAATACCTTTTAGTTTAAAAGCAGTTGATAGTATTGCAGATATAGAGCTAGACATACTTCTTGTTACTCCATATGGCCCTATTCTTTTTGGTCCTCTATCACGCGCAATATCACCATTTTCTACCATAATTCTGGTACTGGATCCTCCTGAACCAGCAACAATTCCAATTCTAGGTGAGCTTAAATCACTTTCCTCAAGGCCAGACATTTGCAGGGCATCTTTTGCAGCAAGATACGAGTAGCCAGATGATTCACCCATGAACCTAAGTAATTTTCTATCTATATGATCTGATAAATTAATATCGATGGAGCCAGAAACACAACTTCTAAAACCCATTTCAGAATATGTTTCATTAAAACTAATTCCAGATTTTCCTTCCTGAAGGCTTTTTTTAACTGTTTCGTAATCATTACCGATGCACGATTTTATTCCTAAACCAGTTATGACAATATCATCCATTAGAAATTACTCGGATCTTTAAAAAGTCCAACCTTAAGTTTGCTAGCACTATATATTTTTTTATCATCCACAAACATTTCTCCATCAGCAATTCCAACAATAGCACCTCTATTAATTATTCTTTTAATATCAATTTTATACTTTACTTCATTTGCAGAGGGTAGAACTTGACCAAAAAATTTAATATTATCAGCTCCAAGCGCTCTTCCAATTCCAGGTAAACCTGACCATAAGAGATAGAAACCTAATAACTGCCACATAGCATCAAGTCCAAGGCATCCAGGCATGACAGGATCTTCTTTAAAATGGCATTTGAAAAACCATAAGTCAGGATCTATTTTTAACCTTGCATTAATTATTCCTTTACCATATTCACCACTAATATCATCTATTTGTGAAATTTCATCAAACATTAACATTTGATCTGACGGTAAACGTCCATCTCCATCCTTTGTAAAAAGCTCTCCATTTGAACAATCAATAAGTTCGTTTTTTGAATAGCTATTTTTAGATGTAAACGTCATTTTTTCCTATTGAGTGATTGATCTATTAATTCTATCATTTCTTTCTGGATTTTAAGATTATCTATTTTTTTTGCTAATAAAATTGCATCTTTTCTATATTTACTAGCAAGCTCTTCAGTTTTTTTTATTCCATTAAGTTTTATGATCAACGTTAATATCGTTTTTTGATTTATTGATTTTTTGCCCAATGCTTTTTTTAATTCTTTTTTTTGAGTTAGATTTGCTTTTTTATATGCATAGTAAAAAGGATAAGTAATTTTACCTTCTTTTAAATCTTGAAAATTTGGTTTACCAATCTTTTTATCAATAGAATAATCTAACAAGTCATCTCTTATTTGAAACAAGATACCAAGATTCTTTGCACAGTCACCTAAATAATCTAGTTGCATAACACTACTTTTTGATAAAAGACCTCCTGTTCTTGCAGAGGCTTCAAATAATCTACCAGTTTTGAAATAACTGATTTTTTTGAGTTTATTCAGAGTTATATCGAGATTTCCTAAAGCATCTAATTGCATTAATTCTCCTTGAGAAATATCGTTTGTAGCTGATGATAATTCTTCCAATATACTAATATTTTTGATATTCACCATATGTATAAAAGCTTTTGAATAAATATAGTCTCCAATAAGCACACCATGTGCATTTGACCACATTGAATTTACTGATTTTTTACCTCGCCTCTCTGGTGAATCATCTACAACATCATCATGAACTAGAGTTGCAGTGTGAAGAAGCTCAATGACAGCTGCAAGCAAATATCTATTTTTACTTTTTGTTCCATATGAAGATATAAGGTTGAGCTTGGCTCTTATTTTTTTTCCATTTGTATTAAAAATATGCCCATATAAATTTGAGATAATTTTTTCGTTGGTAAAGTCTTTTTTTAGAATTTTTTCAACTTCCCTCAGTTCTTTTGTAGCATTCATTTTGTTTATGTATTTAAGTTAAAAATTATCTATAGGTATTGATATATTCTTCATTAAAGCGTATATTTTGCGAGCTTTAAAGGATTATATTATGTATGCAGTAATTGAAACAGGCGGAAAACAACATAAAGTTGAAAAAGGTATGGTCTTATCAATTGACCTTACTAAGGATGAGGTGGGTAAGAAGATAACTTTTGAAAATGTACTTCTTTATGTTGATGAAAAAAATGTTGAGGTTGGCCAACCTTATTTACCGAATGTTAAAGTAACTGCTGAAGTTAAAGATATTGTAAAGTCTGACAAAATTTCCATTCTTCGCTTTAGAAGAAGAAAACATAGTATGAGAAAAGTTGGCCATAGAGCAAAACATACTCAAATTGAAATTAAGAATATAAAGTTAGAGGCTAAATAATGGCACATAAGAAAGCAGGCGGATCAAGCAAGAACGGAAGAGATTCCAACGCAAAAAGACTTGGTGTTAAAAGGTTTGGTGGCCAGCTTGTAAAAGCTGGTGAAATTCTAATTCGTCAACGAGGCACAAATACTCATCCAGGAATTAATGTAGGAATTGGTAAAGACGATACGTTGTTTGCAAAAGCTGCTGGTACTGTACAATTTACCTATAAAGGCCCAAAAAAAAGAAAAACAGCAAACGTAATACCCCAGTAGAAATTTCAAATGAATTTTATCGATGAGGCCTTCCTTGAAGTTAGG
>PBKO01000018.1 GCA_002721465.1 Gammaproteobacteria bacterium | reverse complement strand
GTTGAAGCTGTGATGGCTGTTTACAAATATAAAGATGGAAAAATAGCGAGCTTGGAGACAGGAGCTACTCCAATACCTAAATAATTATATAAATTAAGCGAGATTTCATTTAAAGTTATTAAATGAGTCTCGCTACTTCATACTTTTTTTTGGAATTGCGGTTTTCGAAAGTGACACCTCAAATAGTTTTGCAAAAAGTACTGAGGGTTTTACCCTTCTCCTTCTATTTACTATAATCGCAATTACGATAGTATTATATATGTATACACTCTCTTTAATTATGAACATTATGAAGAATATACCAATGGTTTTAAATAATGTATCATTTGCAGTATTAACAATTATAGTACCATTAGTTGTTGGTTTTATTAGATTTAACGAAGTACCAAATTTATATTCACTAAATTGCCTAGCTTTTATCATTACTGGTGTATTGATGGTAAATCTGTTAGTAAAAATTTAAATATGTTTCCAAAAAAATACGCACAAATATTTTTTATTATTTTTATGTCATTTGGTATGAGCTTTATAATGAGTGGTATTATAGTTGCTATAAATACAGGTATAGCTGATGGTTTTGTTAATAGATGGTTTTATTCTTGGATGTTTGCCTTTCCAGTTGCCTTGGTAGCTGCTTTTTTACTAGCGCCAATTATAAGACCTATAGTCCACAAAATTGCATCAAGGGAGTAATTATGAAACCGCTATTAGCATATTTATTTTTAGCAAATGGTATTATTTTTGGAATAGCCTCAAACAGTCTAGCTAAAATTTCTCATGGTTTTACAAAATTTACCCCCTCGTTTTTATGTATATTATTTATGTGTATTACTATGTTTTCAATAGCAAAGGCTATGTCAGCTCTTCCAGTTGGATTTGCTTATTCTACTTACAGTGGATTAACTGTAACAGGAGTTGTTCTATTTGCGGTGCTTAAATTTAATCAAATTCCAAATATTTATGGAATAGTTGGAATAATATTAATAATAATTGGAGTAGTAATGGTTAATTATTTAGGAAAATTAAATTAATATCTAATATTATTTTATGAAATTGTCTGGTAATTAGTGAATTTCATTTTGAATTAAGACTAATTCAAATTGATCTCTAACGTTTTTTAGGTCAAGAGTTGAACACAAATGAGGATACAAATCACCATTAAAAGCTTTTTCCCAAAGTAAATTATCAAGATTTAAAGTATGTACTTTTAATAAGATTAAATTATTTTGTTTAAAGAGGTATTTTTTTAAAGTATCTAAGACTTGTTGTTCTTCAGAAAATGAATATTTCCATCATCTATATGTTTCGATGAACCAGAATAAACTCTTATGTTTATAGCTTTATTCCACTCTTCTTTGCTCAATATTTTAAAAATATACATTAAATTCATAATTAGGTAGAATTATTAACTTACAGGTTTAAGTAATTTCAAAAATTTATTATGGAGAGATTTATTTGATGAAACCAAAATATTTCCTCCTTTAATTGCATCTTTATTATCCCAAGTATTTAAATGTCCACCTGCAGCTTTTACTATTGGTATCAGTGGATGAATATCCCAAATCTTATTAGAACATTGAATAACTATATCAAGCCTACCTTCAGCTAAATGAGAATAACTTAAAGCATCACTGCAAGGGAACTGCATTAGTTTTATAATTTTTGGAATTTTTTTTTGTTCATTTAAAGTAAGTGAACCATGAAATGCAGCAGAAACTTTTACATCACTAAAAGTACCTTTTTTATTTACTTTAATTTTTCTTCTTTTTCCATTTTCGACTACATAAGCTATTTTATCTGAGTAATTTATATAATATTTTTTTAAAACAGGAAAATTTGCAAGCCCTAAAACTGGATAACCTTTATGATTCAAAGAAATTAGATTACTCCATGTCGGATTCCCTATTACAAAAGATCTAGTCCCATCTATAGGATCAATTACCCAGGTAAATTCACTGCTTACTTTATTCTGTCCAAATTCCTCTCCAATAATTTGGTGGTTAGGAAATTTTTTTTTTATTTTAGATCTTATAAATTTCTCAAATGCTTTATCGGATGTTGTCACAGGGTCATAACCCTTTCCTTTGAGTTTATTTGATACCTTAAAAGGTTTGTTTAACTTAGAAAAATAAAAATTAGTAAGATCCTGAGCTAATTTGTTTAAAAAGTTAGCAAATACTGAATATTTTTTTGAATCAAATTTATTCACAGGGAACTCATACTATTTAATTTATGTTGATTAAAGATAATTTTTCAATAATTGTGAAGTTTAAAGTATGAAATTAAAGCTTAATAAAAATAAAGTTTTCTTTAATAATGGTTTAGTAAAAAAAGAAATCCATCCTTTTTGGTTAAGAGAAAGAGCAACTGGGGAAAAATTTTTAGATGAAAGAACTCAGCAAAGATTATTTGATCCATCATCTTTGAATATTGAAATAAATATAGACAAAGCAGTTATAAAAGATAATTATCTTGACATTGATTTTAATGATGGCGTTTCTATTAAATTAAAAATAGATAACATCACCTCAGATTTATATAACGAAGATAAAGTTATAAAATCTTTAAACAAAATCAAATGGAATAGCTCATTAACCGATATAAAAAATTTTGAATATAAAGATAATCTTTTTGAAAGTAAGGAGATGTACGATTTACTTGTTCAGTTTTATCAATATGGTTTTGTTATATTGAAACAAGTCCCAAACAAAGAAAATTTTATTCTTAAATTTGCTAATTCTATAGGAAGTGTTAGAAAAACTAATTTTGGAGAATGTTTTAATGTTAAATCAAAACCTAACGCGAATGATCTCGCATATACTTCTTTAGCTCTTTCTCCTCATACCGATAATCCTTATAGAAATCCTGTGCCATGTATTCAACTTTTGCATTGTATTAAAAATAATGTAACTGGTGGCTTATCTACATTGGTAGATGGATTTACAGTGACTAATGATTTAAAAAAAGAAAAACCAGAATTTTATAAAATATTGACTGAGGTAAAAGTAAAATTTAAATTTATAGATAAAGATGTCATTCTAGAAAATTGGTGTCCATTAATAGAGCTAAATATAGATAAAAGTTTTAAACAAGTAAGATTTAGCCCTCGACTAGATTATGTTCCAGTTATAGATAAAGAAAAATTAAATTTATTTTATAAAGCTCGTAAAAAATTATCTGATATGTACAACTCAGAAAAATATAAAATTGAATTTAAATTGAAAAATGAAGATTTAATTATGATGGATAACTATAGACTGCTACATGGAAGAACTGCTTATGAAGTTAATGAGGGTGAAAGATTTTTACAAGGTTGTTATATTGACTATGATAGCACTGAGGGTAAACTTAGACATCTAAAAAGAAAATTTAATTTTTAAACAAATTGTCAATTTGGGCTTCAGCATTTTTAATTGATTTTTCATAATCAAGAGCCATTTGGTCTGCGCTGATTACCTCTACTTTTTTAATTCCAAAAAAATTTAAAATAAATTTCAGCCAGGGTGTTAAAAAATCCTCAGAACTATTAAGTTTTGTACCACCGGAAGTAATAACTAAATATGCAATTTTATTTTTTAATAATCCTTCCCTTCTTCCATTTGCCTTAAATTTAAAAGTCTCTCCAATTCTAGCTGCTAAATCTGTCCAAGCTTTTAATGTAGCTGGTGGGCCATAATTATAAATTGGAGCTGAAATAATAATAATNTCACTTTCCTTTAGTTCTTTTACGAGTTGATCTGATAATTCAAACATTTTTTTGTGATGTTCTGTTTGATCTTTTTCCTCAATTTTCATACCTGACTCGGTTAAACCACTCACAAATAGCATTTCCTCATCTAAATCCCTGTATATAACTTCATCTCCAGGTCTCTTTAACTTTTCTAATAATTTTCTAGCTAATGCTCTAGAAGTTGAGCCTTTTTTTCTAGCACTTGAGTCTATTTGGTAAATTTTCATACTATNCTTTTAGCCGAAATTTTGCATAAAAGGAAAAATTTTAATTATATAAAACCCAATTGCTTGCAATTGGTTAGTTAATATTAAAATACCTGTAACTAAAAGAGTTATTCCACCTATTTTAGAAATTAAATTTATATTTTTTCTAAAATTTTTAGAAAATAACAAAAATCTTTGAATTAAATAGCCCGACAATACAAAAGGTATAGCAAGACCTAAAGAATAAGATATTAGTAATATTATCGCCCTTGATAATGTTTCTTCTATTGACGCTAAAGCTAAAATAGAACCTAGTATTGGTCCAATACAAGGAGTCCATCCAAATCCAAATGCAAGACCAATGACGTATGGAAATAAAATATTTCTAGACTCTTTTGCATCAAATCTTTTTTCGAAATTTAGATATGAAATATTTATAATACCTAATAATTGAAAAGAAAATATAACAATAATTATTCCCGCAATAATTCTTAAAACTTCAGAATTCTTTAGAAGTGCTTGTCCTAAAAACGAAGCTGATGCCCCTAACAATACAAATACAGTTGAAAACCCCAAACAAAATAAAACTAAAGGAAAAAAGTTTGTTTTTTTTGACTCTAAAATTTCTTGAAGGGATTGCCCTGAAATATACGAAACATATCCTGGAATTAAAGGTAATACGCAAGGTGATAAAAAACTTATTAATCCAGCACCAAACGCGATTAAAAACTCAACCATTAGCCTGTATTTTTCATTGCTGCTGATATACCCGCTATAGATGTTAAAAGAGAGTCATTTAAATATTTTTTATCAGATAAATTTTTACTTTTTTTTAGTTTATAAATAACAATCGGTTGAATAATATTTAGTACTTCTGAATAGATATTTCTAACAATAATCAATGTTCTAAATTGTTTACGTGTTAAAAAAATTTCCTTTGTCGTAATTTTTTTGTTAAGTTTTTTTATAGCTTCAAACTGAAATCTGAGTTTTTTTCCGACTCTTTTTAATTTTTCATCAGCTAAATATTTCTCGTAAATTTTAGAAATTTCTGGATCGGCCTTTGTTATTACCATGTCAAGTATATCTAGCATTGAATTAAAAAAGGGCCAATGTTTTTCCATATCTATTAAAGTTTTTCTAAATTTTTTTATATATGCATATCTTAAAGCCTCAGCGCTACCTAACCACGCAGGTAACATTAGTCTAATCTGTGTCCATGCAAATACCCATGGTATAGCCCTTAAACTTTTAATATTATCAACGTTCTTTCTCTTTGAAGGTCTTGATCCTATAGATAATTTTCCGAGTGCCAGATGGGGGGTAACATTTCTAAAGTATTTTATAAATTCTGAATTTTGATTAATATTTTTTCTGTATGAACTTTTAGAAATATCAGACATTTTTTCAATTAATGCCCTCCAGTTTGGTTTTGGACTTATTGNTGGATTTAGAGTTGCCTCAGTCACAGCCCCAATGTAGCTACACAAATTATATTCTGCAATTGGTTGATAACCATATTTTTGCTGTATAACTTCGCCTTGATCTGTAATTCTTATTTTTCCATTGACTGAATTAGGAGGTTGAGATCTTAAAGTTGCCTGTATTGGCCCCCCACCTCTTCCAGGAGACCCTCCTCTTCCATGAAAAAAACTGACATGAAGATCGTATTTTTGAGCTAATTTGATAATTTGCTCTTGCGCTTTATATTGATGCCAACTTGCACATATTTTTCCTGCGTCTTTGCTAGAGTCTGAATAACCTATCATTACTTCTTGTTTATTATTTATCAATTTTCTATACCAATTTTTTGAAAACAAATTCTTCATTATTTGACTCGCATTAACTAAATCATCTAGCGTTTCAAATAGTGGTACAACTCTTAATTTATTTTTTATTTTTGCCTCTTTTTGAAGTAATGAAACTGCTAAAATATCAGACGCACAAGTTGTCATTGAAATTACATATGCGCCTAAGCATTCTGATGGTTCATCAGCAAGTATTTTAAACGTAGACCAAACTTCATCATTATCTTTATTAGAAAATTTGAAATTATTTATAAAATTATTATTTGAAATTAGTTTAGATCTTAAAAAATTAATTTTTTCCTCTTCAGAAAATTCATGATAATTTTTATTGTATTTTTTCTTAACTAACTCAGTAATTAATTGCGTATGTCTTGATGATTCTTGTCTGATATCTAATCTCGCTAAATTTATTCCAAAACACTTTACCCTCCTCATAAGATCTAATAAATCACCACTTGCTATATTTTCGTTTTGATTTTGCTCCAAGGACTCTCTTACAACTCTTAAGGGTTTTAAAATTTCTTCTCTTGAACTTAATAAATTTTTTTTGTTTAATGGTTTGTCATTTATTAGATGCTGTTCAATTGATATATGAGTTAACCTCATTTTATCTCTTAGTGGTCTTAAAAATACACGGTAAGGTTCGAAAGATTTACCTACTTGGTAGCTAATTT
Source organism: Gammaproteobacteria bacterium (assembly GCA_002721465.1). Lineage (GTDB taxonomy): Bacteria > Pseudomonadota > Gammaproteobacteria > Magnimaribacterales > D2472 > SAR86A. The sequence goes on along the minus strand of PBKO01000018.1, from coordinate 7,978 downwards.
TTTTTGAACATTTTTTCATGGAGTAAGATCTAATAATTTTAGTTAAAGTTTTTTCATAAAGTTTTGCTGCTTCCCATCTAGATAATAAAATGACTTCTTTTGTTACTTTAGAGGTTACAGAGGGATTTCCATCTCGATCACCACCCATCCATGAACCAAACTGAATAGGATTAAAATTTTTTGGTAATCCCTTATTCATATTTTTTANAAAAATTGAATTTAATCTTCTATATACTTTTGGAATTGTATCCCAAAGACTATCCTCTATGATAGCTAGTCCCCATCTAGCCTCTTCAAATGGACTTGGCTTCTTTCTTTTTAAATCATCTGTGTTCCAAATAATTGAAAACTCATCTCTCAATTGTTGATTTAACAACTTTAATTTTGAGGGATAGTCTTTGAAAAGATCTCTTTGCTCTAAAATTTTAATAATTTTATGATATTTTTGAATTAATGTTCTTCTTTTAACCTCTGTTGGGTGAGCTGTTAATACTATTCCAATATCCAAACTTTTAGCAAGATTGTAAATTTTAGTATTAGATATATTTTTATTTTTAAATAGATTCCTAAATATTTCCTCAATAAATATGTTGTACTTTAAATTTTTTCTTTTTGTTTCATACTCATCTAAATTTCTGGCTGTATCTATGGACTCTGCTAAATTAATAAAATTTATTAAATGACTAAATGCTCTAGTTAATCTTAAAGTATCTTTAGGACTTGTGCTTTTTACAGTCTTAACTAATTTTTTAAATGAATTATTATTTTTAAGATTAATTTTATTAGCTTTTGATAGTTTTCTAACTTTTTCGACTAAATTAAAAAATTTCTTACCTTCTTGCTCTTTGATGACTTCACCAAGTATAGATCCAAGATAACGAATATCTTCTCTTAATAATTTTGTTGGTATTCTTTCATAATAAAGATCTCTTTTTTTCATCACTTAAAATAAATTTTTTTTGAAATAATCCTTTGGTATTAGTCTTTACACTAAATAATGAACCTGAGTATCTAAATTTTCGCAAATCTGCTCTGCTCATTCCTTTAGTTGCAGTTGTTACGAAAAGTTCATTATTATTTTTTCCACCAAATGTGCAGTTAGTAATATTTTTTGCAGGAAAATTAATTTTATGAATTAATTTTGCTTTATGATTAAACACAGAAACACATGCTCCAGCATAATGTGCTACCCATAAATTTTTATGTTTATCTAGTGTCATACCGTCTGGTGAACCATCCTCCGGTAAAAATTTTTTAAAAATTTTTTTATTTATAATATTGTCTTTCTTATCAATTTTAATTTTATAAATTTTTCTTTTTGAACTGTCTGTATGATAAAAATTAAACTGGTCTAAAAAAGCTGGACCATTCGTTATTCTGTAATTTTTATCTACCTTTGTTAGCTTTAGATTTTTATCTAATTTATATAATGAGCCTTTATCCAATTTCCTTTCAAGGTTATCCATTGTTCCAAACCATAAATTCCCAACTATATCGGTTTTACCATCATTAATTCTATTTAAATTAATTTTGGATTCTATAGGAATTGATACAAAAGTTTTTTTTTGTTTTTAGATTTTGAATTCTTATTTCACCCTGCAATCCTAATATAAAAATATTATTTTTTATATGTGCAAGAAATCCTATTTCTTTATTTATTCTATAAATTTTTTTTTTATTTTTTTTTATGTTTAAACAGTTGATCGTTTTTTTTTTAATATCTACGAAATATATCGTATTATGGTCCTTAACCCAAAGTGTTCCCTCACCTAACTTTGATTTTAATTTCCATAAAATTTTTGGGGTTGATGTTTTGATTCTCACAGAAATTTAGAGAGCAATAACTTTAGAGTTCTGCTCACCTAAGTTTTCAACTGATAATCTCATGGTATCTCCAGCTTTTAAAAACTGCTGAGGCTTCATACCCATACCTACTCCAGGGGGAGTTCCTGTTGTGATGATATCACCTGGTTGTAGAGACATATACTTGCTTAGATAGGACACAATAAAATTTACATTAAATATCATTGTATTAGTGTTTCCTCTTTGCATTTTGTTTCCATTAACATCTAAACTCATTTTTAAATTATTAACATTTGAGATTTCATCTTTTGTAACTAGATATGGTCCAATTGGTCCATATGTGTCGTGAGATTTTCCTTTAACCCATTGTCCCATTTTTTCTATTTGCCACTCTCGTTCACTAATATCATTTACTAAACAATAACCTAAAATGTGATCTTGAGATTGATCTTCGGATATATGCTTTGTCTCTTTTCCAATAATAATTCCTAGCTCAACTTCCCAATCAAGTTTTTTTGATCCAGACACAATTTCTATGTCATCGTTCGGACCGTTAATGCAGCTTGTAGCTTTCATAAANACTATTGGTTCGGTAGGGGCTTCAGCCCCTGTTTCTGCTGCATGGTCAGAGAAATTTAATCCTATAGCAATAAATTTTCCTGGCTCCGTTATACATGAGCCAATTCTTTCATCGCCTGATAGTTCTGGTAGCGATGATAAATCTGCACCTTTTAACTTAGAGATTGTATCAAAATTCAAATTATTAGGATTTAAATCTTTTATATGTGAACTTATGTCTCTTATTTTTCCATCTTTATCTAAAGCAGCAGGCTTTTCTTTTCCTTTTTGACCTATTCTTAATAATTTCATAATTCTCCTTTTTGTTATTTAATTATATTGATATCCCGCCATCAACAGAAATTGTGGTTCCCGTGGTAAATGTTGCATCATCACTGGCTAAATAAAGAGCTACTGCAGCTATTTCATCGGCTGTTCCTAATCTTCCCATAGGTTGTCTCGCTATAAAATCTTTCTTAGCCTGAANAGGATCTGGACTTTGGTTAACTCTTTCTTGCCATGATGGAGAAAAAACTGTACCTGGTGCAATTGAATTACATCTTATATTTTGTTTAACAAAATCAGCNGCAATAGATTTNGTTAANCCAATCACTGCACCNTTCGTNGTCCCATANACAAATCTATTTGGAAAACCTTTTAAACTGGAGGCACATGATGAAACATTNATNATACTTCCNCCATTNTGTTTTACCATTANNGGTAATATCGCTTTACACATAAAANACATNGATTTNANATTTACATTANTTGAAAAATCCCAGTCTNTTTCNTNGCANTCTAGAANNGTTCCATGNTGAACAAATCCTACAGCATTAAATAATACATCAACTTTATCTAANGNNTTTGNNAAATNTAAAATNGCATTGTTATTNGTNGANTCTAATNTTNNNACTTGTATATTTNGAAATTCNTTATTTAAATCANNTANGGTTTTATCATTNATNTCTGTTGCNATAACATTTGCACCTTCATTATGAAATGCAANAGCAGTNGCTTTTCCTATTCCTTGTCCNGCAGCNGTTACAATAATNTTNTTNCCNTCTAATCTTNTNNTCATTTTTNGTTNATTCTTTCAATTTCNNTNTANANTGNACTATGNTCTTNGTTNCCATNNCCATTTTCAACTAANTTTTTATACATTTCTTTAACTAAATTTGAAATAGGTAAATGAGTATTAAAAGTATTTGCACTNTCTAAAATATTATTCATATCCTTTAAATGTGTANAAGTTTTACCTTTTGGACTAAAATCCTTATCNATCATTCTTTTTCCNTGTGTTTGTAAAACTTTACTATCTGCCCAACCNCCAGATANTGCACTNATCATTTTNTTTGGGTCTGCACCTGCTTTTTCACANAATGTAATAGCTTCAGCCACAGCACCNATTGTTAAACCAACAATAATTTGATTTGCNAGCTTTGAAANTTGTCCACTNCCNACTGGTCCAACNAATGTAGGNTTACCCATNGTTTTCAAAAGATCTTTAACTTNCTTGAAAACTTTNNTTTCTCCTCCNANCATGATAGCAAGAGAACCTTCCTCTGCACCNACTGTACCNCCNGAAACAGGNGCNTCTAAATACTNANCTTTTTTTAAACTCAAATTTTTTTCATGNNTNTTTGCAGTANTTGGNTTAATTGAACTCATNTCGATCACAATTGNTCCAGGTTNTAAATTATCCGTNAAGTTTGNACTACTANTAACTTCATTAACAGCTTTGTCNTCAGTCAACATTGTTATNATAANNTCGCTACCNTTAACTANTTCACCNANNGTTTNTTTAATTTCAGCTCCAAATTNCTCTANNGCNTTAGCTTTAGANTAATGNCCTATTAAATNCTNTTAATTTATAACCTGATTTAAGTATATTTTTTGNCATTGGNAANCCCATTAAACCAATTCCAATAAAACCAATTTTTTTCATTAATTNTGATTGAACTCAAANAAGATTNTTAAATNATGTCANCACTNNNTTTATGNTTTAATACTATTAGANTAAACATAANTTTATTATATAACTTATATTTTAAACAAACCAATNATTTTAAATGCCAAAAAAAAGAAAAACAAAATTGAGAAGTGATCAATGGTTTAANAATCCAAANAATCCTGACATGACNGCATTATATNTNGAAAANTANATGAANTATGGNCTTAAAAGANAAGATTTACAATCTGGAAAACCAATNATAGGNATAGCNCAATCAGGNAGTGANNTATCNCCTTGTAATAGGCATTTTTTATCNNTAAGTAAAAAAATNAANGATGGNATCAAGAAAAGNTGGAGGNATNCCAATGGAATTTCCAACTCATCCAATACAAGAAACTGGAAAAAGACCTACAGCAATGTTGGATAGAAATTTATCNTATNTNTCATTAGTAGAGGTTCTTTACGGATATCCAATTGATGGAGTAATTTTAACGACTGGATGCGATAAAACTACACCAGCTGCTCTAATGGCAGCTGCAACAGTAAATATTCCTGCAATTGTTTTATCTGGTGGTCCAATGTTAGATGGTTTTTATAAAGGTAAATTAGCAGGTTCAGGTACTATAATTTGGGAAGCTAGAAAATTATTAGCAAAAGGTAAAATCAATTATGATGAGTTTATGGATATGGCTACATCTTCAGCACCAAGTGTTGGTCATTGTAATACGATGGGCACTGCCTCCTCCATGAATTCTGTTGCAGAGGCATTAGGTATGTCACTGCCTGGATGTGCAATTATACCTGCTCCATATAAAGAAAGAAAACAAATTTCATTTGAAACAGGAAAAAGAATTGTTGGTATGGTTCATGAAAATCTAACGCCATCAAAAATTATGACCAGAAAGGCATTTGAAAATGCAGTAGTAGTTGCCAGTGCAATAGGAGGATCAAGTAATTGTACCACCCATTTAGGTGCAATTGCAAAGCATATGGGTATCAAGTTTAATTTAACTGATTGGCAAAAATTAGGTCATAATATACCCTTACTTGTAAATTGCCAGCCAGCTGGTGAATATTTAATGGAAAGTTTTTTTAGCTCAGGAGGAATTCCGGCTGTTATGAAAGAATTAATAAAAAATAAAAAAATTCATCCTAATTTACTTACTGTTACTGGTAAAAATATTGCTGAAAATTTGAAAAAGAAAATAAAAATAAATTCTAAAGTAATAAAAACTTTTAAAAATGCTCTTGCAGAAAATGCTGGATTTTTAGTAATGAGAAGTAACTTTTTCTCAACAGCTATAATGAAAACATCTGTAATAAGTAAAGAATTTAGAGACAGATATCTTGCAAATCCTAAACAACCTAACGTTTTTGATGGTAAAGCGGTTGTCTTTGAAGGACCTGAGGATTATCACAAACGATTAAATAGTAGAAAACTTAAAATTGATGAAAATTCTATCTTAATACTAAGAGGATGCGGACCTGTTGGATATCCTGGTTCAGCAGAAGTAATTAATATGCAGCCACCTGATAGATTGTTAAAAAAAGGTATTAATACATTACCAACAATTGGTGATGGAAGACAAAGTGGAACATCTGCGAGCCCCTCAATTCTTCACGTATCGCCAGAGTCTGCTGTTGGAGGTGATCTAGGTATTGTTAAAACTGGTGATAAGATAAAAATAGATTTGAATAGAAGAAGAGTAGATTTACTAATTTCTCAGCCAGAATTTAAAAATAGAAGAAAAAAAAGAAGAAAGTTTAAAATTAATAACCAAACACCTTGGCAGGAAATTTTCAGAGATACTGTAGGTCAACTTGAAGATGGTGCTTGTATTAAGTCACGAGGCATTTATTTAAAAGTATCTACTTCAAAAGGTATTCCTAGAGACTCTCATTAAATCCTAGAGACTCTCATTAAAAAAGTTTTGCTGCAAATTAATTTAATAAGATAAATATAAGATATTGGTTTGGATACCGGGAATATACTAAAGCAAATGGTTGTATTCAAGAAATATATTTTATTAAAATGAAAATAAATTAATTGAAATTATTTAAATTATAATTAATTTTTTTATGAGGAGGTTATTATGTTAAATTTATCACCACCTGACACTTAGCTGAAAAGCTTTATATTCCAAAAACAATTAAAAAATAAAATCCTTTTGGATTTAAATGCCAAAAAGGCAATATAAGGGAGCTCTTTAGGTAATATCTTAAAGAGCGGACCCTTAAAACTTAATTATCAGGTTTAAGAGTTTTTTATTAAAGTATTGCCTCTGTGTCCTTTTTTTTCATAATTTTTATAAAAATTCATAATTATCTTTAATACCTCATTTTAATTCCGATTTTCCTTAATTACTTGTTAAGATATTAAATATTTAAGTCTATCCTCTAATTCCATAATTTGTCCTCACGTAAAAAATTTAACAACTTCTATCTCCCAATAAGTATTATCTAATTCAACTTCGCTTAATTTGTTTAATTTATTTTGTATTTCAATAATTGTTGGATCAATAGTTTGCTTATTTCTCATTAACAAATTTTTTTAACTTTCCGTGACACTTATCTCTTAATCCTTCAATAAAACGATCATAAGGTATTCCTTTTGCTAAATCTTTAAAATGATTACTATTAAAATATTTGTTTATAGCCAATTGATTTGAAACTTTTTCTCTATTTTTAATAATAACCATATGAACATAAATTTCCTGAATAATATATTTACAAGATGGTCTGTTACTTTTAGCGGAATCACTGATTGATAAACTAATGAGGCATTCGATATTTACTATGACATGCCTTACAGCTACTCCACATAAATTCTCGAAGAGTTGCACGAATATCATCACTGTCCTCAATTAATGAAGTAAGTTTTATCATATTATCTGAGGATTTTTGCATCAAAGAATTAAAAGAATCTTTTTCCAGCCAAATTATAGGTAAAGACTCTGTCTTAAATCCTTCCTGAGTATTTTCAGGAAATAATCCTAGTAATGTTTTATAATTTCCACTCATTTCAATCATCAATTCTTTTGCTTTATCAAAATCTCCATTTGAAGATAAAGCTTGAACCCGCTTTGCTGTACTATAATTCTTACTAAAAATAGCTTTTCTACTTTTGATGATTTCCTCTACAGACTGATCAGCAACACTTTTAGTTCCAACTACTGTTATACAAAGAGACAACAAAACAATACCAAAACAACACGTTATATGTTTTACTAAAGAATGCATTTTAAAAATACCCTAACAGAGTATGGAATTATTTCAAAGGTGTTACATTGGCTTAGTGCAATATTACTCTTTATTCAAATTCCTCTTGGTTTTTACCTAGTTGATCTTGATTTTGGAGATGGAAGAATAACAATTGAAAATATTCATGTTACAATTGGATTATCAATATTTTACATTGTTATTTTTAGATTACTGATTAAAATTTTTAATCCTACACCAAAGTTAGATCCAAGTATTTTTAAGGGTCAAAAATTTATAGCTAAGCTAAATCATCTTTTGTTATATGTGGCAATTTTATCAATAACTGTCTCAGGTATTTTAAAAAAATTATTTAATGGTGAAACATTGGTTATATTTTTTAGAGAAATTAAAATCCAAGATAACCTTGTATTAGCTGATCAATTTTATAACATTCATATATTCTCA
>PBKO01000019.1 GCA_002721465.1 Gammaproteobacteria bacterium | reverse complement strand
AATTTTTTTACTTTTTTGTTATATAAAAACAAATAAATAGAAGAACTAAAACTGGTATAGCATAGGCTCCAATTATAAGTAATTTATCTAACAATTATCTCTCCTGATGCAAATGCGTCTACTCTTCTAAAGTCGCCATATCCATAATAAATACCATCTTTGAACATTATAGTTTGAAGGCAAGTTAACGGTATAACAATGGATGTAACATAATCCATTTTTTGTAATTTCATATTAATTTCTTCATCCAAAGAGAATTCAAATTCTAAAATATCAGGATACCATTGATGATGAATTCTTTTGGCAAAAGTTGCTTCCTCTAAGTCCATTCCAAAATCAATAATATTTAAAATAGATTGAAGAACGGCAGAGATTATTCTAGATCCACCAGGACTTCCAGTTGTAAAAAATAGTTCTTCATCTTTGAGCACTATTGTTGGAGTCATTGAGCTGAGCGGTCTTTTAAATGGTGTTATTTGGTTAGCTTCTGCTCCTAATAAATTAAACTGATTGGGAATTCCAGGCGCAGCTGAAAAATCATCCATTTCATTATTCATTAAAATACCTGTATCTTTAATAACAACTTTAGAGCCAAATGTTGAATTTAAAGTATATGTCATTGAAACAACATTTCCTGATTTATCAGCTACTGAGAAATGAGTTGTTTCATGACTTTCTTTCATTAAATGTTTTCCTGGATAAATATCATTTGCTGGCGTAGCTTTTCCAATTTTAATATTACTCAAGATATTCTTTGCATAATCTTTACTAGTAATCTTTTTAATTGGAACTTCGTAAAAATCAGGATCACCCAAATATTTCGATCTATCAGAATATGCATATTTCATTACTTCAGCCAAAAGGTTTATATATTCTAGTGAATTATGTTTCATTAAATTTAGCTCAAAATTTTCAATAATGTTTAACATTTGAATTATGTGAAGACCTCCAGAAGAGGGTGGACCCATAGTAATAATACTTGTATCTCTGTATTCAGAAATTAAAGGCTCTCTCCAAACAGGATTATATTTTTGAAGATCAGATTTTGTAATCAGCCCTCCATTAGTTTTCATTTCGCTAGATATTTTTTCTGCTATTTCTCCCTTATAAAATCCATCTCTGCCTTTGGATGCAATAATTCTTAAAGTATTTGCCAGATCTGATTGAACAAGCATTTTATTTTTAAAATTAGGATAATGTTTTTGAAATATCTCCTTTGTCTCAGGAAAAGAAGACAAATCTTCACTATATCTCAATAATATATCTGCTAAAAATGGAGTAATTTCAAATCCATTTTCTGCAAAATATATCGCATCTTCTATTAAAACGTTCCATGGTAATGAACCAAATTTTTTATGAACTTCCCATAAACCTGCTACCGTTCCAGGAACTCCACTAGCTAAATATCCAAATGTAGATAATTTTAGATCATTAAAAGTGCCATCTTTATTTAAATACATATCTTTAGATGAAAATTCAGGAGCTTTTTCTCTAAAGTCTATTGAATAAGGTTTTTTAGTCTCACCATCATAAATAACCATAAAACCACCTCCACCAATATTGCCAGCCCTTGGAAGAACTACAGCTAGTGTGAAAGCAATTGCAATTGAAGCATCATAAGCATTTCCACCTTTATTAAGAATTTTTTCACCAACAGCAGTTGCCAGAAAATGCTGAGAAGTAATCATTCCATTTTTGCTAGAGGCTAGTTTTTTTTGAGCCGGTTCATAACCTAATGAATTTAAGTAAGCAATTGGTTCTAAAGAAAAAGCATTAATCGAAAAAAATAATATTAATAAGTAATACTTTTTTTTAAAGACTTTCATTAGCAATTTCTTTTGCCCATTTATAATTAGCTTTTCCATTAGGAGCTCTTTTTACTTCATCTACAAAAATTATTTTTTTTGGAAGTTTATATCCTGCAAGAAATGCTCTTGTAGAATCCACTAATGAGTCTTGAGTAATATGTGTATCTGATTCCATTGAGACAACTGCTATTACTTTTTGTCCAAATTTTTGATCATCAACTCCCACAACAAGACAATCAAAAACCTCTTTATTTCTTTTTATAGCTTCCTCAACTTCTTCGGGATATATTTTTTCTCCAGCAGAATTAATACAATTACTTCCTCTGCCAAGAAGAGTGATACTGCCATCTTTTTCTAATTTAGCGTAATCACCAGGAAAACTATATCTAATACCATTTACTTCTTTAAAAGTTTTATCTGATTTTGCCTTATCTTTATAGTATCCAACTGGAACGAGTCCACTTGTTCCAATCATTCCAATTTTATCAGATCCTGGTTCAAGAATTTCTCCATCGTCTGCAAGGATTATTACACCAGGATTGAGTGAAAATTTTGCTGTTTTTGGTGGATTATCTCTGTTTGAAACTGAGCTACCCATCCCACCTTCAGTAGAACCCATGGTATCCATTAACATCATATTATGGTGTTTTAGTAAGCCATTTTTTACTTCTTCACTCCACATAACCCCACTTGAGATAATTACATTTACTGAACTTAAGTCATATGGTTTTCCAGATTCAACGGCTCTATCAAGAGCATCTAACATTGGTCTTGCAAAAGCATCTCCAACAATAACTATATTTGTAGTTTGTGTATCTTCTACTTGCTTCCAAATTTGATCTGCATCAAACCCAAGATTTTTGGAAGTTATTGCTGTTCCACCAAGCAACAAAGGCAAAAAGGCTCCAAGCCACATTCCAGTTCCATGCATTAACGGACAACCAACTAAGCTTTTAATAAAAGTATTTTCTTTTTTAAAGTCATATATTTGTTGCTCTAGATTATTTATATCCTCAGGTACGTCATATCCCATGGCCTTTAAGGTCCTAAAAAGATAAACTAAAAATTCACCTTGTTTATACATTACACCTTTGGGCATTCCTGTCGTTCCACCTGTATATAACATATAAATTGTATTTGGATCTCTATGTATTCTTTCCATTGGATCACAACTCTCTAGCAACTCTTCAAATTTAAGAGCGTCTTTATATTGAGACACGGACCCATCTGCTACTTCTATCCAAACTTTTATATTTGGAAGAGAATCTGCTATTTCTTTGATTCTTGAACTGTAACAAGCATGATAAAAGACAGCTTCAGAATCAGAATTATCAAGAAGATATATAAGCTCTTCTGCAACATATCTGTAATTTACATTAATGGGCACCCCACCAATTTTAAAAATTGCATTTTGACCAATTAAGTATTCATTTGAATTATTAAGGTATAGGCCTGCTTTCGAATTTGCCGAAAGTCCTGCATTTGATAGGGCAGTGGCAATCTTGCTTGATTGTATATCATAATCTTTCCACAAAATTACTTCATCTTCGCAAATAAGAGCTTGATTATCAGGAATAATATCTGAAATCATTTCCCATACGGATGCAAAATCTAAATTCATGTCTCTCTCCCAGTAACTTTTAAGTCAATTAAATATATATAATAAATATAGTATCCTTATAATAATGTTAATTGAAGTAAAAAACATTGCTATATTAAATAATGAGTAATTCCAATAATCTATTTGATCAAATTAAAGATGAATTTACCCGTGAAGGTGAAATGTTTGAAACCAGAAATATTAGAGATGATAAAGGTTTTCCCATTACAGAATATGTATCATTCCCAGACAATCTAAAAGGCTATTTTGATATTGGAAGACTGCATGGTGATAAAGAATTTTTAATTTATGAGAATGAGAGATTTTCATTTAATCAGACTTTAGATAATGCAGCACAATTTGGTAATGCCCTAATTTTGGATGGCATACAAAAAGGAGATCGTGTTGCAATTTGTATGCAAAATAATCCTGANTTTATTTTTGCATACATNGGAATNNTTAGTATTGGTGCTGTATGTGTGCCNCTTAATTCGTGGTGGGTCGCTGANGAAATTAAATATGCATTAGANCATTCAGATGCCAAAGTTATTGTTGGAGACATCAAAAGATTACAAGGACTTGAAGATGTAAAAGATCTTAAAAAAATTATTACTAGTTATACTCCAAATGATAATTTTGTATCTTTCAACGATTATATAAAAGATCATCCAAAAATATTAAATGAAGTTGAGATCAAAAGAGATGATAATGCAACGATATATTACACTTCTGGTTCAACAGGAAAACCTAAGGGAGTCCTTTCATCTCATCGAGGCATCATCTCAACAATGTTTAGTTGGGCTTGTATTTCAAAAATTTTAACCGAAAGAGAGAATCGACTTGGCAATGATGCAGCTCCACTTACAGACCCTGATTTATCTATTCTTTTATGTGTACCTTTATTTCATGTTACAGGAAGTCATGTTGCCTTTTTAATGTCAGTCTTGGTTGGAAGAAAAGTTGTTATGATGAAAAAATGGGATGCTGGAGAGGCAATTAAGTTAATAAGTGAAGAAAAAATCTCAGATATTACTGGAGTACCGACGCAAACATGGGAGTTACTAAATCACCCTGATAAGGATAATTATGATTTGTCATCTCTTAAGACTCTTGCAGGAGGTGGTGGCCCCAGACCAGCCGAGCATGTAAAAATGCTTGATGATAATTTTGAAGGCAGACCCGGTATTGGTTATGGACTTACTGAAACAAATGCTATTGGAACACTAGTTACAGGTGATGATTATGTATCTAATCCTTCTACTGCAGGTAGAGTTGTGCCGCCATTAACAGAAATAAAAATATTAGACGAAAATTGGAATGAATTAGAAGAGGGAAAAATTGGTGAGATAGCGATTAAATCACAATGTAATATGGTTGGTTACTGGAAGAATGAAAAAGCAACTAAAGAATGCATGAATGAGGAGGGTTGGTTCAAATCTGGTGATCTAGGAAAATTTGATGGACCATTTTTATATATATTGGACAGAATAAAAGATATGGTAATACGTGGAGGAGAAAATATTGCATGCCCAGAGGTTGAAGGCGCGATATATGAACACCCTGATGTTTTAGAAGCATCTGTTTTTGGTATTCCAGATGAAAGGTTGGGTGAGCTTTTGTGCACTGCAATTTATTTAAGGAATGAATCTAGAATATCCGAAGAGTCAATACGTGAATTTTTATCAACTAAACTTGCACCATTTAAAATACCAGCTGTGATTGAATTTGTTTCAGAGCCTTTACCAAAGCTAGCCTCAGGAAAATTTGATAAACCAATGCTTAGAAAAATATATACTAATAATTAATATTTACTTTTAAAAAGATAAAAAAAAAGTGAAAATAAGCACAGCTAAATTTTAGATTTCTTATATGAACAAGAATATTCTAGTTATAGAAGATGAGCCAGACATTCGTAAAAACCTTGAATATAATTTAGGCCGCGAAGGATTCATAGTATCCTCTGTGGCTTCATTGTATGATGCCGAACAAAAATTACAGAATAATAATGATTTTTCTTTATTACTTTTAGACTTAATGTTGCCTGATGGATCTGGTTTAGATTTATGTAAAAAAATAAAAGGAAACCCTGAAACAGAATCAATCCCAATTATTATATTAACTGCAAAAGATGATGAGGTTGATAGGGTTGTTGGCTTTGAACTAGGTGCTGATGATTATGTAACTAAACCTTTTAGTGTAAGAGAATTAATTCTAAGAGTTAAAGCAATTCTAAAACGTGGTGTTAAAAAAAGTGACGTGGTTGAAGTGGAAAGACAATTTGGCGATTTAAAAATTGATGTTGATTCCCATGAGGTTCATGTCGACTCTTCACTAATAGAGCTCACGGCTCTTGAATTTCGTCTTTTAAGAGAACTTGTAGATAAAAGGGGTAGAGTTCAATCAAGAGATTCATTGTTATCTGAGGTTTGGGGGTACAGCTCTGATGTTACAACGAGAACAGTTGACACTCATATAAAAAGACTTAGAGAGAAGCTAGGATCAATGGGTAAATATGTTCAAACCATTAGAGGTGTTGGATATAAATTTTCAAGAACTCCTGACTAAAAATGTCATTTAGATTCCGAATATTTATAGTAATATTTATATCTATGGGAATAGGAGTTATGTTCTCATATTTATTAACTCAAAATACTAATATCCCACTATTACTTGTAGTACTTTCGCTATTTATAGCTGCGACAATAGCCTCAGCAGTTTTTGCTAACTTTGTGTATAAAAATATCTCAAATTTAGAGGCTCTGACATCCAATATTGCAAAAGGGATTCCAAAAAAGAAATCCATCAAAGCTCTTCAAAAGAATAGTGGTGATTTTGGCAATGTCGCCACAAGCATATCGGAAATATCGGAGAATTTAAAAAATAAGATTAATCTAATTGGTAAGCAAAGAGATCAATTTGGCTCTGTGCTTGACGATCTTGGAGAAGGAATAATTGTTACAGACAATGAAGGAAACATAACCTTTGAAAATGATCAATTTTCACAGATTTTAAATCTAAAAAAAAATGTGCATGGATCAAGTATAAAAGACCTTGGAGTTAAATCACTTGGATATTTATTCAGAAGATCAAAAAAGAAAAAAAGAGCTGATATTGAATTTGAAATTGAACTAAATGACAAATCAACTAGATGGGTTTTAGCTAACATAAATCAAAGCAAAAATACTAAAGAACATATTTTAGTTGTTCATGATATTACACAATTAAGAAGCTTAGATTCTATGCGAAGAGACTTTATTTCAAATTTATCACACGAGCTAAGGACTCCAGTAAGCGTGATAAGAGCAAATTCAGAAACTTTAATAGATAGTGCTTTAGATGACAAAAAACAGGCAAAAGTTTTTGCTAAGGCCATTTTACGAAACGCTGAAAGATTGACAGACATGGTCTCATCATTATTAGATTTATCAAGAATAGAATATGGCGAACTTAAGTTAAATTTCCAAGAGATTAATTTAAATTCATATTTTGAGAATTATATTCAATCTATCGCAAGCCTTGCTAAAAAGAAAGACATAAATATTCTTTGTAAACTTCAACATAAAGGAAGTGTTTATGCAGACTCTCAAGCAATCGAAAGAATTATGAACAACTTAATTGATAATGCCATTAAATATTCAGATAAAGGATCTGATATAACCATTTTAACCTCAAATGAAGATGATAATTATATTAAGGTGATGGTTGAAGATAATGGTGAAGGTATTTCAGCTGAGGATAAAGATCACATTTTCAGTAGGTTCTATCGAACAGCCTCTGCTAGAGCTACTGAAAATCAAGGCAGTGGATTAGGCTTAGCTATAGTAAAACATCTTGTGAATAGTCTTAATGGAGAGGTTGGAATAGAGTCCAAGCCTCAACAAGGATCAGTTTTTTGGTTTACATTACCTAGTCACTGAAAATCCGAACCTTTACTTTTAATGGGTTTCACAATAAAATGTCACATAAATGACACATTGATGTCACATAAATGAAGTAATAGGGAGTTGCTAATGGTCGCTATTTGGAATAAATTTCATGCCTTTATGAAAGCCGGTAGACTTGACAAAGTTATTAAGTTATCCGGAATAAACGAATAAATGCCTGTTGTCCTAAAATGAGCTAAACTAATTGCTCATTTATGGATTTTATAAAAATAAAAAAAATTATTATTTTGGTGCTTGCTCTGCCAGTATTATTTCTTATTGGTAGCAGTATCAGTACTTTCATTAATCAACCTGATATAAAAGATATAAACATTCCAGATATGACTGATTTTTCTTTTGCGTCTACCCAAGGTTCATTAGAAGATAATTCAAAAAATATACAAAATATTCCTTCCTTTGATTACAAAGTAATTGGCTACAGATCTGGAGAAATAGACTCATCCGTTATTCTTAAAAAAGGCAATAAAGAATTTGTTGTTGCTAAAGGCGAAAAATTAGAAGGTGTCTATGAATTAATAAAAGTTAGCAAAGATGAAGTTATATTCCGTAATCAAGAAAAATTATATAAAATTGAAAATCTTGTTGGTAATAATTTATGAAACTCAATATTAAATATAAAATGTTTGCACTTGCATTTTTGTTAATGGGAAATATTTTTGCTCAAGATTCTTTTATATTGAATTATGAAGATGTAGATATTAAGAAAGTCACTCAAGATATTGCTCAATTCTCAAAAAAAACAATCATTTTAGACCCGAGGGTAAAAGGTAAGATTACCATATATTCAAACGCTAATTTAAATAGAAAACAGGTATGGGATGTTTATCTGAGGACAATACAGGTTAATGGATTTAGTGCTATTTCTGAAGGTGGTTTTCTTCGAGTCGTTCCTGAAAATGAAGCGACAAGGGATAAAACAGCAGATATTTCAGGTGGGGGATTCGAAACAGTAGTTATCCCTTTAATAAATAGGTCAACAGAAGAAATACTTCCAATGATTAAACCCATTACTGGACGACAGTCTCATCTATCAAGCATTCCTTCTGTTAACTCTGTATTACTTGTAGATAGGGCTAGCAATGTTGAAAGAATAAGAAATTTACTAAGTGATCTTGATAAAAATAATACAGCTAAAATTTCTATAATTAAACTTGATAATCTTTCATCTATTGAAGGAGTAAGGATTTTAGATCGATTAAAAGCACAAAATAATCCTACAATAGATAAGTTTGTTGCTATAGCTTTTACTCCATCAAATTCAATTATATTATCTGCGAATGATTTGATAACTAAAAATGTAGAATCAACTCTTAGAGCACTTGATAAAGATATGACCTCTGATGATTCTATGGATGTCATTTATTTAAAATATGCTCAAGCTGCTGAGTTAGCTGCAATTCTAAATTCCATTTCTGGAAGTTTTATTAGCGATGCTGAAGGAAAGAAAACTGTTATTACACATCATGAAAAAACAAATTCATTAATTGTTTCTTCAGCTGAAGATAACCTTAATTCAATTAGAAATATTATTTCAAAACTGGATATTAGAAGAGCCCAAGTTCTTGTAGAAGCAATTGTTGTTGATCTTTCAGAAAGCGCAGCAAGAAGGCTCGGTGTTGAGGCTATTTATTCTGGTGATGATGAAGATAGCATTCCTGTAGGAATTACACGATTCTCTGGCTCTGGTGCAGACTTGCTTGCAATTGCAGGTGCTGCTGATGATGAACAAGATGTTACATTGACAACTACAGCAATATCATCACTTTTAAACACTCAAGGTCTAGTTGCTGGTTTTGGTGATTTAACAAAAGGGAAAGATAATTTTGTAGGAATCTTAAACGCAATATCAGATGATACGGATTCGAATATTCTATCAACACCTTCAATACTTGCCATGGACAATGAACCGGCAAGACTTTTTATTGGCCAAGAGATACCCATAACAACTGGCGAAAGTCTAGGTACAAATAATTCAAATCCTTTTAGAACAACATCCAGACAAGAAGTTGGTATAGAGCTAGAAATTACTCCTCAAATCAATGAAGGTGCTTCTGTAATTTTAAATATTAAACAAGGTGTTTCCGGTATTGCAGGTGTTGCTCAAAGTGGCATCGATATAATCACAAATAAAAGAGAGATAGAAACGACAGTTCTTGTAGATAATAATCAAATAATTGTATTGGGTGGACTAATCGATGAAGATAGTCAAGAAGTTATTTCCAAAGTACCTTTACTGGGATCTATACCTGTTTTAGGCAGATTGTTTCAGTCCTCATCTACAAGCACTAACACAAAAAATTTAATGGTTTTCCTAAAGCCAACAATTCTTACTGATTCTGATGTTGCAAATCAAATCTCTTTAGAGAAATATAACTATTTTAAGGCTGAACAAGAAATCAAAAATAAAAAATCTATTATTGATCTTACAAAAGCAAAAGAATAGAAAATGACCGAAGAATTTTTTGAAAATATCAAATCAGATGTTCTCCCTTATGACTTTGTAAAAGATAATGAAGTAATTGCGCTTAATACTGAGAATGGCTTTGTTGTTTCCTCACCAAAACAACTCTCAAAAGAAATTTATAATGAAATTCAAAGATATTTAAATTCAAGTTTTAAGTTTGAATTATGTGAACCTGAAAAATTTAATGAAATTCTCACAAATTCATTCTCTATCACCGATCATGACGGCGACATATCTGAAGAGCTTTCTGATGAGTTTGATTTACAGGATTTTGCTGGAAGTATTAATGCTACAGAGGATCTCTTAAGTGGCAACAACGATACACCAATTATTAAATTAATTAATGGTGTAATTAGTCAGGCCATAAAAAATAGAGCATCAGATATTCATTTTGAACCATACGAAGATAATATAATTGTTCGATTTAGAATAGATGGGATATTAAAAGAAATTCTTAAGCAAGATAGTAAAATCGCATCAGTACTAATATCAAGAATAAAAATTATTTCTGGCTTGGATATATCAGAAAGAAGGCTTCCCCAAGATGGAAGGGTTTCATTATCTCTTGGAGATAAAAATGTTGATGTGAGAGTGTCAACACTTCCGTCATCTTATGGTGAAAGAATAGTCCTAAGAATTTTAGATAAACAAGCTGCACAAATAAATATAGATGACCTTGGATTACCAGATAAGATTCTCTCCAATTACAAAAATTCACTTAAAAATCCAGAGGGGATAATTCTTTTTACTGGACCGACTGGATCGGGTAAAACAACAACTTTATATGCTGGCTTAAGATTTTTAAGCGATTCCTCTCAAAATATTCTTACAGTTGAGGATCCAATAGAGTACACCTTAAACGGGATAGGACAGACTCAAGTAAATACAAAAACCGGATATACTTTTGCAAAAGGATTAAGAGCAATACTCAGACAAGATCCAGACGTAGTAATGGTTGGAGAAATGAGAGATGTTGAAACTGCTCAGATTGGCATCCAGTCAAGTTTAACAGGCCATCTAGTGTTATCCACTGTTCATACCAATAGTGCAGTTGCCGCTATTACTAGATTAAGGGACATGGGCATTGAATCTTTTTTACTTGCATCAAGCCTAAGAACAATTATTTCTCAAAGATTGGTTCGAAGACTTTGCCCAAAATGTAAAACAGAACATAAACCAACTGCAGAGTATGTTGATATTTTCAATTTAGATAAGAATCAATCAGTTTATAGCCCAAATGGATGTGATCATTGTAATCATACTGGGTATCAAGGAAGAATTGCTATTGCGGAATGCATTCAAGTAGATAAGAAATTAAAAGACCTTATTCATAATAATGCCTCTGAAAATGAAATAGCAGATCATGTTTTTAAAGACAATCAGTCAATTGACCAAGCTTCTATAGATTTGATTGTTAATGGAGTAACATCCTGTGAAGAAATTATAAGAGTTAATAATATAAAAGAAGATGCCAGCTTATAGTTACACTGCAATCAATCAAGACGGTACGAAAAAAAAAGGCATAATCAGTGCAGAATCTGAGCGCGAAGCTAGAAAGCTTGTAAAAGATTTAAAACTTACTCCACTTAAAGTTTCTGAATCAAAAGATTTAGGTAAGACTTTAAAAATAAAAGATAAAGATATAGTAATAATGACAAGACAACTTGCAACACTTCTTGAGGCAAGCACCTCAATTGTGGATGCATTAAATATAACTGCAAAACAATTAAAAAATAAAAATTTGATATATATTTTATACAATCTTAAAGAAGAAATTGTGCAAGGAAAAAGACTTGGAAGTTCAATGAAAAAATTTCCNGGAGTATTTTCGGATACATATATTTCAATGGTTACAGCAGGAGATTCGTCTGGAAATCTAGATATTGTATTNACTAANCTTGCAGATTANCTTGAAGAAAGTGCATCNATAAAACAGAAAGTTATTTCTGCATTAACCTATCCGATAGTCTTAATNGGCTTCTCAATNGTTGTAATAATTTCTCTTCTAGNATTTGTATTACCTCAAGTNGTTGGACAATTTATTAAGGCTGGCGCAGAGCTNCCATTTATAACAAAATTTTTAATAGGAATTTCTAATAATATAATTCCAATATTGATAATACTNGCANTCTTGTGTGCGGTTATTTTTTATTCTTATAAAAAATATGTGCGTAAGATAGAGAATAAAATCTCATTTGATCGAAGAGTNCTAAACATACCNTTNTTGGGTAATTTTATTTTGAACTCAGAGTTAGAAAGATTTTCTAGTACGATGGAATTGTTACTTGCTTCTGGAACCAATCTTGATGTTGCACTTGATGAGTGCTCAAAAATTTTTGACAATAAATTTCTTTCAAGGATTATATTTAATGCAAAAAATGATGTTGTTGAGGGTAAAGATTTTATTGTTTCTCTTAAAAATGAAGAAGTACTTCCTGATATATTTATTCAATTAATATCCAGTGGATATAGGTCTGGTAACTTAGCAAAAATGTTTAATAAAGTTTCTCATTTTATGAAATCTGAAATTGAAAATAAAAGAGCTGTATTTTTGTCATTACTAGAACCAGTTGTAATAATTCTTATGGGTGGATTTATTATGTTGATAGTTCTAGCTATACTTATACCAATCATGCAGATGAATACACTAGCAATATGAAGAATAAAGAAAAAGGATTTACTCTTATCGAATTAATGGCTGTATTGGTCATACTTGGTATTTTGGCCACTGTTGTCGTGGTTAGTGTGGATCCAGTATTCCAAAGAGCTAATTTAGAAAAAATTAGAGCAGATATGGCAAATACAAATAAAGCTTTAGAAATATATAAGTTTAATGAATTATCTTATCCTACTACCTCGCAAGGTTTGGATGCTCTAATTAACCCCCATTCAGAATTAAAGAATCCGCTCTTATATCCTGACGGTGGCTATATTTCTTCAATACCTAAAGATCCATGGGGAAGAGAGTATATATATGAACATCCTTCCCGAAGGTCTTTAAAATATGATTTATATACACTTGGCGCCGATGGTGTTGAGGGAGGCTCGGGCGAGGATACTGATGTCGGAAATTGGATGCAACAATAAGAAGCTTCAAAAAGGCTTCACTTTAATAGAAATCCTTGTTGTATTAATTATTATAGGCATCTCAACAACTCTTATAACTCTGAATTTTNGCACTCTAAAATCGATAGACTCTCAANGCAACNCATTTNAAAAAACAGTTAATTTTTTAACAGAGGAAAGTATTGTTACTGGAAATATAATTGGNTGGTATTTAAATTCGAATAAACANTTTGCAGAGTACATAAATGATAATAAAAACAGTGAAATAGACTATGATTTTGATAANTCTATTTTAAATGAAATTGCTTCACTAAAAAAAACATTNAGATTTGAAGATGGCACTTTAGTTGAAATTGAAGAAATATCAAATGAATCTCCTTTAATGATTTTTTATCCCTCGGGTGAAAATTCAGGAGGCGAAATAGATATTTATNATAATGATTTTATTCAGCGAATAGTTATAAAGAGTAATGGAAAAGTAATAAATGAAGTTATCAGTTACTGAAAAAGGGTTTAGCTTAATAGAGGTAGTGGTCTCATTATTTATTCTAAGCGTNTCTGTAATAACCATATACAACTTAATAATATCTACAGCTTCATCAAGTTATGATTTGGAGCAAAGATATTTAGCTAAAGAGGTTGCTAATAANCGCATTTCATTGATACATACACTTGANAAATCATTAAGACCGATACAGAGAAGTGGTGAAATGGTAATGGGAGGCCAACAATGGCGATGGGANGAAACTATAAACAATGGACCAAGCGAAGAATTTTTTGAATATGAAATATTTGTAAGACNTGAAAATGAGGAAACATATATCTATACAATCAAAGGTTTATATACAAAATGACAAAAGGTTTTACNTTAATAGAGGTNTTAGTTTCATTAGTTATTCTTTCAATGATAACTATCATCTCNTCAAATATCCTTCAATCTTCGCTAGANACAGANCGNCTTTCATCTCAAAGACTTCAGTCAGCAAGAGCACTAAACTTTTCATCAATTANCNTAAGAAGAGATNTAAGACAAATAATAAATGTTCCATTACGAGATTATTATGGGAACCCNATCAAAGGGACGTTTTCAGGAAGNAATATAGATAAGAGAATTTCATTTAATTCCAAAATAAAATCTATCTCTNATGAAATNTCACCAATCAAAAGAATTGAGTATGTNCTTGATGATGACAAGCTAATNAGAAAACAATTTTTTTCATCTAATCCTTATGANAGTAATGAAAATATAGATACAAATTTTATAGAAGATATATCTGAGCTAGACATTAGATTCATGTATGAAAGAAATTGGTATGANAAATGGCCTGTTAGCCCNNTAACAGAAANAAAAATACCAGCATTAATAAAGCTTGAATTCAAAAAAAGTGGCAAAGAGTATTTATGGATTATTGAACCAAATATTGATTATGTATTCAAAAGATAANGGCGTAGTTTTAATTTCTATTTTATTAATAGTTTTATTGCTTTCATCAGTTGCTGTTTTATTTGGNAATAAATATTTTTTATCACTTAANAGAGCNCAATATATAGAGTTTCAAACTCTGTCATTAAATATCTTTAGAAATATNGAGTCCTTAGCAAAAGACAAAATTGAAAAAGAGCTAAGATTTAATNCAAATAAGCTNACAAAAAATAATCCAATAATTAGNGAGCCTATGGTATTTAATTTAAATGGTGCAGATATTATTGGAAAGATTTCAGATTCTGGAAATTGTTTCAATATTAATTCAATTGTTACTTTAAACGACGGTAAATATGTTGAGAACAAAAAAACNTCTGCCGCATTTAGAAAGATTCTATCCTTGAAAGAAATTGAAAATAACGTTATTNAAGAAGTGATAGATCAAACCATTGATTGGATTGATAAAGACTCAAACCCAAGAGCATATGGATTAGAAGACTATTACTACTCAGGACCATTGCATAATCCAAGAGAATATACAGGCATGAGATTAATGGTATCTATNGAAGAGCTNAAGAGCATTCCTTCTGTAAAACAGATNGATTGGACNATTTTTAAAGATTATTTTTGTGCAATGCCTTCTGCATCTGAATTATCNCTAAACATNAATACATTGGATTTAAAGGACGCATATCTACTNAGTTCNATCTTTCCAAACCTGTCCATTAAAGATGCTGAATATATTTTAGATAANATTCCTGAGTCCGGTTTTGATGATTTAAATAATTTTATGAGAGATTTTCCAGATTTAGATTTTGATTTAGCCTATGGAAATATAACAGTTTCATCAAATATTTTTGAGATAAAATCTGAGGTACGCTTTAATAAATTTATNTCATCATCGAAAAGTAANATAATTTATGAAAATGATAACAATGGTTTTATTATTTCAAGAATTTATAATGGTATCTAATGGATACTTTTGTAGCACACCCACATAATTTAGATTTTAATAATGGNAGCTTTTATAAAAGCNNAGATAATTACAAAAAAGCTAATAATTTNAAAGATTTTAAAGATTTTGAATCNTTATCTCATAAAGANAAATTAATTTATCTTTTACCCTCATCAATNATAGGAAGNTATCCTTTTNAAAAAAATAAAAAATTATCAGCACAAAATAACATGGCAAATTTCATGTCAGAAATTGATGNATTTATTGTTAATGATGTTTCTGAGAATGAATTTTTTATATTTGATGACGTTGGGTTTGTAATAAATAAAGGATTGTATAAAACACTTAATNCTTCTCTTAATAAACTTAAGTGCAAAATAATCTTAGTTCCTGATTATTNTTTAAATAAAAAGANTGATACTAATACTATTACTGAATTCAATAATAGATTTTTGTTTTCATTTGATGANGGAACAGGGGCCTCAACTGATCTCGATTCGTTGAAACAATATCTTGCAATGNTTGAATCTAGGTACATTAATTTTGAACCAAATGTTTATAGCANTAAACCTATTAAAGAGTTAGATGGATATAACCAGAATGAAAATNTTTCTATTGCTAACTTTGTTCANGAAATAAAGGANGACCTTCCAAGTATATTTAAGTTTGAATTCTCAATGCAAAATATCTTTAATAAATTAAATTTTTCTAAAATTGAGTTGTATGCATGTATTTTATTACTAGCTTCTTCGATTAGNTTGCCTTATGTCTTAAATGCTCAAAATAATAAGCAAATTAANANGTATGAAACTGAAATATTTAATATTTTTAAAATGATTGATAAAAATACAAAAAGAGTTGTAACNCCAAAAGTACAGATAGATCAATTAATTGAACAAATACCAGGATCATCAAAGATNCAACCTTCTAGAGATGAGTCTAAGTTTGATAATTTTAGTTTTATGATCTCCCTAGGAGAAAAGTATATAGATGCTATTGAAATAGATTTTACTTCCAATCAGGCNACTTTGGATTTATTAAAATTACCTCAAATCCAGTATGCAGTNGTTAAAAATACTGTTGATACTTTTGATATNAATATCATTGATGAGGATATCATCANNGAGAATAAAGAAATTTCTGGTCAAATTAAAATTGAGTTAAATAATGAATAGTTTTTTAGATAATCTTAATACAAGAGAAAAGAACTTAATTTTTGTAGCATTATTTTTAGTTATCATCGCAGTATTGTTCATCTCAATAAGAAGTACAGTAGAGAATCTAAATTTTTCATCGAAACAATTAGAAAAAGCTAAATCTGACTACGAGTATGTGGTCGCAAAGGCAGAATTACTTAGTAATGCCACAATAAGTAAGCCATCAAATATAGAAGAAATTGAATTATTTATTGACAATCTTTTTCCAGAATCAATTTCCGACCTTGTAATTGTTGAAAAGGATAGTTCCTTAATAGTTTCTTTTAAAACAAATAATTTAAAAGAATCAATTTCAATTTCAGACGAAATAGCTTTTAAATTAGGAAGGGAACTTAACAACATATCTTATTCAAAGAATGAACAAGACTCTATAACAAAACTCGTTTTTAATTAGTTTTGAAGAAATATCTATAAACTAAGAAAGCTAAAATACTTCCAAAAATTTGTGCAATACAAAAATAAAGTACATTTTCTGGATTTATACCAGCAAAGCTATTTGAAAACATTCTTCCAATTGTTCCCGCAGGATTTGCAAATGAAGTTGAGGATGTAAACCAATATGCAGCTCCTATATAAGATGCAACAACTAATGCTAGTTTTTCTTTATTTGATATCAATATAAAGAATACCAATCCAAATGTAGCAACAATCTCAGACATAAAAATATTTGATCCCGATCTAGTTTTTTCAGATAATTCAATAATTTCCATGCCAAACATAATATTAGCAATCAATACTCCAGTAATTGCTCCAAATATTTGAAGCAAACTAAAAATAAAAAATATTTTCAATGAAATCTCTTTTTTTAAGAAAAGAACAAAAGAAACTACAGGATTAAATTGATTACTAAAGGATTCAAATGCAGTAATTAAAAAGTATAGTGCAAAAAAAGTAATAACTGCGTTTACAAGCAGAATAATAGAGTTATCATTACTTAAGTTTTCAGCCATTATTCCAGATCCAACAACGGCGCAAAATAAAAATCCAGTACCCAAGAATTCTGATATGTATTTACTTATCTTCATAAATTGATATTTTGTCTGAGTAAATCTCATGAAAAGTTTTTACAGCAATAGAGTCTGAAACCCCCCATTTAGTTGATTGAATAGTCTTAATATCTAGTTGCTTAATTATTTTTTCATAAATCTGCATTGCAAAGCCAATAACATCAGCACGATCTGATGCAAATCCGTACTTTTCAATTTTTTCTTTAATATTAAGTTCATTTAACTTTTTAAAATTTTCATGAAAGCTATCTGTTTTCATTTTCTTTGAATTATGAATATTTAAAAATGATCTTATATTGCCTCCAAGACCGATGATAGTTTTTATATCTTTATGATTTTTTAACCACTTTTCCATCCTTTTCCATTCACTTATTTCATCTTTTTTAAGCATTAATCGAACACCACCAAGCTGAAATGATTGGACGAAGTGTTTATTTGATTTATATATATAAATTTCAGTACTACCACCACCAACATCAATAAACATTTTATTTTTTCCTTGTTGTGCTTCTGGATGAAAGCTAATTAATTTAGCTTCTTCAAGGCCAGAAATAATTCTAATAGGGTGTTCAATTTTATTTTCTATTGATCTTCTAACATCTTCTGAGTTTGAAGAATTTCTTAAAGCGCTTGTTGCAACTATTTCATATTGATCTATTTTATCTTTCTTAAATTTTCTTTGATATTTTTGTAATGTTTTAGACAATTCATCTAATTTTTTCTCAGATATTTTTCCTTTTTTAAAAACGTCTGACCCAAGCCTGATTGGCGAACGTATTCCATCAATATATTTTATAGAAGTAGGGGTTGTTTTAAAAATCTTTGACTTAACAGCATTGGTGCCTACATCGACTGATGCAATTTTCATGAATTATCACTGTACTTGCTGATAATCATGAATTGATCATATGAAAGATTATCGAATTGCACACCTTCTAAATTGGATGAATAATTATTAAGAGATTTAGACCATTTTGTTGGCTTAAGTATTTTTTTGCCTTCATATTCTGTT
>PBKO01000017.1 GCA_002721465.1 Gammaproteobacteria bacterium | reverse complement strand
TACAAAATTGACAGAAATTCGTACTGTAGGAAAAGAACTAATGAAATCAATTTAAAATGGAATGAGGAATTTAATAAATCAGACCTTTCAAAGTCAAAATGGAATTATTCAACGTCAAATGGTTTTAGATACAAAGGAGAGTACATCCCTGGTTGGGGTAATGGAGAGCTTCAGTATTATATGAAACCTAGAAATGATAATAAGAGCTACACAAATGATAATTTATTTATTGAGGATGGTTTATTAAAAATTCAACCAATTCAAGAGAAATATCGAGGGTTATCTTATACATCTGCTAGGATCAACACAAAATCTCTAATGGAATTTACATATCCTTCAAGAATTACAATATGTTTTAAGGTTCCAACTGGAGTAGGTTTTTGGCCTGCCTTTTGGTTAATGCCAAATGATGATAGCGATTGGCCTCAAGGTGGTGAAATAGACATATTGGAAAATAGAGGCAGAATTTCTAATATTTCCAGTTCAGCTCTTCATTTTGGAAAAGATTATAAAAATAAATCAACTCTTGTTGGAGAGGTTTTAATTCCTAAACAAGTAAAGTTCCAGGATAAATTTCATTCAATATCTTTGTTTTGGAAGAAAAATAGCATTGCGTTTTTCATAGACAATGAAAAAACTCCTTATTTCTCGATTGATAACTCTAATCCAGAATTTAAAAAGTATTCGTATCCATTCAACAGAAGCTATTACATGATTATTAATGTTGCTGTTGGAGGTAAATATGATGATTATTGGATCGATAAGAGCGCTTTTTGTATCGATAAAGACTGTTCTAATAAGGAAAACCCTGATGATCACAGGCTTTTAATTGACTGGATTGAATATGAAAAGCTTTGACAAAAAGTTTACAAAATATTATTTATATATATACTCAATTTCAATGAATATACTAAATACACAACGAAGACGGGATATGGCTNA
Organism: Gammaproteobacteria bacterium; assembly: GCA_002721465.1. Lineage (GTDB taxonomy): Bacteria > Pseudomonadota > Gammaproteobacteria > Magnimaribacterales > D2472 > SAR86A. The sequence continues at coordinate 41,812 of PBKO01000017.1, read as the reverse complement.
ATAGCTGGCTCATTACTTGTGTATATTNGACCCAGCTTATGCTGGGTTTTTTTNTATATAGAGACTANAAATTATGAAAAATTTTATAACAACAAAAGATTGGTCAANATCTGAAATACAAGAAATCTTAGANTATTCTANAGAATTAAAGATCAATAAATTTCANAATATACTTAAAAATAAGTCTGTTGCCTTATTGTTTTTTAATCCATCAATGAGAACAAGAACTAGCTTTGANCTGGGNATTCAGCAGCTTGGAGGTATGGCTGTTGTTCTTCACCCTGGAAAAGATGCGTGGCCAATTGANTTTAAACTNGATCAAATTATGGATAATGAATCAGAGGAGCATATTAAAGAAGTTGCACAAGTACTGTCAGAATATTGTGATTTAATTGCAGTNAGGGCATTTCCAAAATTTGAGGNCTTGGAGGAAGATCTATCCGACAATGTNATTAAATCTTTTGCAAAGTATTCGTCTNTTCCANTTATTAATATGGAAACAATNACNCATCCNTGTCAAGAATTGGCACATATATTAACTTTACAAGAGAAATTTGGTGATTTGTCTGGAAAAAATTATTTGCTTACATGGACTTATCATCCNAAGGCATTAAATACCGCTGTTGCGAACTCTGCTCTTATGATTGCAAGTAAATTTGGAATGAATGTNAAACTTCTATGCCCTNCANAGGACTATTTATTACATGAAAGCTTTNTAGATGANGCAAACCTTCAATGTACAAAGAATAAAATGACCTTTGAAATAACTCATGATATCNAGCANGGATATAAAGATGCTGATATTGTTTATGCAAAAAGCTGGGGCTCAATAAATTTTTATAATGATCCTGAGAATGAAAAAATTATTAGGNATAAATATAAACANTTTATTGTTGATAGTNAAAAAATGAATATGACCAATAATGGTGTGTTTAGTCATTGCCTTCCACTAAGGAGGAATGTTAAAGCAACAGATGCAGTNATGGATTCAGATTATTGCTTAGCTATAGAAGAGGCTGGAAATAGATTGCATGTTCAGAAATCATTATTAACTAATCTTTTAGGGGATCTTACAAAATGAAAAAAATAGTATTAGCTTTTTCAGGTGGATTAGATACAAGTTTTTGTGTTCCTTACNTAATTGATAAAGGTTTTGAGGTACATACCATTTTNGTAAATACNGGNGGTNTTACAAAGAATATTGAAAAACAGATTTCNAATAAATCAAAAAAATTAGGNGCAAAAAAACANCATANTGTAAATGTTGAAACAAAACTATGGCAACAAATTTTAACACCANTGATCTGGTCAGGCTCTTTATATCAAGGTAAGTANCCTGTGTTGTGNTCTGATAGATATTTAATAGTNTCTGAAGCANTTAATTTATGTAATAAATTAAAGACTAATTTAATTGCTCATGGNTGTACNGGNATGGGNAACGATCAAGTTAGATTTGATATGTCTATNAAAGCANTAGGAAATTATGAGATTNTNTCTCCNATCAGAGAAATTCAAGCAAAAGTGAGTGATGTTNGAAATTATGAAATAGATTTTCTAAAAGGCAGAGGACACAAAATATCNAGCTCAAACTCTAAGTATAGTATTAACGAAAATCTCATGGGGGTTACTATTTCTGGTTCAGAAATAGATAAATGGCAGGAGCCAAAAGATCANACATATNTTTTATGTAATAAACCTAATAAATATCCATCTAAAGAAAAGAANATTTCAATTGATTTTTTTAAAGGCGTACCTAAAAAACTNAATGGAAAAAGTCTAAAAGGANCAGAATTACTNAAAATTTTAAATAAAGAAGCTGGAAAATATGGAGTAGGAAGAGATCTTTATACAGGAGACACAATCATAGGAATAAAGGGAAGAATTTTATTTGAATCTCCAGGTATTACTGTTCTCATGTCGGCACATAAAGCGTTAGAGGATGCCGTTTTTACAAATTTACAAAATTCTTTTAAAACGAACGTTGGTGAAAAGTGGGTAGAGCTAGTATACAAAGGTTTTTACTATGATCCTTTGATTGAAGATNTAGAATCATTCTTAGAGAATTCACAAAAATCAGTGAGTGGAAGNGTTACNTTGTTATTGAGTCCGGGCAAAGTTGAATCTATATCAGTTGAATCAAAAAAAATTCTTCAGAAAAAAGANGCAATTTATGCTCAATCAGCATCATGGGATGAGAAAGAATCTNTAGGATTTATTAAATTGTATGGACAGAGTACTNCTACATGGAGAGGTTTAAATAAGAAANAAANATGAATAAGGTTTATACAAAAGAAACTATTCTTAAGCTTNTAAGTGGGATGAGTAGCGAAAAAGAGATACGTAAGTATCTAGAAAGATTCTCATCTGATGATTTTAGATTTGCAGTAATAAAAGTTGGNGGAGCAGTAATACAAAATGATCTNGAAAACCTAGTTTCNTCTATATCTTTTCTTCATGAAGTTGGTTTNAAGCCTATTATTGTTCATGGTGGTGGACCTAGCCTCTCANGTGAGNTAGANGCAAATGAAATAGAATTTTCTTTTTTANATGGNCAAAGAATAACCACCAGTGAAGTTCTTGANNTTGCACATTCTGTTTTCACATCTGAAAGTAANAAAATCACAAATGCCTTAGAGAAAAAAAATGTTACATCAAAAGCTTTTTATGANGATGCTTTTGTTTGTGAAATTAAAGATAACAAATTAGGTTTTGTTGGTGAAGTANGTGANATTAANATTGCNAGCATAAAAAAATCTATTGATGATGGAGAAATTCCAATCTTATCTCCTNTGGGAAGAACTATAGAGGGTCAANTGGTAAATATTAATGCTGATAATGCTACATTAGCAATTTCANAGAAAATTCTTCCAGATAAGGTAATTTTTTTAAGCGAGCTTGGTGGAATTTTAGACCAAAATAATGTTCTCATTTCAAATATTAATTTNAAAGATGATTATGAGTATTTGATGTCAAAAGACTGGCTNCATTCTGGTATGAAACACAAACTAAAACAAATTAATAATTTATTGAATTTATTACCTAAAAACAGTTCAGTTTCCATAACAAAACCTCTTAATCTAACAAGAGAATTATTTACTGACGCAGGGTCTGGAACNCTTGTAAAACTTGGNCATAAGATAAATAAGTTTGAATCAGTTAGCTNAGACCAATCAAGNANNNTTCAATNTATTTTAGAAAAATCATTTNNAGGAAAATTAAATAAAAATTTTTTTGACGGAAANAAAAAATACTATTTAAGTTCTTGTGANAGAGCTGTAATTGTAATGAGGTATGAAGAAAAAGCAGCATANATGGATAAGTTTGCTGTAATGAGTGATGCAAGAGGAGAGGGNCTTGGTAAGGCAATTATGAAAAAAATGATGTTAGATCATCCTAAAATATTTTGGCGCTCAAGACCAAATAATAATATTAATAGTTATTATAAAAATGCATGTGATGGCTTTCAAAAGCACAGTGAGTGGAATATTTATTGGATTGGTATTNAAGATCTAGATGAGCTCTCTGGATGNATTAGGTATGCAATTGAACAACCGTTATCTATAACTTATGAGTACTAAAGNAAAACAAGTTGCCATTCTTGGAGGAAGAGGTTACGTCGGATCTGAAATTATAAAAATACTTAATANTCATGACCATTTTTACNTAGCAAAAGTTTTTTCTTCCTCAGCTGCAGGCACTTTGGTTGACATTTACTCTAAAGACAAAAGTTTAAAATATGAACAACTAAATANANATATTGATCTATCAAATATNGATTTTGTAATTTTAGCTCTNCCAAATAATNCATCAGAGCCNTACATAAATTTAATAGATAACAAATATAAAAAAATTACCATTATTGATATAAGTTCAGATAATAGATTTAATAAAAATTGGTTTTATAGTATTCCAGAGTTATCAAAAATGAATTCAAATGTATCTACTAGGATTAGTAATCCAGGCTGTTATGCTTCAGCGATGCAATTTTCAATTCTTCCAATTAAATCAATGATTAAAGGAAAAATTCATTCTTTTGGAATCTCTGGATACAGTGGNGCTGGAGCTTCACCNAANAAAAGAAACAATTTAAAGAATCTTGAAAATAATATAATCCCTTACAACATAAATGGGCATAGTCATGAAAAAGAGGTTAGTTTTCATTGNTATCAAGATATTTCATTCACTCCAAATGTNGCTAGTTTTTTTAGAGGAATTTTAATGACGTCACATTTTTCTCTCAAGGANAAAGTTCCTATTGATGATCTAATTGAATTATATGAAGAATTTTATAAAGATTTTCCATTGGTTCAAATAACTAAAGATATNCCNATGATCNAAGATACAATTAACAAGCATATTACAAAGTTAGGAGGATTTTCTTTGGATGCTTCAGGAAAAACTTTAAAGGTATGCTGNACTTTAGATAATTTACTTAAAGGAGCTGCNACACAAGTTATTCAAAATTTGAACATTTCTTTAGGAATAAACAATANAACTGGAATTACNTATGAATAAAAAAATTTGGTCCTCAAAAGGAAATAAAGGATTANAAGCTATAGACGATTTTCTATCAGGAAATGATATCGATTTAGATAAAAATTTATTCATTTATGANATNAAGGCTTCAATCGCTCATGTTAATGGATTAAAAGATATTAAAATTCTAANCTCCTCTGAATCTAGAAANATTATTAAATGCTTAAAAGACCTTAATAAAAAATTTATTTCTAATAAATTTAAATTAACGAATAANTATGAAGACTGTCATTCAGCTATTGAGTTCTATCTCACTAAAGAGCTTGGAGAGACTGGTAAAAAAATTCATACAGGTAGAAGCAGAAACGATCAAATTCAAGTGACGTTAAGATTGTATGCAAAAGACAATTTAAAAAATATTAATAAAATTAACAAAAGAATTGCTAAAACTTTTCTTCAATATGCAAAAAAATACCATGATCTTCCAATGCCTGGATACACTCATCTTCAACGAGCAATGCCTTCAACATGGGGGCTTTGGTTCTCCTCTTTTGCAGAAGCTTTTATTGATAATTTTGATTTAATTACTTCAACAATTAATTGGATTGACAGTAATCCATTGGGAACTGCTGCAGGATATGGTGTTGATATTCCTCTAAATAGAAAAATGGTAACAAAGGAATTAGGATTTAAGAGAATTCAGCTGAACTCTCTTTATGTTCAAAACAGTAGAGGCAAATATGAAATGCAAATAATTAACTCACTGAAACAGTCAATGTTGGACATAAGAAAGTTTGCATGGGATATGAGCTTATTCTTATCTCAAGAGTTTAATTTATTGACTATAGGTGATATTTACTTAACTGGTTCCTCAATTATGCCAAACAAAAAAAATCCAGATGTAATTGAAATTATGAGAGGAAATTATTCAATAATTGCAGGAAATTACTCAGAACTTGAAAACTTGTTATCACTTCCAACCGGTTATCATAGAGATTTACAAATAACAAAGAAAAGCTTAATTTCAAGTTTTAAAATTACTGAAAAAACTCTTGAATTGATTCCAGACTTAGTTAGATCAATTAAGATAAATAAAAAAAGATCTTTAGAATTTATTGATGATGAAATGATGATGACGTCGCAAGTTTATGAGTTAGTTTCAAAAGGTATGCCTTTTAGAGATGCTTATCAAGCTGTTAAAGATAGCAAAGGCAAGTTACAAATATCAAAAAAGAATATAACTAAGTCCTCAAGTGGATCTCCTAAAAATCTTAATCTAGAAATTCTTGAAAAGAGACTAAATGGGAAATAGGTTCTTTGTAAGATAAGATAGTACATCTTGATCATTCATAAAAATAATAATGACTATGCCAATCAGATTTAAAGTCATTTTTTATTCATTTCTGGCAGTTTTTATCTGCTACATAGATAGAGTAAATATTTCTGTTGCAATAATTCCTATGCAAAATCAATTCGGCTGGAGTGAATCTCAAGTTGGATTAATTCTAGGTTCATTCTATGCAGGCTATATGGTTTCTATGACATTGGGAGGCTATTTAGCTGACAAATATGGTGGTAAAAAAGTCCTAGGATATGGACTATTATTATGGTCTTTCTTTACTGTTATTACTCCTGCTTTTGCATATAGCGGTCTTTGGCTATTAATACTAATAAGAGTACTAATGGGCCTAGGAGAAGGAATCACTTTCCCATCATGGCATGCAATTTATGCAAGATGGATACCATTTAATGAGAGAACAAGATCAATAGCTATCACAAACAGTGGTATATCAGTAGGAACGGTTTTTGGCTATGTTGTAGCAGCCATAATTATCTCTAGATATTCTTGGGAATGGGTTTTTTATTCTTTTGGTATTTTAGGAATTTTTTGGTATTTTTTTTGGCAAAGAAATGTTACTTCATATCCAGAAGATCATAAATCTATTTCTAGTGAAGAACTGGATTATATAATTAAAGAAGCACCCTCTAAAGAGACACCTCCAAAAATCCCTTTATCAAAGCTCATTAAAAACCAGCCATTTCTAGCAATTGCAATTGCAACATTTTGTAATAATTGGGCTCTATATACTTTTTTGTCATATTTACCAAGATATGTGAATGATCCATCATCAACTGGAGGTTTGGGGATTGAATTAGATTCAAGTCTTTTTATATATTTAATTCTTATTCCAAGTGTTGTTTCCGTGATAGCTCTTTTATTTGGTGGAATATTAGCCGACTCATTAATAAAAAGAGGCTTTAAAGTTATAACTGTTAGAAAGACTGTGAATACAATAGGATTTTTTGGTTCTTCGATTTTTCTTATTTTAATTCCATTTCAAGACTCATTGGTTAATATTTTAGTTCTATTGTGCTTGGTAAATACATGTTCAGGAATATGCCAAGGAGGATTTGGAGTAAATCATGCTGATCTAGGACCAAAATATACAGGATCCCTTGTTGGTATAGCGGGTAGTATTGGAATGATTGCTGCAATATTTAGCCCAATAGTGGCTGGGTATGTACTTGAATTTTCAAATTCATGGAATTTAATTTTTTATATTTGCTCAGGAATATTAGTTATTGGTGGTTTTTATTATTTAATATTTGCAAGCGCAGAAAAACAGTTTGATTAGCCAGACTTATTCATTTCTTGAAAAAAATTAAATATATCCTGTGAACTTCTATCTCTTGCAGTTCTCCATTCTGTTGTTGAGCTTTTATTAATAATATTTTTGTTAAAATCAAAGACCAAGACTCTTGGAATACCTTCCTCAGAAGGTATGTCAAAATACTCAATTAAATTCATATTAATCTCATATCTTTTTACATCAATGTATAAGATATTGAAATATGTNTCTATAAATTCATTGATTTTAGGAATATCAATTGTNCCAGAAAAAATTCTACAATCAGGACACCAATTTGCACCAAAAATAATNATAGGTTGTTTNTTTTCNGCNATTGACTGNGATAAAAATTTGTTTACCTTCTTNANCACTTATTTCATTNCCATCATATGGAAGNGGGAGAGGAAGATCTAATTTATCNTTTGCATCTAACANNATATCTNCATTTAGATTAATACAAATTNAGANAAAATATGTAATACTNATTTTTTTAAATAAACTTATAACCATAATTTATTNAANAATTGTATTATAAATATTAATCGGAGAGTTAATTGATTTGGATCCTTAGAATATANTTGCTNCTNNTAGCAGTNATGTATTTCTTAATTGGTGTATGGGCTATTCTTGATCCNNTATTAAATGCCTTAGAATTGGGATATCCATCATTCTTAAATGCTGTAGGTTTGTCNGTNACATCTCCACTTGGATANTCTGAAATTGCNGGTATNTATGGTGGANTNAATTTATNTCTTGGAATAATGTGCTTTNTTGGAATTTTTAANAGAAGTATAGGAATATTTTCAATTCAATTTGTGACATTTCTGGTTGGTTCAATTGCAATAGGAAGAATAATTTTCTCATTATTTCCAACAACACCAGGATTCTANAATCCATATTTTTTATTTGAAGTTATAGCTTTTTTTATTGGNTTATTTTTTCTTTATTTTAGAAGCAANATCAAATAATATTNGCCAAAAATAACAAATACATAAAATAACTTGTAACAAATANAAATCCAATGANCTTTATGCCAAAAATTGATATTTGTTCTTTCGAATATATTAAAGCNAAAGTTATAAATGCAATTGATGCAAAANCCATTAGCAGATAATCTCTTGAAAAAAGAACACTTTCAAGCGAGACATTTGAAAATATTCCAATAATAGGAACAACTAAAGTTATATTTAGGACATTTGAGCCAATGACATTCCCNACAACCATATCTGTTTTTCTTCTAATTACCGCGCTTANAGTTGCAGCAAGTTCTGGTAAGCTNGTACCAATTGCNATTATTGTTAANCCTATAANTAANTCAGAAATATTTAACATNANAGCAATNTTTTCNGCAAANATTACTGCNTATCTTGANCCNANGATTAAAGACANNAGTCCAANNAAAATAAAGAAAACAANNANNNNGTTTTGCTGNTNAGATGNANNGGNNTCNAGANATGNATTNTNATCNNNTCTATTTTTTACAATNACATANAAGAAATAGCANAATACCAAAANNAGCANAANNCTATCTAANTTNGATATTNTTAAGTCATATANGGAATAACCAAGAANTANTACNGANAAAATAAATGGNACAAATTGAATAAGTGGNGTTTCTTTNGGTTTTAAGATANATNCCTATGCATGANACNCCAAAAATNANNCCAATATTTGAGATATTTGAACCTACAACNGCNCCAAGAGCTATNGATTCACTNTNATTTANTACAGAAGATATTCCTACAAATATTTCAGGAGCAGATGTACCNAGGGCAACTACAGTTAANCCAATTGTAAGCTCATTAACACCAAGNTTTTTTGCAANAATAGANGAGTAGTCTACAAATTTATCTGCACCCCATATTAAAAATGATAGNGACNCNATNAGACCNANCGAATTTANAAAAAAATCCATTATTTATTTTAACCTAGATATGCATTATTTAGATTATGTTTAATAAATTAAAGATACAATATAACTTCAAAATANATNTTGGAGTTTTTAGAATGGAAATAAANAGTCTTTTTAGTGTNAAAGGTAAAACAGCAATCGTAACAGGNGGTTCAAGAGGTATTGGTGAAATGATNGCTTCAGGNTTTCTTGCAAATGGNGTNAAAGTNTATATTTCTGCTAGNAAGGCNCCAGCTCTTATTGAAAANGCAAATGAATTAAGTGAAAAGTTTCAACAGGAATGTATACCNGTGCCTTGTGATTTAAGTAGTTCTGAGGGAATCAATAATTTTGTTACAGAAATAAAAAATAACGAAGAAAGCATAGATTTTTTAATAAATAATGCTGGAGCAGCCTGGGGTGAAACATTTGAGAGTTTTTCTGAAAAGGGGTGGGANAAAGTAATGAATCTTAATGTGAAGAGTATGTTTTTTTTAACACAACAGTTTAAAACTTTGTTAACGAAAAATGCCTCATTGGAAGATCCATCAAGAGTTATTAATATTGGTTCAATTGATGGCTTAAATGTCCCTGCTTTTGAAACNTATTCATATAGCACNTCTAAAGCAGCTGTTCATCATCTCACAAGAGTAATGGCAGCAAAATTAGTGAAAGAAAATATTNTAGTTAACGCTATAGCTCCGGGACCATATCCTAGTGAAATGCTTGGATCAGCAGTAAATTCTGACTACACTGAGATAGAAAAAAGAAATCCTAGAAAAAGAGTNGGNTCAGCGGANGATATTGCNGGACTTGTTATATTTTTATGCTCTAGAGCTGGNGCTTATACCGTNGGTGAAACTATAACTTCAGANGGAGGNATAGTNAAAACTAGCAGCCACAATCTTGGTTAAATTTANCTTTGCGCNTCTTTGAAAGCNCTNATTACAAGATCTTTCATCCAAATNTGACCACCATCACCTTCATCACTTTTATGCCATATTAGAAAATATTCCATTGATGGTATTTCAATAGGTATTTCTACAAATGCAAGATTATTTCTTTTNGCAAAACTTCTAGTTCCCATAAGCACAAGATCAGTAGAATTTATAATTGATGGCGCAATAAGAAAATGTTGACATCTTAAAGANACATTTCTTTTAAAGCCTATTTTTTCAAGCTCAACATCTATTAAGTGGAGTCCTCTTTTTCTCCCTGAAACATGNAGATGTTTAAGATCTAAGATATTTTCGATAGTTACATTTTTTAACTTAGAGATGTCATGATCTTCTCTATGCATTACTACAAAGTCATCTTCAAATACTTTTGTTGAACTTACTTCNTCAGTAGCAGGTATTATTGGATCAACTACAAAATCTAGATTATTTGTTGATAAAGCATGTACTTGATCGCTTCTTGCATATGCAAAACTTCCAACAGAAATATTTGGAGCATCTTTGTAAATTTCTTTCATGATAAATGGTAAAACTCTACCCTCAGAAACGTCTCCTAAAGATAATTTAAAATTTCTTTCTGAGGATCTTGGTTCAAATGTATCTGGTTCATTTACACTTTTTTGAATTAAAGTCAGAGCACTTTGAACATCCAAAATCATGTTCTCAGTTTTTTGGGTAGGAACCATTCCTGATCCAGTTCTTACGAATAAATCATCATTAAATTTTTCTCTTAATCTTGAAAGAGCATTGCTTACAGCTGGTTGTGTTATTCCAACAACTTCTGCTGCCTTTGTAAGACTACCTTCGGTATATATTGCATTAAGAATTACAAATAAATTTAAATCGAACGAACTAATTTTCATTTTAAATACCTTTTAAATATATGCCTTACTCATCCAATTCATATAGATTTGTTAGTAACATACCGCTATTATAGAAATTAAACACTTTAATACTATTCATAACACTTATAATAGTAACAAAATTTTTGATATAACGGGAGTTTTAACGAAATGATGCCTGAACTAAGACCAGAAGCANAAGCATTGCTAGAAAAAGTTACAGATTTTATAAAAGTCGAAGTAATGCCAAAAGAAAATATATTTCATGAGCAAATAAAGGTTGGAGAGGATAGATGGAACTCATATCCNGAAGTAATTGATNAAGTAAAGGAAAAAGCAAAAAANGCAGGNTTGTGGAATTTATTTCTTCCAGAAAGNGAATTTGGTGCTGGCTTAACGAATTATGAATATGCTCATCTTGCAGAGGANATGGGTAAATGTCANATTGCNTCAGAAGCAATGAATTGNAGTGCTCCAGATACTGGAAATATGGAAGTTATAGCAAGATATGGAAATGANAGACATCAAGAAGAATGGTTGCAACCACTCTTNGATGGAAAAATTAGATCTGCTTTTGGGATGACTGANCCAGGAACNGCTTCATCTGATGCAACCAACATGCAGGCAACTGCTGTCCTTGATGGAGATGAATATGTGATTAATGGAGAGAAATGGTGGACTTCTGGAGCTGGTGATCCTAGATGTAAGATTATAATNTTTATGTGTGTNACCAATCCAGATAATGCAAAGCATCAACGNCATTCAATGATACTTGTTCCAATGGAAACAGAAGGTGTAGAAATAAAAAAAATGATGCATGTCTTTGGTTATGATGATGCACCTCATGGCCATGCTCANATGAAATTTACAAATGTNAGNGTACCTAAAGAAAATTTATTACTTGGTGAAGGAAGAGGCTTTGAAATAGCACAAGGAAGACTGGGACCAGGAAGAATCCATCATTGTATGAGAGCNATTGGAACTGCTGAAGTTGCTCTTGAGTTAATGTGNAGAAGAGGAATTGACCCTAATAAAATTGCTTTTGGCAAAAATATTGCAAATCTTGGTGCCAATTATGATTANATTGCTGAATCAAGAATAGAGCTNAATGCTGCAAGATTTTTAACACTAGATGCNGCCGTCAAAATGGATACTGTTGGTAATAAAATTGCAGCTAGTGAAATTGCTCAAATTAAAGTTTTTGCACCAAATGTTGCTCTTAAGATTATTGATAGGGCCATTCAAATTCATGGCGGAGAAGGGGTATCTCAACTNACACCTCTGGCATCGATGTATGCTCATATGAGAACTTTAAGGCTTGCTGACGGCCCTGATGAAGTTCATAGAAGGGCAGTTGCAAGACATGAACTTGGCAAATATATTGCTAATTAATATTGACTAGCAACCTAATATTTTACGATACAGAAACGACTGGAATTCATAAAGATTTNAGCCAAATTATTCAGTGTGGTTCNCTGCTTACTGATANNNATTTAAATTATGTNGATGAGCAAAANATAGGGAGNGCTCCNTTGCCTTGGATTATTCCTCAACCAAGAGCAATGCTGACTAATAAAAAAATTAACTCTTTTAAATCTAATACTTCACATTATCAAATGATGAAAGATATTCAGCAAAAATGGAAAGAGTGGTGTGCAGATAATCCTGCGATTTTTGTTACATACAATGGACATNCTTTTGATGAGGAACTTATAAGAAGACAATTTTGGTGTAATTTANTAGAACCATATATAACTAANACAAACCAAAATNGNAGGCTGGATTTGATGTTAATGATCCATAATATTGCTCCTTTTTTTTCTGAAGAGATTTCAATTCCATTATTTGAGNATGGNCCAAATTTAAGTATAAANCTTGAACACTTAGCAAAAGAACATGGAATTGATGTCAGTGATGCNCATGANGCAATCTCTGATTGCAANTTTATGATAGGNTTATGCAAAGTNATTAANGANAAAATACCNGAAGTATTTGATTCATTTTTAAATATTTCTTCAAAAGAGGGNATAAANAATCTNTTNAANGTAAATGAGTTTCTTGCNNTGGGCGAANTNTANAGACGTCATCCATTTAAATATCCNGTTGTNCTATGNGGNGCTGANGATTCAAGNCCAAATGATATTTGTTTCTTTGATTTAAGNTTTGANCCTGAGGAAATTNTTAATNTAGANTTTGCTGAAATNAATAAAATNATTCAGTCAGGGGGNAGAGATCTNCCTCTCAANAAATATAAGATTAATAAAACTATTCCAATATGTTCNAGCAATCTTCTATCAAAAAAAGANCATTTTGATATCANTCATNCTGAACTTCAAAGNCGAGCTGATATGGTNAAGTCGAATAAAGANTTNTTTACAAAAGTTTCNCANGCNATGCANGACAGGATTNTNAACTTTCCNGAACCAAATTATGTNGAAGGAACCATTTACTCTGGNGGATTTCCNTCATACAGAGATAAAGATTTAATGCAAGATTTTCANTTATCTGATGATGTTNNACAAATGANTAAAATTTCAAGAAATTTTGAAGATGAAAGATTTCGACTTTTAGCAGAAAGGATTATTTGNAGNAATNATNATGTGNATATTCCNGATGANATTAAAAATAGGTATGACGATTTANTAAATGAAAGAATTAAAACAGATGGTAAATGGGGATCTGTAGAAAAGTCTTTACAAGAGATNGACAAACTTCTTGNTGAAAAAGAAAACNCNNAAGATAAANATATTCTTTTAGCTACAAAAGAGNATNTATTATCTTTAGGTTNGTAAAAATTTGGTGGGCGAGGAGAGATTCGAACTCCCGACTTCCTGCGTGTCGAGCAGACACTCTAACCAACTGAGTTACTCGCCCAAATTGAGGAGTAATTTAACACAAAAAAAAGAAATGAATTATATTTTTGACAAATATTCGTCTAATCTTGTCTGATTCATTACAAATTTAGTTTTGTATGAATTTGCAACAGCCTTAACACTATCAATATTAGAGCTGTTTCCACCAACTTTGATAACACCAACCATTGCCATCATAGAATGAGGTGTGCATTGATAGCCATAAACACCAGGAATATCAAAAGAAACAGTTATGTCTCTACTCAGTTCACCAAACCATTCTGAAGCGCCATTAGGGAGCATGCCTGGAATAGAAGCAGAATTATGAGCTGCATCTGTAGCTTGAAAAGTAACAGTATCGCCAACATTAATTTCTAGAACAGCAGGCTCAAATACCATGACTCCAGTAGCGCCTTGATTTAACATTTTTACTACATAATTTTCAGAGTGAAGATTAAGTTGAGTAAAAAAGATAAGGGTAATTAGTAATAATTTGTTCATTATACTATTATAGATATATATAATTAAATATCAATATAATTTATATTTTAATAATGTTTACACATTGTTATCATTTTCAATATAATCACTTATCATTTTTAAGGAACATATGAACAATTTTGCTTTAATACAATTATTATTTCTAAGTTTAATCTTATCTGTTTTTACAGAGGCTGAGTACTTTCCTGATAAAAATAATTGGGCAGTTTCTTCTCCAGAGGCTGAGGGCACAAGTGCTGGTAAAGTAGACAAATTGATTGATCTTGCTTTTGCTGATAGCGCCACTCAAGGCGTGGTAGTAATAAAAAATGGAAAAATCATTGGAGAAAAATATACTGATGGTTATTCAAGTATTTCCCACGGTACATCTTGGTCAATGGCAAAAAGCTATTATGCTGCACTAATTGGCATTTCAATTGATAGAGGCGAAATTGGAAGCCTTGATGATAAAGTTTCAAAGTATTTAAATTATTATGATGATGAAAGATCAAACATAACGATTAGGGACCTTCTAGATATGTCTAGTGGTCTTGAATTTCCAAGTCATGAACATGAAAGAATGTTTTTTCAAATGGATCATCTTGAATATGCCAAAAAAATCAAAGCTGATATAGAACCAGGTACAAAGTTTGAATATAACAATGTCAATTCAATGATATTGGGTGACATATTATCAGTTGCTACTGGTGAAAAGGCTGATGTTTTACTTGAAAAAAGAATTTTACAACCCTTAAATATTGTTGATTACAAATTATGGAAAGATGAACAAGGTAATGTAATGACATATTGTTGCGTTGATATGTCTGCAAGAGACTATTCTAAGATTGGTTTGTTGTTTTCAAGGAATGGAACCTGGGAAGATAATCAAATTATTTCAAGCGATTATGTCAATGAAACATTTCAAGTGGTATGGGAGACTCCGAACAGATGGAGTGAACATAAAAGATATTATTCTCTTCACTGGTGGGTTTCAAGATATGACGAGAATTCGAAGATTTTCAATACCAGTGGCAAATTTGGTCAATTTACTTTTGTCGATCGAGAGAACGATGTTATCGTTACAAGAATTACAAAATATAATCAAAATGATTATGGCTCAACTCAAAAATGGGGGCCAATGAAATACTTTGCTTGGGCTGGTATTGATAACGCTATTAATGTTGGAAGAACACTTTTAATGACTGGAACGATCAAAGAGGGTGATGATGTCATAACTCCCTATACTTTTGATGAGGGAGCCTCGACTGTCTTTTATGAAAAGTATCAAGATTTTATAGATGCAATCTCAAATATCAGCAGTACCTAACTTACTTAGATTTTATTTTTTTTAGATAAGTATCCTTATCTTTTTTCCATTCTTCAAGATAGTATCCATCGTTTCCATGTTTATTTAGATATCTATAGAATACTCTTCCTGACTCATCTTCAAAACCAGGTTCAAAAGGTTTACCTGTTTCCTTGTTGGGCCTTTTAAAATTGTCGTTTAGGTCCATACAAATAAAATCATTGGTATAGATGCTATGATAATAAGAACATCCATAGGTAGTCCAAGTCGCCAGTAGTCAGTAAATTTATAGTTACCAGGACCCATTACAACTGTATTACATTGATGTCCAATTGGAGTTAGAAATGCACAACTGGCTCCAACCGCAACAACCATTAAGAAAGGCTCTATTGCATATCCCAGTTCAAGAGCAATACCAGTAGATATTGGAGCCATTATCACAGCAGTTGCAGCATTATTAATAATATCTGTAGTTGCCATGGTTACGATAAGAATAATAAAAAGTACCCAAAATAGACTTAAGTTTTGAGCATAACTAGATATATTTTGTGCAATTATTTCACTAAGACCGGTAGTTTGAAGAGCTGTTCCAATTGGTATCATTGCAGCAAGCATAACAATTATTGGCCAATCAATTTCTCTATAAAAATTACTGTCAATTATTTTAATTCTTGCAAATGCTAAAACACATAATAAAAAAGCTGTTGCAGCACTTAGATAGTCAAAAGTTACTAAAAAAATTGCTAATGAGAAAAAAACAATCCCTTTTAGTAGTCTACTTCTACTGGGAATTGTTTGAAGTTCTCTTTGTCTAAGCGGCATTAGCCCCAGATGTTTAATTTTATTTGATACATCTTCCTCATCAAGATCTCTAACACCAAGAAGGAGAACATCTCCTGCTCTAAAAGTTTCTCTTGTAAGTCTTGTTCTGTATCTTGAACCTTTTCTCCATAAACCTAAAAGATTAAGTTCTTCAAAAGCAAGCTTCAAAAAGAATTCATACTTTCTTCCAATCAATCTAGAACCTGGTGTTATCATTACTTCAATCTCTTCTAGATCATCATCGTCAAAAGAGTGGAGTTCTTTCGGTATTGAAAAATCGAAAACATCAAGAATAGTGCCAATGTCATCTGGTGGAGTTTTAATTACTAATATTTGACCAGCCTTTATTCTCATATTATTTTGCACTTTTTTAACAGAGCCACTGTCTGAAACAATTCCAAGAATTTCTGTATCCTCACCAGCTTGTTTTTTAAAAGCATATAATGTCATACCAATTGAGGAACTCGCCTCATTTACACAAACTTCAAAAAGGTACCCTTTTAAATTTATCAAATTATCACTATTGTTATTTTGACTTCTCAAAAGAATAAATTTATTACCTAATATTGATATAAACAAAATCCCTACAACAGTAATTACTATTCCAACATAAGAAAAATCAAAAAAGCTAAATCCAGTGGATGAAATTGTTGCCTTATATTCTGAAATGATAATATTTGGAGGTGTCCCTATTGCTGTATTCATTCCACCTAATATGCAAGCAAAAGCAAGAGGCATTAAAAATTTAGAAGAATGCCATTCCATCTTTTGACATATATTTAATGTTATTGGCAAAAGAATTGCCAAGGCTCCGATATTATTAATAAAAGAAGAAAGGATAGCAGCTATAAAAAGCAAGCATATTAAGAATTGAAATTCAGTAAAAGTTCTATTACCTACTAACTTACCAACAAGACCAGTAAGACCAGAGTTTGCTAATCCTTGACTAATAATTAATACCAATGCAACAGTTATTACTGCCGGATGCGCAAAGCCAACAAATGCATCATTTGCAGGAATAATATTTAAGACTACTAAAACGAATAGCGCGCCAACAGCGAGCGCATCATAACGAATTTTTCCCCAAATAAACAAAGCTAATAGAGAAACAAGTGTAATTGAGAGAATTAATTGTTCGTTCATTTACCTGAAGCTATTTAGGCATAGACTCAACATATAGTGATGTAGATGGATATGCGAATTCTGATTTATTATCTTTTACAATCTTCATTATATTAAAAATTAGGTTTTCTTTTACTTTATTGAATGCTGCAAAACCCATTGGATCTGCATACGCCACAACCAATAAATCGATTGAGCTTCCTCCAAGTTCAACAATTCTTACAACAGGATCTAAATCGCCATCAGTCGCGAAATCATTACTATCAATTAAATATTTCTTCACATCGTCCCTGATTGATTCTAATTGTTCAACACTTGTTGAATATATTAGATTGATCTTCCAGTTAATCCTTCTATTTATCATCTCTCCATGATTGATAACTTTCACATCTGATAGATCTTTATTTGGTATAACCATTGGAGCAGTGTCAAAGGTTCTAATAACTGTGGATCTAAATCCAATACTCTCTACAATTCCATGAAGTTGGCCACTTACTTCAATTCTATCTCCTGGTTGGAATCTATGTTCACCAATAATTAAAATTCCAGAAATTAAGTTCTTGAAGAAATCTTGAGCTCCAAGTGCAACCGCAACGGAGAACAAACCTAACCCTGCAACTAATGGACCAATTTGAATTCCAAAAATATCTAATATAATTGCAATTCCAATCACCCATACTATAAATCTAGACGCTCGCTCTAACCACATTTGCATAGATGCTGTTAACCAAGAGCTAGTAGATAGTGCTTCAAATAAAGGCTTTACGCTGTTTGCAAGTGCACTAAAAATAGTGAAAATTACAAATGCTTTGACAATATTTGTAGCTATATCTCCAATCAATCCAGATAGAGGTAGTATTAAAGTACAAATATAAAGAGCAATAGTTATTGGAATAAGACCAATTGGTCTTCTTAGAGCATTTAAAATTTCATCATCAATTTTTGATTCAGTACTATCAGCAAGCCTCCCTAAGGCATTTAAAATAGTTGAGATAATAAAACCTCTAAATAAGAGGGCAATCAATAATACTAATAAAGATGTGATTATTGATCCAAGATCTATCCCTAAAAAACCTGCATTCCATACCTCAGAAACTAATTTAATAAAATCTTTCATAATATCTGATGTATTTTATGTTGAATTAACCTTTTAAAGCAAAGATTATTACTGTTTTGAATAATTGTCTTTTATGAAATAAGGTAAATATATAATATAGAACAATGCTAATGCTATAGGTGTTGTGTAAAGTAAATGATATGGCGGATCTGGAAACATATCCATTAAGCTCGCACCATCTGGTTTTGCAACAAGGTACCAATAGTTAGCTGGCTCTCCTAAAACAATATTAATTACATAAACAATTGGCAAAAGTAAAAATATTGTTATTAGACAAACTGAAACAATGTCTCTTGAATAAGGCCTATTCCCTAAAGAGACAGTAGCATACATTATTCCAACAATAATCATTCCATGACCAATCATAAAGAAAATATAATCGAGATCATGAAAAAGTATATCTGGCGTTATTATTGCCATTGTTGCTCCACCCAAGCCCCAAAAAAAAGCACACTTATATAGAATGCTTGGCCCACCTAGTAAAAAAATTATTAGAAATATTTCTGACAAATCGCACATATGAAAAGGGAGCACTTCAACCCAATTATAGGGATTGTTAATAAGATATAAGTCTTTGTAAGGCGATATTATTACGTGAGCCGCAATTATCGCAGCAACAATTCTACTCATCAATTGTTTTTGCTTGTCTGTTTTATTCTTATATATTTTTGGGAAAAAAATTGATACTAAAAGAATAGCAACCATTGTTATTAAATGAACGATACCAAATATTTCAAAAGATGTTCCGTACACCTAAGCCTCCCACAAACTCACGTAATTTATTTTATATCTAACGATATAAAAAATCTAATGTAAATTACCACAGGGAATTTAGTGAAATTTTTTTAAAAACTATCAAGAAGAATTTGTTGTGTCAAAATTGCAGGTAATATTTCTGAACTCTCCATACCTGGCTTCCAAAATATATAGAGAGGGACACCATTTCTATCATACTTTTCTAAGGCTGAAAGAATTTCATCATTTTTGTTTGTCCAGTCTGCAACAATGTATTCTATATTATTATTTTTGAGATAATCCTTTATATTTCGCCTCGATAGTGCAATTTTATCATTTGCCTGACATGTTATACACCACGCAGCAGTAAAGTTAATTAAATATGCCTGTCCTCTATCTTTGTATTCACTTTCAATGTTTGAATTCCATATAGTAAAGTCTTCATTAATTTCATTATTTTTTATTGAGATGCTTAAATCTTCATTCGAACTATTAATAGCTGATTGCGCTGTGACTAAAGTTATAACAGAGAACCATATAAATATTTTTAAAATTGGCTTTTTTATCTTAAGTAATAACCAAAACAATATTCCAATAGCTAAAAATACACCAAGCAAAGTTATCAACGAGTTGTTATTGACTTGAAAACTATATACCCAAATTAACCATAATGCGGTTGCAAACATAGGAAATGCAAAAAATTCTTTAAGTGTAACCATCCAGTTTCCAGGCTTTGGCATAAAATTAATTAAATTAGGAAATGCTGAAAGAGCAAAATATGGAGCAGCAAAACCAGATCCTAAAGAAATAAATATGGGAATTGTTTCATTACTAGGCTGAATTAATGCATATCCAAGTGCAGCACCCATGAATGGGGCAGTACATGGAGAAGCTACAACAACTGCAAGAACACCAGTTAAAAAAGATCCACCAATGCTATTTGATCCATAACCACCTAATCTAGAAAATGAGGATCCAATTTCTATATCAGTTAAAAGAATTATTCCAATTATAAACATTATTAAACTTAACATTGATACTATTGCCGGTGACTGAAGTTGAAAACCCCACCCCAGAGAATTTCCAGCTTCTTTAAAAAGAATTAATGCAACACCAATTATTAAAAAAGATAAAATTACGCCACTACAAAATGACAAAGCATGTTTTCTTACAGTCATAGTCGATTCATTTCCCATTGAAACAAAACTTAAGATCTTTAATGATATTATTGGAAAAACACATGGCATTAGATTCAAGATTAATCCACCTATAAAAGCAAAAAGTAATGCGCTTAAAAAGCTAATGCCAGACTTATTTTCTGAACTGTAATTAACATCTGCATTTATTAAAAACGCATCATTATTTATTAATATAACTCCATTAATCACTTCTAGCTTTTCTTCAGAATCTTCTAAAGGGATCTGCAATAACCAATTATTCTCTTCTTTAACTAATGATTGCTTTTGAGCATGCAAAACCACGTTTTGCTTATCTATAAAAAAATTGATGAAGTCTATTTCAACATTTGAAGAAAATCTTAACTCAAGCCTGTCTTCAGAAAAGTTTGCTAAAACTGGTAAGGTCACCGAAGGAACTTTTGAATTCCATAAATTCAATGAATCATCATAGATCACATTATCTAGACTTGTTTTTATATATGCTTTTTCTGGAACACAAATATCAGCACATATTAAAAAATCTATATTAGCCTCAATTATTGATAAATTTTTATTTTGTTGTGTATATTCAAATGGATAAATAACTAAGTTGTTATAACCATATGTCATTAATGGCTCATAAGGTATTAATTCAGGCACCGGCCATTTCATTGGCCCTATTTCTAAATTTTTATTTTGATTCCAATTTACTTCAATTGGGCCACCAGAGTCACCAGGATTTTTCCAATAAGTATGCCAGCCTTCTTGCATATCCATTTTAATACCCAGAAGTAAAATTTCTTTATCTTTATGTTGTATTGATGACTTGATAAGAGAAACTTCAGCATGACCCGTATTGATTGGCATAGTTTCTGATTCAATATTTATTAAAAATATTAAAAGAAATAAAAATCTTAAGGTATTCATTTGGGGTATATTAACTTAATAATAGGAAGGGGTGCATAAAGCACCCCCTAAATTTAAACGATTTTATTTATTAGAGATCCTTTTAGGCGTACTAATTTTAATCATTCTAGGTTTTTTTTCGTCAGGAATTATCTTTTCAAGATTAATTGTCAATAATCCATTGATAAGCTCTGCGTCTTGAACAACAACCTCTTCTGATAATGTAAACTGTTGTTTAAAAGCCCTTTGAGCAATTCCCTGATATACAACCTTATCTTCACCATTAATCAATTCTGATTTAGGTCCATCATAGCTTACAGATAGAACACCATTGGCGAGTTCAATCTGTATATCTTCTTTAGACAGGCCTGCAACAGCAATTTCTATAGCAAATAAATTGCCATCTTTGCTTATGTTATATGGTGGATAACTTGATGATCGCTCATTAGACTCTGAAAGTCTTTGCAATCTATCAAATAAAGGTTCGAAACCCAAAACTCTTGTTGTAAAGAAAGGGTCAGTAAAGTTAAGTATCATAATAGTCCTCCTTTAAGCGACTAGTTAGGTGTATCAAATTTAGCATACACACTTATGTTATGCAGAAACCCGTTATGGCATTTCTATCAACATTTATTTATAGGCATTTTCTTTATTTTCAACCTTTATTTTTTCATTTATTTAAAATATGCTATTGATACATACTTTAAATTCGACAAACTATATAAAAACTATGATAAAAAAATTATTTTTTGCTATTTATTTTTTAATTATTACCACCGATCTTAATTCAAAAGAATCTGATGTTCATATAGAAAGTGGACAGACATGGTATCTAGACAAAAGAAGTAATAAGTTTTCGTCTTATAATAGTAAAGTATTGTATTTTTTTTCTACAGATGCATACAGTACATACAAGGCAAGAAAGTTTAGCGATTGGGATATATTTTCAATTGTAGACACAAGAGATCTTGTTAGGCTAAACAAAGGAGATAAAGTTGAAATTTTAAAACCTAGGCATGGTGAATCTGTCTACGAAGTAAAACTTTTAGATGGATTTGAAAAAAATAAAAATTATTTTGTTATAAAAGATGATTTGATAGATCATTTTGAATTAATTGAGCAAACCGATGAAACATAACAAATATATTTATGTTGCAATAATTATCCTTTCCTCATGCACTAATATGTCATATCAACCTAATATAGTTAGTAAATCAGATGTTCAAAAACAACAATATGTAGTTCTAGGCACAATAATTGATTTAACATATGTAACCATAGAAGGTGATAGGGAGTTAGGTGCTGCTGCTGGTGCGTTAATAGGAGGTGCTGCAGGAAAAAATGTTACAGACTCTGAAACTGAGTCTGATATAGCTGCAATAATTGGTGGTTTGGTTGGTTCTGCAGTAGGCTCAGAAGTAGGTTCCAATTTAACAAGTAAAGATGGGGTAGAACTATTAATTGAAACAAATAGTGGAAAGCTAATTTCTATAATCCAAGAAGTAAGTAATTTAAATTTTAAGGTTGATCAAAAGGTGAGAATTATTAAAAGGAATGGTAAATCGAGAGTCTTACCATTTAATTAATGGTGTCTGAGCAAGAATCTTCTATATATAACAAATCTCTTGATATTTTGTCTTACAGAGAACATTCCAGAAAAGAATTAAAAAATAAGTTAATCAAAAAATTCGATAATGCTCAATTGGTCGAAAAAACTCTAACAAAGTTAGAAGATAATAATTTAATTAATGACATAAGATTTGCTGAGGCCTATATTTCAATGCGAAAAAGAAAAGGATTTGGCCCTAAAAAAATTTTTTTTGAGCTAAAAGAAAAAGGTATGCCAGATTTAGTTGCAAGAAAGATAATTGAAGAGGAAGGTGGGTGGGCTGAAACAGCTTCGAAGACATTCGTTAAAAAATTCAAAGATGGCATTTCAGATGACTTTAAAATTAATCTTAAACAAAGAAACTTTCTTCAAAATAAAGGATTTGGTTTTAAAGAAATTGAATTTGTTTTTGGTTCCGACATGTTATGATTTCATGCTATGTCATATGAGGTTTTAGCAAGAAAATATAGGCCAATTAACTTCGAGGAGGTTATTGGACAAAACAATGTTGTCAAAGCTCTAGTCAACAGCATTAAGCAAGAAAAAGTACATCAGGCATATATTTTTGCTGGCACAAGAGGCATTGGTAAAACTACAATTGCAAGGATTCTTGCAAAATGTTTAAACTGTGAAAGTAGTTCAAAACCTACACCAAACCCTTGCAATAAATGCTCTAACACAATAGAAATTACCTCAGGAAGAAGTATAGATTTTCTTGAAATTGATGCGGCCTCAAATACACAGGTAGAAAAAATAAGAGAACTTATTGAAACTGTTGAATATAAACCAGCAAAAGGTAGATTTAAAATTTATCTAATTGATGAAGTTCATATGTTATCAAAGGCGAGTTTCAATGCTCTTTTAAAGACTTTAGAGGAACCTCCACCTCATGTAGTGTTTTTATTTGCAACAACTAACCCAGAAATGATTCCCAAAACTGTCCAATCTAGATGTTTGCAACTTAATCTCAAAACAGTGAATGATGAATTACTAATTGAGCATTTAAGAAAAATACTAGCAAGTGAGAAGATAAAATTCGATGAAGATAGCATAAGTTTAATTGCAAACTCAGCAAATGGCTCAGTGAGAGATGGGCTGACCTTGTTAGATCAAGCAATAGCTTTTGGAAACGGTAAACTTGCAAAAGAAGAGGTAGGAACCTTGCTTGGATCTATCGATAATTCACTTATTTTTGAACTGGTTGAGTCAGTTATTAATGGAGATGGAAAAAAGACTTTTAATACTTTGGCAAAAATTGAAGAATTATTACCAGAATATGATGTCATTCTTCAAAATATCATTACTATTCTTCATAAAATATCTCTTCAGCAAGCATTAGGGGATTCTAAAGATGAGACTGTAAGGAATTTAGCATTAAAAATTGACAAAGAATTTTGCCAATTACTGTATGAAATTGCATTAAATGCTTTTTCAAAGTTTTCTGTTCATCCTAGTCCCAAAGAAGCATTAGAAATTTGTTTATTAAGAATGCTCACTTTTAATCCACTCCAAAAACTAAGTGAATCAAATAACAGCATTGAATCAAAGGAGATTCAAAAAAAAAATTTAAAAAATGACATTGATACATACAGTCCTAGTGAGAATATTGAAGATGTATCTAAAAAACTTATTGCAAGCAACGAGCATTGGATCAGTTTCTTTGAATCTAGCAAGATGAGTCCTTTTGCAAGAAATCACTTTGGAGAAATGTCATTTAAAAGTTTTATTAATGACACTCTGACGTTAATAAAAAAATCTGATGCACCAGACGTACCAGAAAACATCTTATTAGAATTAAGAACAGTTTTTAAAGAATATTATGGTGTTGAAAAAAATCTAGATATTAAATTTGATGTTGGAGAAGTGATTAACTCACCATTTAAGACTATTAACGAAAGAGAATCTAAAAAATTATCATCTGCTACGAAAAATATTAAGGAAGACAAAGATATTCAAAATTTTCTAAAAAAATTTAATGGAACCTTAAAAGAAGATTCCATTAAGCCAGTAAAGTAATATGAGTAAAGATTTAGTACTAGAGTTAATTAATTCCCTAATGATCCTGCCTGGTGTTGGAAAAAAATCTGCACAAAGAATGGCTTTATATTTACTCGATAGAAACAAAGATGGAGCAAGCATATTGGCTAATACTTTATTAGATGCAATTAATAATATTCAAAGGTGTTCAAATTGTAGAATGCTTACATCATCTAGTATTTGCAAAATATGCAATGATAATTCAAGAGATTCTAACTGTATTTGTGTTGTAGAAAGTCCCTCAGATGTTCTTGCAATTGAATCAACAGGAGGATTTAAAGGAAAATACTTTGTATTACTTGGAAGATTGTCACCAATTGATGGAGTTGGTCCTGATGAACTCGGGATTGGTGATTTAATAAATATGGTCGAAAAAAATAATATTACTGAGATAATTTTGGCGACTAGCAGTACTGTTGAGGGAGATGCTACAGCAATCTATATAAAAGATCATATTAAAAACGCAAAGGTTTCTCGGATATCATATGGTATTCCAATTGGAGGAGAGTTAGAGTATGTTGACGGAACAACAATTGCTAAAGCAATCGAGGGGAGGATTGAAATCAATGTCGATTAAATCTGATAAGTGGATAAAACAAATGTCTAAAGATTGTGAGATGATAAATCCCTTTTCAGAAAATCAGATCAGAGTTGATGAAAATGGAGTAAAGCTCATTTCATATGGAGTATCGAGTTATGGATATGATGTAAGATGCTCAGATGAGTTTAAAGTTTTTACTAACATAAACTCTGCAATTGTTGATCCAAAATCATTTGACGAAAAGAGTTTTGTAGATATAACTTCTGATGTATGTGTGATTCCCCCGAATTCTTTTGCTCTGGCCAGGACTGTTGAATACTTCAAAATTCCTAGGAATGTTTTAACAATTTGTCTTGGAAAATCAACATATGCAAGATGCGGCATTATTGTAAATGTAACTCCATTAGAACCAGAATGGGAAGGTCATGTCACTCTTGAATTTTCAAATACAACTAATTTACCTGCAAAAATTTATGCTGGAGAAGGGGTAGCTCAAATGTTATTTTTTGAGTCTGACGAAGTCTGTGAAACTAGTTATAAAGATAGAGGCGGTAAATATCAAGGACAAACAGGAGTTACCTTACCCAAGACTTAAAAGTTCCTTTAACTCTAATTTGTTAATAGCACCTTCCTCCTCATCTGTTATTTTTAAAAAAATATATCCAAGTTCCTTTATGATGAAATAATTAATTACTCTTTTAGAATCTTCTTTAGTTCTTTCAACAACAAGACATTGATATTCCTTACCATCATACTCACACTTTTCGGTGTTGATTAGATTAAATAGGTACTTCTCGTATCCACCTTTTTGCATATCAATAATATCTAGCTCAAAGGAGGCCATACCTTTTGAGATATTTGACCTAATCATTATTTGTGCATTTAAGGGATCTAATACATTTATAGAATTTTCTATGTTTGAGGTCCAGATGTTTCTTCCAACTGAACTAATAGTTTCGAGCTCATTATTAAAAGTAACGCTCTGATCTCTATCAAGAAATTTTGGCTTAATATTAATATCATAACTTTTAGAAATAACTTCTTCATTCTTCAAATCAAACTTTGATGAAAAACTCAAGGTAGCTATAAAGTTGGATGCATTAAACTTTAATTTATGTCCATTTTCATCACTTAAAAATTCTCTTACTCCAGTTACAGAAAAATCATCAGATTGGAAGCTGTATTTAGCTGAATAAAAAGATATCTCATTTGAATTTATATAAAAACAAATAAAAAAAAGCATGCATATTTTCTTATAAGTCATAATTTTCATAAATAATATTATTAGAACTTTTAAGATTTTTGAAAATAACTTTATTGCCTTCTAAATGGATACGATCATCGCATATCTCTTTTATTATCTTTGGATAAAGAATATGTTCGATTTTATGAATTTTTTCCTTAAGCTCTTCTTCTGAAAGATTATTTTTTATTTGAAATTTCCCTTGAGCAATTAATGGCCCAGCGTCAAGTTCTGAAGAAACATAATGAATTGATATTCCATGAAAAGAATCGTTATTTTTTAATACCCGTTCATGGGTATCTAGGCCTGGATATTTTGGTAAGAGAGAGGGATGTATATTAATTATTTTTCCAAAATACTTATCTGAGAGTTTTTTACCTAAAATTCTCATAAAACCAGCTAATATTATTAAATCTGGCTCTATTGAAGAAATATAATTACTGAGCTCTTCATCAAACTTTTCTCTGTTTTCAAATTTTTTATGATTTATTACTTTATATGATAAATTATTTTTTTTTGCTCTTTCAAGACCATAAGCATTTGGATTATTAGAGATAACACTTGCAATAACTCCGTTAATTATGCCTTCAGAACAAGCTTTTGATATCGCCTCTAAATTTGAACCACTTCCAGATATAAGGACAATTAATTTTTTCATAGAGAATTATTTATAAATAACTGATTTATTATTTTGTTTTTCTGTTATTTTGCCAATTATAAAGTTTTCAAAATTCATACTTGTAATTTTTTTTGATATATCTCTAGCCTGACTTTCCTTAACAACCAAAACCATACCGATTCCACAATTAAAAACCCTAAACATATTATCGTCATTAATTTCTCCATTTTCTTGTAACCATTTAAAAATGAAAGGTAAATCCCATGAGTTAATATTAATTTCTGCACATAAATCACTTGGTATTGATCTAGGAAGATTTTCAGTTAAACCACCCCCTGTGATATGTGAAATAGATTTAATATTAAATTCTGAAATAAGACTTAAAATTAATTTTGGATATAATAAAGTTGGTTTTAATACATGATCAATTATTTCTTTTAATTCACTTTTATCAATTTTTGTTTCATCTATAATTTTTCTTATTAGTGAGTATCCATTTGAATGAGGTCCGCTTGAACCAATTCCAATTAAGACGTCATTTTTATTTACATGTTTATTTTTTATAATTTCTTCCTCCTCAACACAACCTACTGAAAATCCAGCTAAATCAAAATTGTTATCGATATAATGCCCAGGCATTTCTGCAGTTTCTCCACCAAGAAGAGAGCAACCAGAATCTATGCATGCCCTCGCAATACCTTTTATTACATCAGATGCTTCATCAACATTAAGTTTTGATGATGCGAAGTAATCTAAAAAAAATAATGGCTTTGCTCCACACACAATTAGGTCATTAACACACATTGCTACTAAATCTTGACCAATACCTTTAAGATTTTGATATTGTTGAGCAAGAGCTAATTTGGTCCCAACTCCGTCTGTACACGCCACTAAAATAGGATTCTTAAATTCCTTGCCAAGCTTATACATTCCAGCAAACCCTCCAATGTTTCCAAGTACATTAACATTGTGAGTTGAGGCCACATCATTCTTAATTTGCTCTATTAACTTATTTCCTTGATCAATATCAACACCAGCCAATTTGTATGGATCGTTTTCTATAATTTCCTTTGTCATTTAGAATACCTAATAAGAGATTAAAACTTATGAATTTATTTAAACACACTATATTTTGCCTTATTATTCTTTCTAATGCTTGTATTGGTAAGGAGTTTAGTCAACTTTTTGAAGTATTCGAGCCAATTGAGTCTTCATCTAATATTGAAAAATCCATCAACAATTCTTTTAACACTATGGTACATAGACTCAGTGGCAATTCAGCACCATCAAATATATGGAAAATTATTAATGCTGGTAATGCCAGAAAAGACTTCATAAAAAGTTATTCAATAAAGAATTATGAAGATGAAAGTTTTATTCAAGTAAACTTTGATAAAGATTTATTAATTAAAAAGTTTAAGGAACTCAACATTCCATTTGTAGGTAGTTCAAGACCAGTAATTTTAATAATTATGAATATTGATTCAGGTATTGAAGAACCCTATATTTTAAATACAAATGATTCAACAAAAGAAATGGATGTCCTAATTAAGAATTATTTAACAAAAGTTTCAGGTTCTCGTGCAATATTTCTAGAGATACCTGCTATCGATCTTGAAAGTTCTAAGCAGCTTTTAAGTTATAAGAAACTTATAGATTCTAATAAATTTATTTCATCTCAATATGCCTTTGACAGGGTAATTAACATAAAGCTTGAAAAGCTAAGTCTCGATTATTGGAAAGTTGGGGGAGATATGAATTTAGAATATGAAGGAAATGAATTTAATAGTTTTTTTCTTAAATCATTAAATTCGTTTTTAGAAAAATCTATTACTGATATTTTGGAAACGAATTTGATAGATATAAATATTGACTCAAAAGTGAAACTTTCTGTTAATAACATTAATGATTATGGTGATTATATTAATACTAGAAATATTTTTGATCGATTTATTGCTATTAATAAAATTGAGATAGATGCCTTTAGTGTTGATAAAATAACATATGATGCAAGCATTTATGGAAATATTGAAAATTTATTATCTGAAATAACTGGAAGTAATTTATTTAAAATAAAAACTATTGATACAGTTAATTCTTCTATTAGTATGGAATTTTTAAAATGATTAAATACTTCATTTTTGTTCCCAATCTCCTTTCAATAATAAGAATATTTTTAGTTTATCCAATTTTAAATAATATTTATTTAGGTAATTTTTATTCAGGAATTATTTTCTTTATTATTGCTGCAATTACTGATGCTTTAGATGGTTTTCTAGCAAGAAAAATGGATTGGCATACTAATCTTGGAAAAATTTTAGATCCTGTTGCTGATAAGCTTCTTTTGTCAGGTACAGTTTTTATACTATGGTTAAATAACTTCATACCTTTTTATATTTTTATAATTTTTATTAGCAGAGATTTAGCAATTCTCATAGGAGCTGCTATTCAAATGTCATTTATAGAGTCTGTTACACCATCACCCAATCTCTTAGGCAAACTAACTACAAGTGTTCAAATTATTTATATTTCAATTATTTTTTTAAAAGAATTATTTGTGTTTAACTTTCCTTTTATTGCTTTAGATATTTTAATAGTTTTAATAAGCTCAATAAGTCTAATTGTTTATGCAAATGGTTGGTACAGAGATCTTAGCAAATATTATTATGATTAATCCTAAGCAATTAACTTTTCCTTGGAGTAAACCAAACAGATCAGAATTAGAAGATTTTTTCTTTGACGAAAAGAATTTGAAATTAAAAGATGTCCTTTTATCAAATGAAGATTTTTTTCTATATGGCAGAAATAAGGTTGGAAAAACTTATCTTATGCAGTCACTTTGTAATTTATATGCAAAAAGAAACAAGACTTCTTTGTATATTCCTCTTAAAGACATTTTAAATCTTGATACATCACTTTTAGACTCACTAGAAAATTTAGATCTTATTTGTATAGATGATATTAATCTCATTAATAGCAAAGACAAATGGGAACTAGCTTTTTTTAATTTGATCAATAACTGCCTTACCTCAAGATGTAGATTAATATTTTGTTCATCTATAAATCCATCTCAACTTTTATTTAAGTTAAAAGATCTTGAATCAAGAATAAAGAAGCTCGATAGTTTTGAAATCTTACCAGTTTCTGATTCAAATTTAGTTAATGCATTAAATTTTATCGCTAAATCAAGAGCAATTAATTTAGGCATCAAAGAATTAAATTACCTTGTAAAGTATTCCAAGCGAAGTGTTAGCAGTCTTATAAAATTAATAGACAAGCTTGACAAACTTTCCATGGAGCAAAAAAGAAAAATTACTATTCCTTTAATTAAGGAAATTATTTAGATAAAAAATATTCACACTCAAAACAATAAGAAACAACATTTACATCTTTATCATTTTTTATAAAATCATAACCTTGACCAAAAAAATCATAAATCCTTTTTAAGTTGTTATCTAATTTAATATTTAAACCAATATTATCTATTATTGTTGAAATGTAGACTTCAAAAGGGTCAAGCTCTTTCTTATAACTAATCACCTGATAATCCTCAATATTTGATATATTTGCAGCTGATTCAACAGCATCATCTAGATTACCTATTTTATCTACAAGACCAAGTTGAATAGCTTTTTCACCAGACCAGATCCTTCCTTTTGCGACCGCATGTACTTCTTCATATGGCATTTCTCTATTCTCAGAAACCTTTGTTACAAAATCTTCATAAACATAATCAATGCTTGACTGAATAGCTTTTCTAACATTATCTGGCATAGGATATCTTGGGTCCCAATTTCCAGCATCAGTTGAACTAATCCCATCTACATTAACTCCGGCCCATTCGTAAATATTTTCAAAAGTTGGCAAAACACCCCAAACTCCAATAGAGCCAGTAAGAGTTTCATTTTTGGCCCAGATTTCATCTGAGAGGGTCGTAACCCATACACCACCAGATGCTGCAATATCTCCCATTGAGCTTACTATTGGACGACCAGTTTCTTTAAACTCATTCAAAGAATTTGTAATAAGTTCACTTGCGTAGACCCCTCCGCCAGGACTATTGACCCTCAAAACTATAGCTTTCACAGACTTATCTTTAATTGCTTTCTGGATGTTATTAACAATAGTTGTTGATCCAGCAATTCCAAAATCTGATTCACCAGTAGTAATTGACCCTTCGACATTAATAATGGCTATTTTGTTATTTGATGAACTTTGCTCTTTATCAATAGTTGACAGGTAATCATATATTGAAATGGAATCTGGAAATTGATATGGATCTTCATCTTCATTTGGAAATTCATTGAAAAGCCAATTCCTAAATTCTTCCACATTCATTACCTGATCAACAAGACCTTTTTCTAATGCAATTTGTGAGATTTCAGGCTCAACTTGTGATAATTCCCAAAAATTGTCACCGTAATTTTGCATTGTGCCACTTGTTAGATTTCTTCCATTCTCCATCAGTTGAGTCATTTTTTTCCACAAAGGATCTGAAAAATCTTTCCAAGCAATCTTGTCCTCTTCAGACATTGTTGTTCTTGTGTAAGGCTCTGGTGCAGTTTTAAAATCTCCTGCAACAAAAACATGATAGTTAATTTTTATATTTTCATATAAATCTTTTACGTACTGTCTTTTTCTTGAAAATCCAAATGAGGAGATGCCTCCGTATTCATTTAATATAACTTCATTAGCCTGCGAACTAACTAAATACGAATTGTTAGTAAAATTTTCACCGTAAGCTATGACTCGTTTTCCATTATTTTTTATATTTCGAATAGCATCAGCCAACTCAAATGCAGAAGCATAATACATTCCGAGTTCAGTCACATTTAAATAAACAGCAGCAAGTGAATCATCTTCAGAAGCATGATTCAAAACATCTATAAGATCAGTTAATTTATGTTGCTGAATATTTGCTGAATTTGATAACAAAAGATCTAAAGAAGATGATGATTGATTAATATTATCAACAACCACTCCAACTGGTTTAAACCAGAGAATTTTATTTTCTGTCTCTATCTTTGCCTCTGTTGTAAAAGCAGAACCTATTCCTCCAATAATTGCGAAAGTCAGAACTACTAAAATTAATCCAGTAAATACATTCACTATAATCTTTCTAGTTGTAGTTAAAAAATTATCTGCTTTAGACCATATAGATTGTGCCTTAGCCATTTTTATCTCCATTGTTATTTATAAATTTAGGGCCAAACATCATATGAATAAATAAAAAACTTATCAATAGTATTTCTAAAAAATCTATCCAATAGATTGATGTTCCAAATACTCTTAAAGAAGCTGTTAAAAAATAAATCAATAGAACAAAACAAAACCATTGATATGCTCTTATAACTAACTTATTTACAAAATAATAAAATGCTAATAAAGGAAATCCCCAAAATAAAAAAATATCGATACTTATTCTGTCTTGAAGTACATTAAGCAGTTTTATTAAAAAAATAGAAAAAAATAATAAATGTGTTAATTTCTTATACTGTAAATAGTATGCTTTAGTCATTATTTCTGGCAATAAATTTTGCTAACCGAACACCCGTTTTTCTTGCAATCTCATACTCATCTTTTGTCAGTTCAGATGATGAATTGCTATTTTCAACATGAGTTGGTCCATAAGGTGTTCCACCTGAATTGGTTTTGTTGAGTTCTGGAACAGAGTAGGGGGTACCTAGGATAATCATCCCATGATGCAGCATATAAGTAATTAAATTAAAAAGAGTTATTTCTTGACCACCATGCATTGAACTTGTTGATGTGAATGCAATACCGGGCTTACCTTCTAATGAATTTGTTGCCCACAAATCGCCAGTTGAGTCTAAAAAATATTTCATTGCGGAAGCCATGGATCCAAATCTAGTTGGAGAACCCAATGCAATACCACTACAGTTTATTAAATCATCTTTTGTGCAATATATTTCACCTTTTTCTGAGATATTAGTTTCTATTTTTTCAGTATTTGATGAAACTTTTGGAACTGTTCTTAACTTTACTATAATGCCTTCATCTTCAGCGCCATCCGCTATCGCGTGAGCCAAATTTTTAACTGCACCAGATGCAGAATAAAATAAAATTAACAAAAAATTCTTATCCATATCTACTTTTAAAGTATTATTAATATTATGTATTTAAAGAAAGCAATGATTATACAACTTTTTTGTATATTGGTTCTTGTGAGTTGTCAAAGAAATGACATTGAAGTTTTTAATGGATCCAATACAAATATAAATGATTTAAATGGTAATTGGATATTAATTAATTATTGGGCCGATTGGTGTGCACCTTGTATTAAAGAAATACCTGAACTAAATGATTTTGCAGCAGAAAATAAAAATATTAAGGTTTATACCTTTAATTTTGATGAGCTTGAGATTGATGATTTAAAACCAATTGCAAAAAAATTTAATATCAAAGTACCTTCTTTGGTGACCCATCCGAGAGATATATGGGGAATTGCTACTCCACCTGCTGTTCCAGCAACATATTTTATAAATCCAAATGGTGAGATAGCAGTTTCATTGTTTAGACCTCAAACGAAGGATTCGTTAAATAAGATTTACATTGAACTAAAGAATACTATCTAGATAGTTTTCAACTATAAGTGACTCTGGATTAATTCTTGTTTTGTTTAAATATATGCTCCAATGTAAATGTGGTCCTGTAACCCTACCGGTGGCTCCTACTTCACCAATTTTTTTTCCTTGATCAACGTACTCATCTAAATTCACATTTACTTTTGATAAATGGCTATAAGATGATAAGAGTCCAAAACCATGATCAATAATTAAGTAATTTCCTGAATAAAAAAAATTTCCAACTAATATGACTCTTCCGCTTTCAGGCGCAATGATCTCTGTTCCAGATGGTGCCGCAATATCCAGAGCTAAGTGCGGAGACCTAGGTAAACCATTGATGAATCTCTTTTTTCCATACTTACTTGAGATAATACCATTAAGTGGCATTTTGAAATTCAAGTCTGATTTGTGAGTTCTAGAATACTTATTTAATGCCTTGTTAATTATTTCTGATTCTTTCTTTGTTCTTTCTTGATTTTCTGCGCTTAATGTAACCATTGAAGAATCTACATTAATCCTTGACTCACCAAAATCTTTCTCATTAACAAAAATTTTTATATCATCAATTTCAATATACGAGCCTTGTTTGTTAAATGGAAGAGGCACAAGTATAAATTTAATACCATCTCTATCAATTATCATATTATTATTAAATTGCTCTTTATCATGCCTTAAAGCAAATATCTCTCCTGGATCTCCTGATAGTTTTGAATCTGAAGCATATATGAAGGAGGCCAATAAAATGCAAGCAATAAATTTAGATTTATTCATATTTTTCTTTTACTTCAACTGAAATTGATCCTTTGCTTAATTTTGCAGAAAGTTTTTCTCCTTGCTTTACCTCATTTGAAGATTTAATGGCAACTCCGTCATTAGATAATAAAATAGAGTAGCCTCTTTCTAAAATTGATAAAGGACTCAGTATTTCTAAGTTTTTATGATATTTATAAATTTCTTTTTTTGTAGATTTAACTTTAGCTTTAATAAGTTTTTGAAGATTATTAAATAATGAATCTAATTGATCTGAATTTTTATTTACTTTTAAAATTGGATTATGAAAATCAATTGCTGATTTAAAACTTTCAATCAAGTTTGTCTTTCTTAAAATTATTGCAATCCGCTCTTTTTGTAATCTTAAATCATAATTATCAAGTCGTTGAGACTTCTCTCTAAGAAGTGCTGATGGACTCTTTAATCTAGAGCTACTGAACTCAATAGATTGACTCATTTGACTTAAGTATCTTTCGAAATTTTTTATAATATTATTTTTTAACATTACTAAATTATCAAAAAGTTTAAAGTTGTGTTCAGTTATTAATTCAGCAGAAGCAGTTGGTGTTGGAACTCTTATATCTGCAACAAAATCACAAATTGTAAAATCTATCTCATGACCAACTGCAGAAATTAATGGTATTGGAAACGAAAATATTTCTCTCGCTAGTTCTTCATTATTAAAACACCATAGGTCTTCAATTGATCCACCACCTCTAGACAAAACCACGAGATCAATAATATTTGATGGGTTATTCTCATTGAAGTTTATAACTCTATTCAAAGCATTAATAATTGAAATATGTGCATTATCACCTTGCACCATCGCTTCGCTTAAAGAGATTTGAGAATTTGGAGCTCTTCTGTTCACCGTAGATATAATATCTTGAAATGCTGCAGTTGAAGATGAGGTAACAATACATGTGTGCTTTGGTGAGGTGGGGATTTCCAGTTTAATATTTTTGTCAAAAAGACCTTCATGATCTAGTTTATTTTTTAAAGCCTCAAATTTTTGCATTAAATTTCCAAAACCTGATTGTTCAAGTGATTTAACAATTATTTGATAATCGCCTCTTTGTGCATAGATGCTTACTTGTCCAACTAAAATACATTTGTCACCATTTTTTGGAACAAAATTAAGTTTTTGATTCTGATTTTTGAACATAGCGCATCTAATAGCACCATCTTCATCCTTTAAAGTAAAATATAAATGTCCAGAACTTGGTGAAGCCAAATTTGAGATTTCTCCTAAAACAGAAACATTTGAAAAATTATTTTCTAAAAGATATTTAGCTGATCGGTTAAGCTCACCAACTGAGATAATTTCCCTATTCTGAACTACAATGTCATTTGTCATATAGAGAGTATAGCTTTATGGATTTTAATTTTCAGCGAACAAATTATTTTTTTATTTTATCGCTAGGAGCAATGTTAATAGGCTTCGCACCAATATTTGTGAAACTATCATATCTTTCTCCAATTGCAATTACTTTCTATAGAATGTTACTAGCTCTTCCATTCATTTATATGTTAAATGTGGTGATTCATAAGACAAATGTTATTAAATTAAAAAATAAAAAAACTTTGTTTTATTCCGCTCTTGCTTCACTAGCATTTACAGTTGATTTAACTCTTTGGCATTACAGCATGAAACTAACATCAGTTTCTAATGCGACAATAATTGTAAATTCGGCACCAATATTTGTTGCAGTTCTATCATTTATAATATTTAAAGAAAAATTATCAGCAAATTTCTTTAAGTCATTTCTTATAACTTATCTAGGCATATTTGGATTAATATATTTTTCAAATAACTATACTGAAGGTCAGCTTACAGGTGATTTCTTATGTTTAGTTGCCGCGTTATTTTATGGAACATATTTATTGATAATAGGAAAACTTGGCGATGAAAGCTCCATAAGTATAATTTTTTATACAACACTTTTTTGTTGTGTATTTTCTATACCTATAATGCTTTTAGAAAATGTACCTTTTATGCCCATAAATAAATTTGAATGGACAAATATGTTTTTACTAGCTTTTTTGTGCCAATTTGGCGGTCAGTTTCTTATAACTTACGGAATTGGAAAGATTTCCTCATCAGAGGGTTCTATTGGTTTATTAATGCAACCATTAACTGCAACTGTTTTGGCAGCAATTATTTTTAATGAAATTTTAAACTTTATCCAAATATTGTTTATTTTGGTAACATTCACTGGTATATACCTAGCTAGAATAAATATATCAAAAACGTAATTTTCTATTACTAAATAAACATGTATTTTATTATTAATAATAGTATTATTATCAACCTTAATTATTAAATTAGTGATGAATAGGGTGATTAGCTCAGTTTGGTAGAGCATCTCGTTTACACCGAGAGGGTCGGCAGTTCGAACCTGTCATCACCCACCAATTCAGCTTGCAGTTTTATATAGAAAATATATTATTCAATCTGAAAAAGTGGTCCGGTAGTTAAACGGTTATAATTCCGCCCTGTCACGGCGGCGTTCGGGGTTCGATTCCCCGTCGGACCGCCATATTTTATTAAGTTATGAATACAGTAATTATAAGTTTGTTAATATTATGCTACTCATTAGTTCTTGGCATAATATTTGCTCAAGTCTTATTAACAGCGCCAGTTGTGTTCAAAGTTCTAGATAATCAAAATGCTTCAAATTTTTTAAGAAAAATATTTCCAAGATATTACTTCTTGCTTTTTTTGATAAGCATATTAGCACTTTTGATATCATATCTTTTCTTCACAAATATAGATTTTTATGCAGCTTTAGTAGCAGTTTTTTTTTCTTTTTTGGGATTTATAATTATACCTTTAACAAACTCTGCCAGAGATAGAGGATGGGATAATTTATTTAAATGGCTGCATAACTTGAGTATTTTTAATACAGTTATAATTATGATTATTGCTATCGTGCAGATATTTAGAATAACAACAGTTTAAAACAATTAACAATTATGAGTAAGTATAAAACCAGAACTTTTCAAACAGAAACTAAGCAATTACTGAAGCTGATGATTCATTCTTTATATTCAGATAAAGAAATTTTTGTAAGAGAGCTTGTTTCAAATGCGTCAGATGCCCTAGATAAACTGAGATTTAAATCATTAAAAAATAAGACACTCTCTAAGTTAACAAAAGATCCACAAATTAATGTAAAAATTCTTAAAAATGAAAACATAATTTCTATTTCAGATAACGGAATTGGTATGAATGAAGATGAGATAGTTGAAAATATTGGAACTATTGCAAGATCTGGAACTGCTTCATTTCTTCAAAATCTTACTGGTGATAAAGCAAAAGATTCTAATTTGATTGGGCAGTTTGGAGTTGGCTTTTATTCAGTATTCATGGTTGCTGAAAAAGTTGAAGTTATTTCAAAGTCTGCAACAACAAAAGGCGATACAGGGACTTCCTGGCTAAGTGATGGAGAAGAAAAATATCAAATCAAATCAGTTGCAAAAGAGAACTTTGGTACTGAAATAATTATTCATTTAAACAAAGATAATACCGAGTTTTGTGACAAAGGAAGAATTAAATTTATCCTTGAAAAGTATTCTCAATATATTAAATTTCCACTAAATATAATTGATGAAACTAATGAAGCTACAAGAATTAATGAAGCTGATGCACTATGGCTTAAACCAAAGAGATCAATTAAGGAAGATCAATATAAAGAATTTTACAAAAATATAACTTATGATCAAACAGACCCATTGCTCTGGATACATAACAAGGTTGAAGGGAAAAATGAGTATACAAACCTTTTATACATTCCAAACAAGCCTCCTTTTGATCTGTGGAATAGAGAGTCGCCAAGAGGACTAAAACTATATGTTCAAAGAGTATTTATTATGGATGATGCAGCTAGCTTTATCCCATTGTATCTAAGATTTGTTAGGGGAGTTTTAGACACAAACGACTTGCCATTAAATGTATCTAGAGAGATCTTACAAAATCACCCAATGGTTGATTCAATTAAGAAAGCTTTAACTAAAAGAGTTTTAAATTCTTTAGAGAAGCTTATGAAAGACACCAGAGACGAGTATGTAAAATTTTGGAGGGAATACGGACTTGTTATTAAAGAAGGTCCATCTGAAGATTTTGAAAACAAGGAATTAATATCAAGCTTAATGTTGTTTAATACAACTAATGAAAATAATGTAGATAAATTTTCTTCTTTTGATGAGATTATCAGCAGAATGAAAAATGACTCAGATAAGATGTATTATTGTGTAGCTGATACATTTGAAGCAGCCCTCAATTCGCCTCATATTGAAAAACTTAAAGCAAATAATGAAGAGGTTATTCTTCTTACAGATAGAATTGATGAATGGCTAATGAATAATATTTTTGAGTACAAAGAAAAACAATTAATTAATGTTGCAAAAGATGATCAAACAGAGAAAGAAGAAAAAACTAAAACAAGTGAAAAAAATCTAGAAATATTAGAGAAGATTAAAAAAAGATTAGGTGAAAAAGTATCAGATGTTGTCGTAAGTGAAAGACTTATTGAGTCTGCATCTTGTTTAATTCTTCCCCAAAGTGAGCCTGGAGCACAATTAAGAAAAATACTTGAAGCATCAGGTCAAAATTTTGGTCAATCTATGCCTATTTTTGAAATCAATATCAAGCACAAGCTCTTGAAAAAGTTAAAAGATCTTAAAGGAAATCAATTTAATTTATTTGTAGATTTTTTATATGATTATGCTGTCATTGCTGAAGGAGGGTCGCCCAAAGATCCATCTAAGTATCTGAGACAACTTGATAAATATCTTTCTTAGTTTTATGAGCAATAAACAAAGAGTATCTGTATTGGGTGGTGGAAGTTTTGGAACTGTATTGGCTAATCTTGCAGCATCAAATGGAAGTAATGTTGCTTTGTGGGTTAGGGACTCTGAGCAGGCGTTAAGAATAAATTCTGAAGGAGCAAATTCTACATATCATCCAGAATTAAAACTTTCAGACAATATTATGGCCTCGGAAGATCTTTATGAGGTTGTCAAAAATGCAGATTTAATTTTTATTGCAACGCCAAGTAAAATTTTTGAAAAAATTATAATTAGAATTTCAAAAATTGTTAAAAGGGACTGTTATGTTATTTCTTGCACAAAGGGAATATTAGATAACCCCTTCAGAACTATGACAGAGATTATTTCAGGTAATAATATTAAACATTTTGGCGTTTTAAGTGGTCCTAATCTTGCTAAAGAAATTGCTGAAAATAAGGTTGCTGGAACGGTAATCGCAAGCAACGACCAACAAATGATTACATCAGTAAAAGAGGTTTTATCGTCTGATACATTCAAAATATATTCTAGTAATGACATTCAAGGTGTTGAATTAGCAGGAGCAATGAAAAATATTTATGCTATTACATGTGGGCTGGCAGAGTCACTGGATGTTGGAGAAAATGCTTTAGGATTAATCTTAACAAGAAGTATGGCAGAAATGAGTCGTTTTGCAGTTGCAAAAGGTGCGAACCCAATAACATTTCTTGGATTATCTGGAATGGGTGATTTAGTGGCAACTTGTACATCTGTTCTCTCAAGAAATTATCAGCTAGGTTT
Organism: Gammaproteobacteria bacterium; assembly: GCA_002721465.1. Lineage (GTDB taxonomy): Bacteria > Pseudomonadota > Gammaproteobacteria > Magnimaribacterales > D2472 > SAR86A. Next base: position 1,524 of record PBKO01000017.1, on the reverse strand, counting down.
TAATATTGGAAAAGGTATGAACTTAATAGATGCAAAGAAAAGTGTAGGGCAGGTTGCTGAAGGAATTAAAACTTTGAAAGTTATAAGAAATGAATCATTAAATTTAAATATTAAAATGCCACTAGTTGAATCTATGTATAATATAATTTATAAAGAGGATTCACCAAATGTATTAATTAATGATTTGGTAAACAATCCTAACGAAGTTGATGTAGAGTTTAGGTATAAAAATGAATAGTATAAATAAAGAAGAAATCTTAAAATCTAGCAAATGGATAAGGTTTATATTTATGGTTGGCTATGCTTTTGCAATTAATTTTGCATTAACTATATGTATTGGACTTGCTTTCGTTCAATTTTTATTTGTTCTACTAACTTCTAAGGTTAACACATCAATAGCTAATATAAATAACCATATTATTGAATTTTTTGATGATTCGCTTGCCTTTTTGTTATTTCAGACTGAAGAAAAGCCGTTTCCGTTTAAAAACTCAACAGAAGTTGAGGATGCTGTTATTGAAGAAGCTGTTATTGAAGAAGATCCTGAAGAAGTTCCTGATAATAAATAGTTATAACTTTTCAGCAGATTCTAGGGTTTGCAATACCAAAGTATTGATTGTCATTGGTCCAACACCTCCGGGTACTGGAGTATAAGCACTTGAATTTTCTTCGATACCATCTAAATCAATATCTCCACATTTTTCGGGATGATAACCAGCGTCAATGACTATGGCATCCTTTTTGAGCCAATTAGATTTTATAAATTTAGGAATTCCAACAGCACCAACTACTAAATCCGCATTTTGAACAATTTTATCAATATCTTTTGTGCGAGAATGACATATCGTTACAGTTGCATTGAGATTAAGCAGCATCATTGCCATCGGCTTACCAAGAATGGGACTTCTGCCAACAACAACCGCATTAAGTCCCTCTACATTAAGATTATAGTGCTTTATTAATCTAATTATTCCGGCAGGTGTGCATGAACCATAAGCATCAATTCCCATTGACATATTTCCAAAACCTAGACAAGTAACTCCATCCACATCTTTATTTACATTAATTGAATCAAAACATTTTCTTTCATCAATTTGAGATGGAACTGGATGCTGAAGTAAAATACCATGTACTTTTTTATTATCGTTTAACTCTTGTATTTTCAATAATAACTCCTCTGTTGTTGTAGTATCTGACATCTCAACCGCAATCGATTCCATTCCAACACGTGCACAGGTATTTCTTTTCATCTTTACATATGTCTCAGAAGCAGGATCGTTTCCAACTAGGATTGTTGCAAGAGTAGGTTTCACACCTTTTTTCATTAAATCAGATACTCTATTTTTAATGGATTCTTCTGAAATTGCTGATAGCTTTTTACCATCTAATTTTTGTGCTGGCATGTTAATATTATCTCACTATTTAATATTTATGCCCATGGAGATTGCTTATTTATTATATAAACTTTAATATTTGCATCCTCGGGGTATAGCGCAGTCTGGTAGCGCACTCGCTTTGGGAGCG
>PBKO01000016.1 GCA_002721465.1 Gammaproteobacteria bacterium | reverse complement strand
ATAATATTCCATACAGAAGATTGAAAAAATCAATATTTCAATCTGGAGGATTAAAGACAAAGTATTTAAGATTTTATTCAGTACTCCCTAATATGAAAAAGGATGACTTTGAAAAGAACATGCAAAAAGTAAGGAAATTTGCGAGAAGTTTATGAAAGGGCATATAAATAATTCGTATGACACAAATGTTACACACTATTCTGAAACAATATCTATACAAGAGTTTCAGAGACATTCTACTATTGAGTGGGAATAAATTAAAATATGAAATTTTTCGGTTGGAGAATGGTATTTACCGGTCTTGCCGTTGAATTCACTGTTATAGGTTTCCTTTTTTATAGCTTCCCTATCTTCTGGCCTTACCTGATATCAGAACTAGGCATGACAGAAAGTCAGCTCGGAATGGTTACCGCATTCTATTTTATTCCTGTGGCAATTTTGGCAATTATTATAGGTCGCGCTCTTGATAAGTACTCTGTCAAAAATTTTATGATGATTGGAGCTATAATTTATGCCGTAGGACTTTTCTCATTAAGTTTCATAAATTCCTACTGGTCACTTCTTACAATTTATCTGACCATTCTCGCTCTCGGATCAATTATGATGGGAAATTTAGCTGTGTCTAAATTAATTTCAAATTGGTTTGATAAAAATGCTGGCAGAGCGTTAGGTATTTCAGCGGTAGGTATCTCCTTTTCTGGAGTTGTACTTCCTTTAGTTGTTGATCCTCTTCTTGACTTAGTGGGTTGGAGAAATGTTTATGTATTTTTTGCTTCTGTAATTCTTTTCATTATTTTGCCTCTTATTTTTTTTACTGTGATTGATCACCCAAAGACCGTCAATCAAGTTAAAGATGGTATTAAAAAAGAGAATGAAGAAGAATCTTTTTCTCAGGAGATGACTGCAAAAGATCTTTTATCAAAAAAAGTTTTTTGGATAATTTCTTTAGCATTTGCATTTCAATTTCTCTCCATGATGGGTGTACTTTCGTTCTTACCAATACATGCTAGTAAAATGGGACTAGATGAAACTTGGATTCTTTTAGGTCTTCCAGTCAAACAATATGTTTTTGCTTATGCATTATCTGCGTTTGGTGGTGTTCTAGGAAAAATAACATTCGGATATCTCATTGATAATATGAAAGCTGCATATCCCTCAATGATAGCGATGTTCCTTCAAGCAATTGGAATCTTTGGAATAACGTATTTCAGTGAGCCAAGCATATTCCTTCTAAGTGCATTCATATTCGGTTTGGGTTTTGGAGGCGCAATGCCTCTTATGACTACATGCTTCCTAAAAACTTTTGGAGGACATAATCTTGGAAAAGCCAGAGGCATATCATCTCCGATTGTTTCACCGCTTCAACCAATTGGAGTTTTGATAACAAGCATATTGATAGGTTTTCAAGATACATACTTTGTAGCTTTCAATATAATGGGATGCTTTGCCCTAATTGCAATGGTTTTGGCAAGTCAAATTCAAGAGGCTGAAAAAATTTGATCTATCCTCGCAGCAGCAATCCTATTGAATGAAGATAGTGAATAATCTCTTTAAAATTTTTAATCTACCTCAAGGCATTTTAAAAAAAATGGTCATCTTAGGATTGGCCATCTTTTTTATATATTTTGGTATTGATCATTTTGTTAATCCTGAATTTTATCTATCTATAATGCCTGAATCATTCCCATTGCATGATGAGGCTGTTTATATAAGTGGTTTCTTTGAAATTCTTGGAGGATTCGGCGTTCTAGTTGCAAGACTTCGAAAATTTGCTGGATGGGGATTAATAGCATTATTGATTTCAGTATATCCAGCAAATATTTATATGGCTTTAAATTCAGAGTTATTTCCAGAATACTCAATTAGTCTTCTGTATTTTCGTTTAACACTGCAATTTTTATTTTTCTATTGGGCATACACTGTAACGCTACCAGCGTATAATAAATAGCATAGGGAGAGAACATTGACTTGGAATAATTGTATTCCTGATATAATTTTATATTAAATGAAATACCGTACTTTTGCTTTAATACTATTAACAATTGTTTATGGATTTAACTTTATTGATAGACAAATCCTTGGGATATTAGCGCCATTTATTCAAGAAGATCTTGATTTAACCAATACACAGCTTGGCTTATTAATTGGCCTCGCCTTTGCAGTTTTTTATACAACTGTTGCTATACCAATTGCATGGCTTGCAGATAGATACAGCAGGGTTAACATTTTATCTATTTCTTTGGCAACATGGAGTGCTTTTACAGCACTAACAGGCTTAGCAAATAATTTTATTCAAATAGGGCTTGCTAGAATGGGAGTTGGTATAGGTGAGGCTGGAGGAAGTCCTCCTTCACATTCGATAATCTCTGACATGTTCCCAAAAGAAGAGAGGGCAAGTGCTCTTGGTTTTTATTCTATGGGGATTCCGCTTGGAATTATGGCTGCTTATTTTGTTACAGCATCTTTAATGGGATCATCAAATGAGGATGTTGACTGGCGCAAAATATTTATTTTTTTGGGAGTAACAGGTGTTTTACTTGCTGTAATTGTAAAACTTGTTCTTAAAGAGCCTGTTAGGGGTTCGATGGAGTTTGATAGTGAAACACAACTTGAGAAACCACCTTTTATAGATTCAGTTAAAAGTTTATTAAAAATACCGGCTTGGTGGGCAATGTGTTTTGGAATAGCATTTGCATCATTTGTATCCTACGCAAAAGCAGCATTTCAAACAAAATATTTAATTGCTCTTGATCCGACATTCGATTTCCAAACTCTTGTAATTATTTTAGGAATTATGAATGGAACCACATATGCCGCTGGAGCTTTTTTTGGAGCAAAGTTAGCTGATAAATGGGGTAATAAAGATATAAGGGCATATGGTTTATTGCCAGCAATAGCAATATCTTTAGCAATTCCTGTTTCTCTAGCAAGCTGGTGGGTGCCTAGTGTTGAACTTCATTTGATGTTTGGTACAGTTTTTCTGCTTTTAATTGGTTTTTATCTTGGACCCAGTTTTGCTATTGCACAAACTTTGGCACCTATCAATATGAGAGCAATGTCTACAGCATTGTTTTTTTTCATTCTTAATATGATTGGGATGGGAGGTGGTCCAACATTTGCTGGCTGGTTGATGGATGTTTTTGGAGAGGGATATTCAAATGTTGAGTCAATTCGTTATTCGTTAAGTGTTGTCACACTTGTATTCATACCTTCGATAATTTCATTTTTTGTTGTATCTAAAGTTTTGCCAAATGACTGGTCGGAAGCTGAAAAAAGAAATATGGAGTTGGCCAAAGTCTAATTTTGTTTTATTTAAATGAAACTAAATAATAATGACATTAGAACTAAAGAGGTTTTAGATTGGAAAGGTCTTCATTTGTTACATTTTCAAACCTCTGCATGCTCTCAAAAAACAAGAATATTTTTAAATCTTAAAAATATAAGCTGGAAATCAAAGTCAATCAATTTGGTCTCTAATGAAAATTATTCAGATTGGTTTCTTGGAATAAATCCCAGAGCTCAAGTACCAGTATTAATTGATGATGGGAATATCCATATTGAAAGCAATGATATCATTCAACATTTAGAGAAAAGGTTTCCTCAACCCAATCTTATTCCTCTTCAATTTGAAAGTGATATACCAAATCTGTTAAAAGAAGAAGATAATTTACATATCGATTTAAGAAATATAAGTTTTCGTTTTCTATTTGGAAATAATTTAAGGAAGAAAAGCAACAAATTAATTAATAAATTAAGAGATGACAAAGGAACCATTCTAAATAAAGAAGATAGTCATAAAAATAAGATCTTGAGTTTTTATAAAAATCTTAATAATAATAATGGAATAACAAATGATTCCATAAAAAGTTCAGTATTAAAATTTAAAAAAAAATACGATACCTTTGAAAATAACTTAAATAATAATAAATATCTTTTAGGCGACGATCTCTCAATCATAGATATTGCTTGGTTTATATATACTCATAGATTATATTTGGCAGGTTATCCTTTTGATCAGCTTCACCCGAATGTTTATATTTGGTACAAAAAATTAGTAATAAAAAAAGAATTTAAGCATGAAGTTAGAGAACCAATGATTCTCAAGGTAATTAGAACAATTACAAAGATTAAAGATAGTTTTAGATCAAGCTCTTTGATTAAAATAGCGGATATTTAATTTTATAGAAATATAAACTTAGATAAGAATATTAGGGTTAAAAACCAAGCCCCAGATGATATTTTATTAATATCACCTTTTCCTATTTTTAAAGCTACATATGCTATAAAACCCAGTGCAATACCATTTGCGATAGAAAAAGTAAGAGGAATCATGACTATAATTATTAAAGCTGGAAGAAGTTCTGAAAAATCAGACCAATCCAATTTTTCCATACCACTTAACATTAAAATCGAAACATAAATAAGAGCACCTGAAGTTGCATAAGCTGGAACCATCATCGCAATGGGCGAAAAAAATATTGCTAGTAGAAACAGCAACCCAACTGTAACAGCAGTTAAACCAGTTCTTCCCCCAGCTTCTACGCCGGCCGAACTTTCAACATAACTGGTTACAGGTGAGCAACCAAAAAAAGTTCCAAAGATACTTGAACCACTATCTGCTAAAAGTGCTTTATCAAGATTTTTAGCGTTACCATTTTGATCAATGATGTTTGCTCTGGTTGCTACACCTAACAAAGTTCCGGCAGTATCAAAAAGATTAACAAAAAGAAAAGACATTATGATGCTTATCATTGCAACATCTAGGGCGCCAATAATATCAAGTTTCATCAAGGTAGGGCCTAATTCAGGTGGATAAGAAACCACTCCATTAAATTCAACAAGGTTTAAAAATAGAGAAGCAAAGGTTATCACTAAAACTCCAATAATTATGGCGCCAGTAATTTTTCTTATCGCTAGGACTGATATCAAAAGAAATCCAATAGCAGCTAAAAGTGTTTCTGTATTATCAAAATTACCTAGACTTAAAAAGGTCGCATCATTTGAAACGACAATTCCACCACTCTTAAGACCAATAAAACCTATAAAAAGTCCTACACCACAACCCATAGCAATTCTTAAACTCAAAGGAATACTATCTAGCATCCATCGTCTTAACTTTGTAATGCTCATGATAAAAAATAAAATTCCAGCAATAAAAACTGCTCCGAGTGAAACTTCCCATGAGTAACCCATTTCTCCAACCACTGTAAATGTGAAAAAGGCATTTAGCCCCATTCCAGGTGCTAAGCCAACTGGCCAATTAGAGTATAAACCCATAATAAAACATGCCATTGCTGCAGCAAGGCATGTTCCAACAAAAATAGCTCCTTGATCCATTCCGGTTAAAGACATAATCTGAGGATTTACAAAAATAATATATGCCATTGTTACAAATGTTGTAAATCCGGCCAATAATTCAGAATTGATATCCGTATTATGCTCAGATAACTTAAAAAATTTATCCAGTGACGACTTCATAATAAGTAGTATATGTTATTAAATAAACTTGATCTAAATTATAAATTTAAATTTTTGGCATATAACTTGCATGCATATATAATAACGTTTCATTAACATTTAAGGGGCAAAAAATATGAAAATTATTAATATGTTTGGTAAAACAATCTTTGTTGCATTTATAACAATAAGTATAAATATCCAAGGGCAAGATGATCAATCCGTTTTTGAAGAGGTTATTGTTACAGCTGAAAAAAGAAGTGAAAGTTTACAAGGAGTTTCTCAAGCAGTAACCGCATTGACCAGTTCAGAAATTGAAGTTAAAAATATTAATTCAATTGTTGACCTTAGCGCAATTGTCCCAGGTGTTACAGTCGCAAAAAATGAAGGATACAAAACTGTCATATCGATTAGAGGCGTTGGTAATGAAACCAATCAGAATGCTATTGCTGCTCCTTCCGTTGCTTATCATATGGACGGAATCTTTATAGCTTCTCCATTTGCTCTCCAATCTGATTTTTTAGATATTGAAAGAATTGAAGTATTAAGGGGTCCACAAGGAACTTTATTTGGTCAAAACTCAACAGGTGGTGCAATAAATGTTATTAGCAAAAAACCATCTACAGAGGAACGATCAGCAAAAACACAATTAACAATGGGTAATTACAATATGATGAAGCTTTCTGCATCATCTAACACTCCTATATCAGATACAATCGCAACAAGATTAGCAGTTTCGGTGGTGAATCGAGATGGTTTCTCAAAAAATGTGACCAACGGACAGTATCTTGATGATGCTGATAATGTCAGCATAAGAAGTGATTGGATTTTTGACATAAATGAGAATGCCTCCCTTAGAATTTTTGGTCAATATTTCAATACTGATAGAAATGGAGCTGCAATGAAGGGTATTGATGATCCAACTTTAGGCGCAAGAAGACTTTCACAAGATACATTATCAAATCAAGAATTAACTTCATCGGTTTATGCAGCGATTTATGAATCAGACTTAGGTTTTGCTAACTTAAAAATCCTCGCAAGCAAACAAAAAGATGATATTTCGGTTGATAGAGATAATGACAGACATAATTTTGGTGATCCTGTTTTATCCATTCCCGGTTTGAGTGGAACAACTTACATAAAAGCAGAGTTTAGGCCTGAAACTTCATTAGTCGACACTACAACTTTTGAAATAAATCTAATTTCAAATGAACCGATTATGGATGGAAAAATGGATTGGGTAGTTGGTGCATTTTATATGGAACATGAAATTGAAAACCATATAAGAGGTTATAGAGATTGGGATGCGAATGGTGAGATAAGGTATGAATGTGGAGAGCCATTTGCTAGGTCAACTTATTGTTATACTCATACATATAGCTTTCCTGGTCTTCTTGATGTTTTTTCTGCAGGAGAGTTTGATTTTGTTACAGATGCTTTCCCATCAAGAGAATCATTTTCAATATATGGAGAAACAACTTATTCCTATAGTGATGATATGCGTTTGATATCTGGATTGCGTTACACTGAAGATACTTTCAAAACAGATGTTGCTAATTTTTACAACGTTGATATTTTCAATGAAAAAGGGACAGCTGATGAAATAACAGGAAAAGTTACTTTAGAATTTGATATGGATGATGACACGATGGCTTACATGTCATTTACCAGAGGTTTTAAACCTGGTGGGACAAACCTAACATTTGGAAGAGCTACAAGAGAAGAACTTGATGCTATATTTAGATTTGATGCAGCCGTTGCACCTGCAATGGTATTCAAGTCGTTTGAACCAGAAACAATTGATTCTTTTGAAGTTGGTTTAAAAACAGATTTACTTGATGGTAAAGCAAGAGCAAATATTGCTGCTTTTTCTTACACATACGAAAATTTACAGTTTCAAGCTACAGATCCAGATCAATACCAAGGTGGTGTAGCAAATATTCCAGAATCTGAAATGTCAGGAGTTGAAATAGAATTTACTGGAATACTTTCAGATTCGTTGACTCTAGATGTTAATCTTGCTTTCATAGATAGCGAGGTAACATCAGACTATATGGTCCTTGATAATGTTGACGCATTTCAATACTCTGCTGAAGGTGAAGAGCTAATAAGATATGGTCTTAGGGAAAATGTAAAAGGTAATAAGTTAGCAAAAACTCCTGAGTCAACAGCAGATATAAGCTTAATCTATTCAAAAGATCTTCCGTCAGGCAACATTTTTAATACTGCACTGCAGTATGTAAAAAGAGGAGAATTTGAGCAACGTGTTTCTAATAATCCAGCTGTTGATTTCGTTGATAGTTACAGTATTGTAAATTTCACAATTGGAATTGACTATGCAAATGATTGGAGTCTTGATTTTATGTTTCTTAATATGACTGATGAAGATGGTGTCAACTCTAGTATGACTGATGTTTTTGGTATTGCCGCTACTGGTATAGAGCTTATTCCACCAAGACAGATAATGACTCGCATAAGTTTAGATTTTTAGTAGTTATATAATTAATCTATCTCAAATTGTTGCAACTTCTATTAGAAATGTAATTATGTGCTAATGGAAAAATTATTTATTCAGTCGAGCGAACTTTTAAAAGATTCATATAAATTAGCTTGGAAAGTCTTTGAAAGTGGATATAAGCCAAATTATATTGTTGGTGTTTGGAGAGGTGGAGCTCCAGTAGGTATCGCAGTTCAAGAGTTTTTGAGTGTACTAGGTCTAGAATCTGATCATGTTGCGATAAGAACGTCCTATTACACTGGAATTGACCAAAGAAGCAAAAATGTCCAAGTATATGGATTAAACTATGTGATAAGGAAACTTCAGTCAGAAGATAAGCTTTTAATAGTTGATGATGTTCATGATACAGGACATTCAATTGGCCAAGTCATAATTGATATTAAAAAAGCTTGCAAAAAGAATACACCAGAAATAAGAGTTGCAACTCCTTATTTTAAGCCTCATAAAAATCAAACTGATGTAGAGCCAGATTATTATTTACATAAAACAGATCAATGGCTTGTATTCCCTCATGAGCTTGAAGGTCTTTCAGAGGATGAAATTAAAGCTAATAAACCAGAATTGAGTGAGCTATTAGATAAGATTAAACCATATATTTAAATAACCAAAAAGTATGAAAATAGAGTATGAGGATGGCTATCTACTGGCCTTACTCCAATCTGTAAAAACTATTGCTGTTGTTGGTGCAAGCCAAAATCCTGAAAAAGACAGTTATAAAGTTATGAAATTCTTGATTGATAGTGGATATGATGTTTTGCCTGTTAATCCAAATGTGGATAATTTAATTCTTGGAAAAAAATGTTTTAAAAATTTAAATGAGATTGATAAACAAATTGATATGGTTGATGTTTTTAGATCTAGTGAATTTGCATTTAGAGTTGCTGAGGAGGCAATAAATACTAATGCAAAGATATTATGGATGCAATTGGGTGTCATTGATGAAAAAGCCGCTTTCCTTGCTGAGCAAGCAGGATTAAAAGTAATTATGGATAGATGTCCTAAAATTGTTTTGGAGATGACATAAAATTGGACTAATTTTGGTAATTAGCATTAAATAATATTATGAAAAATAAAAATGATATCGTAATTTTAAAGAATACTTATGATGGAATAGCTCGTCTCACTTTAAATGATGAAAATAGTAGTAATTCTTTATCTGAAGAAATGATGGAGGCTTTAGAGGATAATATCAAAACTCTTTCATTGGATAATACGGTTAAGGTAATTATCATTGATGCCATTGGAAGTATTTTTTCTTCTGGCCATAACTTGAAAGAAATCACAAATGCTAGACAAAATAATGATAAAGGTAAAACATATTTTAAAAATCTTTTTGATCAATGTTCTCAATTGATGCAACTTATTGTGTATTGTCCAAAACCTATTATTGCAGAGGTTGATGGTATTGCTACTGCCGCGGGTTGTCAGCTTGTTGCAAGCTGTGATTTAGCAATATCTTCTTCAGAGGCTAAGTTTGCGACACCGGGGGTAAACATAGGACTATTCTGCTCTACTCCTATGGTTGCATTGTCAAGAAATGTGAATAAAAAAGATGCGATGAAAATGCTTTTAACTGGTGACTTTATCAATGCATCTGAAGCAAAAAGAATTGGCTTGATTAATGATTTTGTGTCATCGGAAGATCTTAAAATTAATGTTGACAATCTTGCAAATAAAATAGCTAAGAAACCTTCTTCAACTATTGAGACGGGAAAAAAAGCATTTTATAAACAGCATGAATTAGAACTATCCCAGGCATATGAATATACATCTCAAATAATGTCTGAGAATATCTTAGATCATGATGCAATAGAAGGTATAGGATCATTCCTAGGAAAGAGAAAACCAAATTGGAAAGATAGTTAAATTTATTTCTAACATAATGCAATGATGAATTCTTTTTTTGGCAGACTAATGATTGATATTGAAAAAAAATATCTTTCAAATGAAGATATCGAACTTTTAAAAAATAAAAATATTGGTGGAGTGATACTATTTTCAAGAAACTTTGAATCTAGAGCCCAAATAAAAGATCTTGTTAGCAGCATAAAAAAAATTAAAAACAATCTGCTAGTGGCTGTTGATCAAGAGGGTGGCAGAGTTCAAAGATTTTCTCACGACTTTAGTAAAATACCTTCAATGCAAATGATTTCAGGATATGTGTCTGCTCATAATGACGAATCTTTAGTCAAAGATACTGGGTGGCTGATTTCTTCTGAACTATTATCTGCAGGTATAGATATAAATTTTGCACCAGTTCTAGATGTTGATAAATCTACCTCCAGTATTATTGGTGACAGATCTTTCTCAAACAATTCTGATGAGGTTATAAGATTTGCTTCTGAATATATTGATGGAATGCATGAAGCTGGAATGAAATCAACTGGAAAGCATTTCCCTGGGCATGGGGGTATTTTTGCTGATAGCCATATTGAACTTCCAATTGATAACAGAAATCTTGAAGAATTGATGGATAATGACATAAAACCATTCAATGATTTATCAAAAAAACTTGATGCCATAATGTGCGCTCATATTTTATTTAAAAATATATCAAATGAGATACCAAGCTTTTCAGAATTTTGGATAAAGGAAATACTAAAGAATAGACTTAATTATAAGGGATTAGTAATCAGTGATGACCTTTCCATGAAAGGAGCGGGAGTAGAATCGTGTTCTGTTAAGGCATTAAAATCTATTAAAGCAGGCTGCGATATGGCTTTAATTTGCAATGAAAGAGAAGATGTGAAAAGAACATTGGATGTTTTTGAAGATAATTGTATTGAACAATCAGAAAATATTTTAAAAATGAAGGCTGATGCATATGTAAGCTGGGAGCAATTGTCTAACGACGATAGAGCTATCAAAACGAGAGGTAGATTAGAAAGTATTATTAATTCTTAACTATATTTTCAAAAGCCAGCTTCACCACTCATTATGATGTCATAATAACTTTTATCTAAAACCTCATATGAACTATTACCAGGCTTTTTGATATAAATCTGGTCACCTTTAATTTTATCTAAATGATATGCTTCTTCTCTAAGGTCATTTTTCTTTAATTTAAAAGTTCCTGTTGTTTCCAGCTCTTTAATAATTCTTATAAAAATAGGTTGAGCATATTTTGGTAACTTTTCAGCAACAAACTTGGAGAAGTCACTCCATTTGAACTCTTTGAGTTCACAATTAAAGGCGACCATACCAGCTCTTCCTTCGCTTTTAGGAATTTTGACTCCATAAACATTTGCCATATTAACTTGATTGAACAAATTTAATATTTCTGCAACTTCATTCGTAGAAACATTTTCTGATTTCCATCTAAAAGTATCTCCAACCCTGTCAACAAATTGATAATGTTTTCTTCCTAGAGCAAAACCAACATCCATGGTTTTAAGAATATCTCCAGTGTTAAACCAACTGTCACCATCATTAAAGACGTTTCTAAAAATTTTTTCGTCACTTGCTTTTTTATCAGTGTAACCATTAAAAATTGCGTTTGGGCCAATTTCTACCAATGCTAGACCAGGTTGATTTTCTTTCACTCTTATAAAATTACCATCTATATCTTTTTTTAATTTATTTTCTCCAATGTCATATTCAAGTAATTCAATATTGTTATTAGTCATTCCAATAGTTTGATCTTTATTTAGCAAATTCATAAAGAAACCGTTGCCCTCACTAGCACCATATATTTCACATATTCTTTCTACACAAAATCTATTTCTAAAACAGTCCCATAAATCTGGACGGAGTCCATTTCCAACCATTTTTGTAATAGGATTATCTTTTTCTTCATCAACAGGATCCTGCAAGCTGAGATAACGACATAATTCTCCAACGTATATAAAGGCGGTAGTGTTATATTTTTTCACTTCTTTCCAAAAAGAAGAAGCTGAAAATTTTCTTTTAATAAATGTAGATGCACCTACATGAATACATGCACATAGTCCTAACATCATCCCAGTAGAGTGATATAGAGGAAGACAATTATATAAACAGTCTTCACTATTCATTCTGTATCCACCTCTTGTGATATTGGTTGATGAAGCAACTATTTTTACATTTGGAAATAATGCTGCCTTAGGAACTCCAGTTGTTCCAGAAGTAAAAATATAAAAAGCTATATCCTTCGCAGTAACATTATTAGTTTCACTTAAATTATCTGTTTTAGATAAATCTAAAATTTCATTAATATCAGTTGCCCATTCTGGACAATTATCATTAGGAAGATCTTGTACCCAATAAATGTCAGATTTTGCAGTTATATTAATACTACTAAGAACTCCTTCAAGAGACTCAGACAGTTCTGCACCAAAAATGCATTTTTTAGAATTGGAAGAATTTATACAATGAATTAAAGGCTCACCTTTGAGGCTAGTATTTATTAAAACACCAATAGCACCAATCTTATTAAGGGCCAATATTGTTGAAACATAACTTGGCCTATTCTCCATAAATAAGATAACTTTATCGCCATGTGAAATGCCATTTTCAATTAATTTATGCGCTAGGATATTTGCAGTATTATTTATTTCTGAATATGTCCAAGTCTCATCTTCAAAAAATATAAAGTCTTTATTTTTGTATTTTTCCACACTTTGCTCAAAAGAATGAGCCAGTGAAGCGTTATCATCAGGATCAGGCCACTTATATCTTAGTAAAGGAACAATATATCTAATTTCTCCAATGACCCTTAAAAATTCTTTTATTGACTCTAACATTTGGTATTTAAATATATATACAAATTTTATACTATAATCTTACACTCTAATTTTAAATATAGGCAACAAATATGGTGGGTTCGAATAAATTTGATTTTGTAATATTTGGTGCAAGTGGATTTACTGGTAAATTGGTAGTCGAGTATGCTTTTGATAAGTATCCTCCGAGTTCTGGTTTTTCGTGGGCTATTGCAGGAAGAAGTAAAGATAAGCTATTAACTCTTAAAAATAAATTAAATTTGCCTGAGGAAATCGAAATTTTGGAAGTTGATAGTAATGATCAATCTTCAATAGATAATCTGGTTAACAAAACTAAAATAATCTTAACTACTGTAGGGCCCTATCAGTTGTATGGCGAAAAAATTGTACGAACTTGCGCATCCTCTGGAACCGACTATTTAGATCTCTGTGGTGAACCTGGATGGATGCATCAAATTATTTCAGAATGCTCTGATGATGCTAAAAAGTCTGGTTCAAGAATAATATTTTCGTGCGGTTTTGATAGCATTCCTTTTGACTTAGGGGTTCTATTTGTTCAAGAAGAAGCTAAATCAAAATATGGTGCATATGCTTCATCGGTTAGAGGCAGGGTCAGGGTTATGGATGGAGAGTTTTCAGGAGGTACAGCTGCCTCATTATCAGCTACCATGACTGCGTTAAAAACAAATCCAGAACTTTTCAATGTATTGATTAATCCTTTCGCACTATGTGAAGGTTTTCAAGGTATTAAACAAGAAGACGATTCAAAACTAAAGTATGATGAAGAATTAGGTGTTTGGATTGCTCCTTTTTTTATGGCGCCAATAAATACAAAAAATGTTCACAGATCTAATAAATTAATGAATCATAAATATGGAAAAGATTTTCAATATAATGAAATGTGGATAACTGGAGAAGGTGAAGAGGGCAAAGCTGCTGCTGAATTTATCTCAAAGTCTAATCCAATTGGTGGTAAAGATGGACCAAAACCGGGCGAAGGTCCTAATAGGGAGAAGCGAGAAAAAGGCAGTTATGATCTTCTATTTTGTGCAGATTTAGATGATACGGTTACAAAAGCATCTGTAGTTGGTGATATGGATCCTGGATATGGATCAACATCAAAAATGATTGTTGAATCAACTATTTGTCTGCTTAAGGATGTAAAAGATACCGAAGGAGGCATATACACTCCAGCATCCTTATTTGGTCTGAAGCTTGCAGAAAGACTTGAACAAAATGCTGGTATAACTTTCAAGATTGATTGAAATTATAACTCTCCCTTGTTTCTTAAATGATCTCTTATTTTTGTAGCGCTTATAGAGGATATTTCATCATCAAAAGACTCTTCTTCAAAAACATATCCTACATTTCTTCCATAAGTTATATTGGTTATATTTGGAACTAACATAATTTCGTAATCTATTCCTCTCTCATAATTGTCTTTTTTTAGACCATCTTCTATATTCTTACAAACTTCTTTCCATGAAAATGGATTATCATTTTGCCCAGCTCCACCTGAAGCCCCTTCAACATCACGAACTTGAATAATAACTTGCCCTGTTTTTGCTATACATCTTTTAAATAATTCCTGATGACCTTGATGCCAAGGTTGCCATCGTCCTAGCATTTGAACCGTAGGTTTTTTTGGATCAAACATAATTTAGAATTTTTTTTGAAATTATCACGTGATTATTGTCATTCATTTCTGTAATAAAAAAATCAACCCCTTTTGGTTCTTCAAACATTTTATTGGTATCTTCATATCTTCCAGATTCTATTGTATTCATCCAAATTGTAATATCAGGATCAAAATTATCTTTTGTTTCTTTGGTTGGACAAACAAAATCACATATTACAATTTTTCCTTGTTCTTTTTCAAAATCTGCAAGGTTTTTCATTCTTAAACTTTGTCTTATTCTTGCTTCGGGAGAGAAATCCCAATCGTTTGCCATTTTTCTGACTAAATCTGCATTATACCAAGCTGCATTTAACAGAGGCTGTAATCTTTCTGCTAAATATGTTTTACCACTTCCAGGAAGGCCCATGACAAGAATTTTCACTATCTTAATTTTTTAATTGTAAACATTTCATTTTTAAATTGAATATTACCTGCTTTTTTTATTTCATTTTTTACTCTCTTAAGAAGAGCTGTTCTACGATCTAAAGCTTGAATATCTTTTTCAGGAATTTGTCCCACATAAAGGATATTTGCCCACTTAGCATCTATACCGTGACCAAATAACTCAGCAACAGTTTGATCTGGAACTCTTTTAAAGTTAAATCCATAACTAATTGGTTTAATAAATGAATATCGATTATTTTCTCCTACGGGGTTATCTTTTAAGTACTCAACAATATCTTTCGCTGTGTTAGGGAAGGCTTCTTTGTCTTTAAATGCAACTTTTAAAATTTTTTGTACGGCACGACCTCCAGAAGAATGAGTTACAAGAAGCTTACCAGATTTATTAAGAAGTCTCATCAGAGGCCCTATAACATTTTTTACTTTTGAGTTTACGCTTGCAGCTGCCCTATATGCTTGAGAGGCAATAATTAAATCGTAATTATTATTTTCGTAATCGTTTTCAATAAAAGATTCTAAATATCTTTTATGATCATCTCTATAAATTCTTACAATACAAGGATTAGAGTAAGAGGTTCTTCCTTTTGAATCTATTTCAATTCCCCAATTTTTTTTAATGAAACTCCCAAGCAAGCTTCCTGTGATTTGTTGATTAAAATCAAATGAATTATTACTTTTTAAAATGAGATTAAATTTTTTAACTTTTTTTTCATCAATTTTGTTTGAATTTTCTATAGAACCTAACTCAGAAAATTTTACATTGGTCATAGTAATCAACAGATTTGGATGTTCAACAAATCTATCAGGCATTTTTTCAAGTGTATTTTTGAGATCCTCATAACTTACTTCTTTTCCAGTTATTAATAAAGAAGTGTAAGGATGATATCTGTGAAAACTTTTGATTACATTTGATTTTATAGTTCCATCACCAGTTCCAGCATCTAAGATTCTTAGGTAAGTTTTATTCTCAGGCATGCTTGCAACATGAGGATAAATTCTTTCAGAAATAGATTTTTTTTCACTTGTATTTTGAATAAAAGAAAGATATTTTAATCTGTCATCAAAAAACCTTTTCTTACCCATAATATTCCCCCAATGCCATTATTAAATAATAGTCTAAATATCGAAATTATTCATTTACTATAGCAATATTTTAGGATTAAAATAGCAAAAAAAACAAAGGTAAAATATGTCAACATCAAAGCTGCCACTGCTTATAGGTATTGGATCAAGAATTAGGAAATCTCCATACTTTGACTCAACTCTTAAATATGGAGTCACTGGCTTTACTGTCTACAATAAAATGTATTTACCTACTGGATTCGCCGGGCCCGAAAAGGAATATCATAGTCTAGTTAATGATGTTACTTTTGGAGATTTTGCTGCGGAACGTCAGGTAGAAATTACTGGACCAGATGCGTATGCATTTGTGAGGCTTATAACTCCTAGAAATTTGTCAAAATGTTCGATAGGTTTTTGCAAATATATATTGTTGATGGATTCAGATGGAGGAATAATAAATGATGCTTGTTTGTTAAGACTTGAAGACAACAAATTTTGGATTTCTCCTGGTGATGGAGATGTGCTTTTGTGGCTTCAAGGTATAGCAATTAATTCTGGATTAGATGTAAGTGTAATTGAGCCTGATGTCTCTCCGTTGCAAATAAGTGGACCTAAATCTGGAAAATTAATTCAAAAACTATTTAATGGAGAGCATGATGATCTTGGTTACTACAAAGCTAGAGAAACATCTATCGAGAAAATTCCAATGGTAATTGCAAGAACTGGTTGGAGTGGAGAATTAAGCTATGAACTCTATTTGCAAGATAGAAAATTAGGCAATGAGCTTTTTGAAATTGTATACGAGGCCGCAAAGGAATTTAATGGTGCTGTAATTGCTCCGAATACAATTAGAACAATAGAAGGTGGACTTTTATCTTATGGAAGTGACTTTGGTCGAGAGCATAGTCCCTATTCGATTGGCTTAGAAAGATTGATTGACTTGGATCAAGACATTGATTTTATAGGCAAAGAAGCCTTAAAAAGAATCAATAAAGCTGGGTTAAAAGAAAAACTAGTTGGTGTTGAGCTTGGAGGTGAACCAATTTTAAGAGTACCAGAGAATTTTTGGCCAGTCCTAGATGATAAGGACACAAAGATTGGGCGACTTTCAAGATGCTTTTACTCTCCAAGATTAGAAAAAAATATTGGATTAGCAATAGTTGATATTCACTATTCTAAACCGGGAACTGAGATAATCGTCCAGGCACCTTATGAAAAAATTTCCTCAATTGTTGTAGACTTACCATGGTTTGAAGCAGAAAAAGAAGTTAATCTGGATTAAATATGTTCAAGAAATGTTATTTTCTTTTGATGCTATTCTCAACGACTTCTTTCTCAATGATAATAGATAATTTAGATGACATTCGTGCTGACTGGAGATCAATCTCTGATCAAGTAATGGGAGGCATTTCGGAAGTAAATTTTCATTTACTGAAAGAAAACGGAAAGAAGTTTTACAGACTAGAAGGAAATGTAAGTACAAAAAACAATGGTGGTTTTATTCAGTCAGTTGCTAGAATTCAAGACGATTTGTCTCAATATAATGGCATAAGGTTAACTGTAAGAGGAACTGAAGATGAATATTTTATCTGGATAAGAACCCCAGCGTGCCGATTTCCTTGGGATAGATACATTGTTTCTTTGAAACCTGATCAAAATTGGACATCAATTGAAATTCCATTCAATGATTTCAAAAAATCAAATTTTTACATTAGAAACAAGATGAATACTGGAAATATTGAGACGCTAGCTATCGCTGCATATGGTAAAGATTTTAGTGCACAAGTTGATATAGCTCATTTAGAGTTTTATTGAGTAAAATGTTTTCTCAACAAGACAAAGCTTTTATGAGCGAGGCTTTTGAATTAGCTCAAGAATCCTACAACTATAATGAAGTCCCTGTTGGTGCAATTATTGTTAATAAAGGAAAAATTATTGGAAGAGGGCGTAACAATGTAATTACCAACAATTATGTTACTTCACATGCTGAAATCAATGCTATTAAAGATGCTTCAAACAATATTCAAAATTATCGATTAGTAAACTGTCAGATGTACGTAACCCTTGAACCCTGTCATATGTGTGCAAAAGCTATAGTTGATTCAAGATTGAAGTCCGTCATCTTTTCAACTTTAGAACCAAAAACAGGCTGCATTATTTCAATTGATAAATTTTTAGATGCAAAATATCACAATCATAGAGTTAAATATCAGTATGGATTGATGCAAAAAGAGAGCTCTGATTTACTTAAAAGTTTTTTCAAAAAAAGAAGGTAGCTAAATTTTTTTTTCCATTTTTGTATGTGGAATTCCAGTATCTGAACCGTTATATTTTCCTACAACTTTGTACTTAGTTAATTTATAAAAATCAATCGCATGATCTCTGGCATTTAAGACTATTTTTCTAGCATGTTTATTTTTAGCTTCTTTTTCTAAAATTGTTAGAATCTCTCTTCCAATTCCATTTCTTTGAAAATTTTTTTCAACAGCCATATACCTTATTTGAGCCTCAGTTTTAGTATTAAAGTGAAGTCTGCCACAAGCAATAATTTGATTATCTTTAATCCCTATTAAATGAAAACTAAAATCTTCAAAATCATCTTTTAAAGATTCAATTGTTTTACCTATAGGTTTTCTCAAAAGCCTCCAACGAAATAAGTCATATTCTAAAAATTCATTTTTTGAATTTGGAGTCCTGAACTCTATTTCACTCATTAATCTCCAGCCATACAGGACAATGATCAGATGGTTTTTCCATTGCTCTAGCCTGATAGTCTATGCCAACCTTATTAATAGTGCTTTTAAGATTTTCTGAAAGCAAAATATGATCTATTCTGAGGCCTCTTTTAGGATCTTGATCAAACATTCTTGATCTATAGTCAAACCAAGAATAAATTGAGGATTCGTTTTGATTTATTACTCTCCATGTATCTACAAAACCCAAATCTTTAATTTTGTTCCACATTTCTCTTTCTTGTGGCTGAAATGAAGTTTTGCCATCTCTTAGCCATCTTTTTGCATTCTGCTCGCCAATCCCAATATCAATATCTTCCGGAGATACATTAAAGTCACCCATCACAATTAGATTTTTTGAATGTTTTTTAAGATCAGAAATATGTTGTTCAAGATCGTCATAAAACTTAACTTTTTTTGGAAACTTTGTTTCATGATTGATATTTTCACCTTGCGGAAAGTATCCATTCATTATTATTATTTCCTGAGACCCTAACTTATGAGTCGATTGAATAAATCTTTTTTGGTCCTCCTCACTATCATCAATAAACCCCTTTACAGTATTTAATGGCTTTGCTTTGCTTAGAATTGCAACACCATAGTGACCTTTTTGTCCCCAATACTCAGCGTGATATCCAATTTCATTAATCATCTCAATTGGGAAATCAGGATCATTAACTTTTGTTTCTTGAAGTCCAATTATATCTGGATCAATAGTATCCCTTAAATACTCTATTTGATGTGGCCTTGCACGAATGCTATTTATATTAAAAGATACTATTTTCATTCAACTACCGATATTAATTTTTTATTTGAAAATTTTAAAAAGTCATCAATAATTTTAGTTGATTCAATTAACTGATAGTCACTTTCAAGATCTATTGAATTATTATTATAGTTAGTATCTCTGTCATTAAAATCTTCCATCTCCTCATAACTTGCAAAAACGCTCATACCAATTCCACTTCGTCTTTGATTTTCTATATTCAATAGCCAACTCTTTCTTAAATCTTTTTGAATTTTTCTTTCCTCAATATCAAGGCTTACCACCTTTTTATTTTTATTAAGATCATATCTTTTTCTTACTTGCTTTAAATAGTTTAAGTTTGGTTCATCAATTAATCTTATTTCATGTTGACTAAGGACATTTGCGATAACATCTGGACTCATTTCAAATTTTCTATGCCTGTATGGCCTTATTTGATCCCACTTAAGTGCAGTTGGATATGAACTTTCACCAACAGAATCAATATCCCAAGTTACTGGTAACTCTATATCTGGAATAACTCCTCTATTTTGAGTACTCATTCCATTTATTCTGTAATATTTAGATTCAGTAATTTTTAGTTGACCTTGAGAAAGATTTTCTAAGCTCTGAACAGTTCCTTTTCCAAAAGTTCTTTGTCCTACAACAATTCCTCTTCTGTAATCTTGAATTGCACCTGCAACAATTTCAGATGCTGAAGCAGAATAACGGTTTACTAATACTAAAACTGGTTTTTTCCATATTTGAACTGCTCGTGTATCACCATATGGTTGGATATAGCCTTTACTTTGTTTTACTTGAACAGTAGGACCAGAGGAAACAAAAAGACCAATTATTTTATTAGCTTCAATTAAGGCTCCGCCGCCATTATTCCTCAGGTCAAGAATTACTGCATCTACTTCGAGATCATTAAAATTATTTAGTATGTTTTTAATATCTTTACTACTACTTCTATAATCTTTATTTCTTTTTTGATACTCACCAAAATCGATGTAAAAAGAGGGTAGGTCAATAATACCTATTTTACTTTCATTAAAATCTAGAATTTCTGATTTAGCTGCACGATCTTCTAACTTAATTTCCTCTCTCTTAAGAGTTACTATTTTTCTTGAATCTAGATCTTCTTTGAATGAAATAAATTCGATCTCTACTTCAGTCCCAACTTCTCCTCTTATTAAATCAACAACTTCGTCTATTCTCCATCCAACAACATCAACAAACTTATCAGAATTTTTTTGTTTTATTTTTGATATTCTGTCTTCAGGATTAATTTTTCCAGACTTCTCAGCTGGACCTCCAGGAACTAAATTTATTATTTTTGTATAATCATCCTCAACTCCTAATAGAGCTCCAATCCCACTTAGTTTTAAGCTCATATTTACATCAAAATCCTCAGCAGATCTTGGTGATAAAAAAGATGAATGAGGATCAAATTGATTTGTTAAAATGTTTATTGCTAATGTGAAAATATCTTCTTCCTTTTGTTGGGTAATTCTCCTGATCCTATTTTTATATCTTTTTACTAGGTCTTTTTTATAATCAGGGCTTGAAGAGTCTGATATTTTTGCAATTAAAAGATCATTCTTAGTTTCTAATCTCCAAAGATTCTGTATTTCAGAAAAGTCAGATAACCATTCATTATCTTCATAAAATATGTCTAAATATTCTTCAGTTTTAAAATCAAACTCATCTTGCTCAATCATAGCAATTTGAAGTTCAGAAAATTCAATTAACTTTTTAAAGTAAAGATTTATGATTTCGTAGGCAAGGAAAATATCAAAAATATTTTCATTATCCTTTTTAGATTCTTTAATAAATTTACTAACTTCATTTTTTGTAAAATAATTTTTATTTTTATCCAACCTATCAAATATTGCTTTTACATATTTTTCATTAAACTCCTCCTTATTAATTTTTTTTATGTAATGTTCTTTTTCAAGCTTTTCAAAAATTTCATTGCTTAATTTCTTTTTGGATTCGCTAAGTTCAATATTCTCGTAATCCTCTGCAATTACAAAAGTACATAATAAAAAAAGTATTAAAATTTTAAATTTCACAATCACACTTATAAGCCTTGAGATTTTGCAGCTTCTTCTCTTAAAATTTCAGGAGATCCCAACAAATGCCTATTTAAACCAATTCTCTTGAACCAATAGTGTAAACCTAATAAATCAGTAAATCCCATTCCTCCATGAACTTCAGTTGCTATTTTAGATACATTCTTTGAAATATCCGAAGTATGAGATTTTGCATGACAAGCCATTAATGACTGATTTTTTTCATTAGTATCAAAAGAATGAGCTGCATGCCAAACTAATGAATAACATGGCTCTAATTCAGAAACTATTTCTGCACACATGTGTTTTACTGCCTGAAAAGAACCAATGACTCTATTAAATTGTTTTCTTTCTTTTGAATATGCTACTGCTTTATCAATCATTGCCTGCGATGCACCCAATGAATCTGCTGCAACGACTATTCGTCCAGCATTCATTGCTTTATAAATAGCTTCCTTTGAATTTATGCTCTTATAAAGAATATCTATTTCTGTATCTTTAAAATGCATTTCTTTGAATTTCCGAGTCTTATCAACTGTTACTAAGTCAATAATTTTTATCCCAGATGAGTCTAAAGAAACAACTCCAATTTGACCATTTTCATCAGATATCATTGCATGTGTGGCATAGTCATTATCAATTACAAATGTAGTTTTACCATTTATTAAGTTCTTTGATATTGTGATTTCTGAATCATCTCTTGATCCAAAGAATTCTGAGAAGCCAATACAAAAATTAATTTTATTTTCCGCCATTAATTCTAGATAAACTTTTTTTTGTTCGTCACTTGCACCATAACAGAGTGAAATTGGTGCCATAACATAAGAACCAATAAATGGCACAGTAGCTATTCCTTCTCCCAAACTTTGTGCAACCGCAGACGCAAATAGCAAATCTAATCCAAGGCCACCATTTATCTCAGGAACTAACAAATTATTTATTCCTAAATTTATTATGCCTCTGTGTAAATCATCTTTGCTTAATTTATCTTCATTATTTGCAATTTTTTTTATAACATCTAAAGGAGCATTATCTTCAAGAAACTTTTTTACATTATCTTGAAAAAAAATCTGATCATCTGATAAACCAAAGTACATACTATGATTCTTGTTGAACTTTAGGCTCTTTTGGCATACCAAGACCTCTTTCAGAAATAATATTTTTTTGTATTTGGCTGGTTCCGCCACCAATTATCAATCCAAGAAAATACATATATGCAACTTGCCATGAGCCACCATCCCTCAAATTAGGACTATTCTCATATAGTGTTCCCAATTCACCCATAATATCTATTGCAAAACCCTCAAGCTCGTGTCTTAGTTCTGTGCCAACAAGCTTTTGAATCATTCCAGCAATTTTTACGTCTTGATTTTTATTAAGTTTCGCTGACAAAACGCGAAGTGAATTAGATTGAAATGCAATAACCTTACCTTGAATTTTCATTAGTTTGTCCCTGTAAATTGGATTATCAATTACTTTTTCACCATTTATAGTTTCTTGCTTCATTCTTTCTATAAGTGAATTTAATCTATTCATCATTGCATTAGGATCAGACAGAGAACCTCTCTCATGGCTTAATGTTGCATTTGCAACCGACCATCCTTCTCCTCTTTTTCCAACAATGTTTTCCTCTGGAATTGTTACATCTGTAAAAAATACTTCATTGAATCCAGCATTAAGAGTCATNTCTACTAATGGCCTAATNTCAATTCCNGGAGTATCCATTGGAATTAACAAATAACTTATNCCAGCATGTTTTGTTGCTTCAGGTTCNGTNCTTACTAAGCAAAACATCATTTGNGAGTATTGAGCAGTACTCGTCCAAATTTTTTGACCATTAATTANCCANTTCCCTTNAATTAATTCTCCTTTAGTTTGAAGACTTGCAAGATCACTNCCAGCATTNGGTTCTGAATATCCNTGACACCATATAATTTCACCAAGNAGGGTAGGTTTAANATATTTTTCTTTTTGTTCTNTNGTTCCTANTTCNANNAGNGTAGGNACAAGCATNTCTATNCCTTGACCACCCATTGGTGGAGGNATTTTTGCTTTNGCAAACTCNTCGGCAATTATTCTACTTTTTATAATGTCACTTTCGCCACCATAACCGCCATATTCTTTTGGAATTGATCTTGCAAAATAGCCTTTNTCTATTAAGATCTTTTGCCANTCCGATCTTTTCATTTGNATTTCACCAGACTTATATGATCCAGATAAAGGTACTTTAGATGAATCAGAGAANTGAATTCCTGAATATTTTTTACAAAAATCTTTTACNTCATTNGTAAAATNTTTNTATTCTGTTCCAAAATTTAAATCCATATAATCTNCAATCTAATCCCAATTTGGCTTTCTTTTTTCAAGAAATGCAGTTATTCCTTCTTTTGCATTTTTACCTTCAAAGCATTTANTTATTTGCTCTTTTAAATATGGNAGTGCTTCATCAAAGCTTTTTGAATCCTGCTTTTCGTATGCTTCAAGTCCAAATTGCATTGTTTCNGGTGCNAAACTTGCAAGTTCATCAGCAAGTTTATCAACTNTTTGATTAAGTTCTTCNTTTTTTACANATTCATTTATCAAACCCCATTCNTGAGCTTTTTTTGAATCAATTGGCTTNCCTCTCATTATNAAATCTAATCCTGCTCTTTTTGGCATTATTCTAAATAAACCTGCCATTACCATAAAGGGCCATAATCCTCTATGAATCTCGGGAGCTGAAAATGTNGCTTCATNTACTGCAATTGCNTGNGTNGAATTTGAAACAATCAAAAGNGCACCNGCAAGAACAGGACCTTGAATTTTACAAATGACNGGCTTGTATAAATGTCTTATGGATAGNCTNATATCATCAGCATTATCTAGCTTTGGTACGTTTGATTCAGATTTNGTTCTAGATAAATCTGCNCCAGCACAAAAGATATCTCCCTTAGCTGCAAATACCACNACTCTTATAGTTTTTTCNTGTTTTGCNTATGCTAATGCATAATTAATTTCATTCATCATGACGTTGTTCAAAGCATTTTTTTTCTCAGGCCTATTGAGNGTAATTCTCATAATATTATTTTCAATTTCTAGTTCAGTTGCTGAAAATTTTAAACCNTCTAAAGATAATTTAGTCATNTTACAATTCTCCAATAANACTTTGTGGAACTTTAATTTTTTTTGCTCTTAGATACTCACCTAAAGATTTTGCNTGAGCATCTTTTCTNTCATTAGAGGATACACCATCTTGNAGTATGTCGTGTATATAAAAATTTAATGAATTTATGTTTGATAGTTCATACCTTTCGATTTTAAANTCTTTCAAGTCNGGTAGNAGTTCTTTAAGTTTTTCTANTGTTAAAAAATTATGAAGAAACCCAAATGCATTTGAGTTTTTNGCCCAAATTCCAAGATTTGCACAACCACCTTTATCACCAGACCTTGTTCCATATATATCACCAAAATATATATCTCTTTCGTCTTCTATCTTTATTTTTTTAACTNNAATTGGCTCTTTCTGATAATAAATTTCATCTAATTCTAATTGGCTTGTTGGTAAAACCTCTATCTCTTTCCCATCAATATGCACCTTTTCTTTAATATACTTACTGTCTACAAGAGCNGGCCAATANAGNACAACTGGACCACTAGATTTAACACCNCCCTGTGCAAAGAAACCAGGGATGTTAGCTAGAGCCAATTCAATTATTTTTGCACTGAACAGTCTTCCAACTAAATTTTGATCTTTAGATTTTACTGAAATTAAAAGTGAAGCCATTGCTTCNTCATTGGTTGATGGATTTTCTTTGTCCGTTCTATGTAATTGAATTGAAACTTCATCAAACTGATCTTTCCCTCCTACTGANTTAAACAATGCATCAGTAAATACTTTAGCCTTATCTTCAATATCTAAACCTGTCAGAATAACTTCCATTCCATTTCTGAAACCACTTGCAAGATTAATACAGACTTTGTGTTTTTTTGGTGGAGAGCTTCCTCTGCAGCCTGACACAAATACTTTATCCTCTTCAATTTCTTCAATTTTTAAAGTATCGAAATGAGCTATNACATCTGGATTTACATATGCAGGAGAACTNATTTCGTACAAAAGCTGAGCAGTAACNGTCCCTTTAGATACAAGACCNCCGGTATTTTGATGTTTTGTGATGTAAAAACTTCCATCTTCATAAATTTCAGTAATTGGATAGCCAACATTATCAAAGCTTTTAACCTCTTTGAAGAAAGCATAATTTCCACCTGTGGCTTGACACCCACATTCAATAATATGACCAGCAGCTAAAGCACCTGCCAATGCATCGTAATTGTCTCTNGCCCAATTAAANTTCCATGCAGCNGGGCCAATCACTACNGCAGCGTCAGTGACCCTTGGGCANACAACAATATCAGCGCCATTATCTAATGCTTCTTTAATACCCCATGCTCCAAGATAAGCATTNGCNGTCAATGGCGAATGACCAGAATCATCAAGTTNCACATTCTTATCAATATTTTTAAATGTTTCACCAGATTCNGTTAGATCAGGGATTCTTGACATTAAATCATCNCCATCAATATAAGCTACTTTCATATCTACNGACTGATCCNTTAAAATTTTTTCAATTTCATCAGCCATTGATTTTGGATTTAAGCCACCAGCATTACTAACAATTTTAATATTTTTTTCTTTACANGACTTTGCTATGTCATTAATTTGTTTTANGAAGGTNCCNACNTATCCTTTATCCTCACCTCTTTGCATTTTTTGACTAAAAAGAATNGCCATTGTCAATTCTGCGAGGTAATCTCCAGTTAAAACGTCAATAGGACCACCCTCAACAAGATCTTTTGCNGCCGATAACTTATCACCATAAAANCCACTACAGTTTGCAATNTTTATAAATTCTTTANTCATAAGNTTATAGTTTGATACCATTTAAAATAATGCTTGTTATTGAATTAGCAGATTTTTCTGGTGTTAAGTCAATTGAATTCTTATTCTTTTCTTTAAAAAATTCTCTTCCAATACCTCCTAAAAGAATAGAAAAAGCTTTAACATCAATTTTTTTTATTTCATTCTTTTGGATAGCTTCTTGAAGTAGCCTTTTAATGATATTTTTAATGAAATTTTCATGATAGTCTGCCATTTTCTTTGATCCATTAATTTTTTCCATATCTTTTAAAAATGTATCAAATTTTGGACCAACGGCTTGATTAACTATGAAAAGATATTTTTCTAATTTTTTTATTGGTGAATCAATATCAGANACAGAATCCATAGCAAATTTACCTAATTTTTTAAGGATATTATCCATTGTCATTAATATTAGCTTGTCTCTACTTGGCGCTATTTCGTATAAAGTTCTTAAAGAAATTTTTAGTCTCTTTGCAATCTGAGACATTGTAAGTTCTGGCACACCCTTTTCTAAAAGCCTTTCAAGAGCTTCTGCAATTTCATGATGCCTTTTTGTAAATAATTTTGGATTTTTATTTTCAAAAGAATTTATTTTGTATTTGATATTGTGCATTAAAAAATTACTTAACGACCATTAATAAAGCGCCATTTTCTACCTGATCATTAATTGAAATATACAATTCCGTTACTTTGCCGTCTTCAGATGCTTTTATAGAATGTTCCATTTTCATTGCTTCTAAAATAACTAAGGTATCTCCAGCTTTGACCATTTTTCCTTTTTTTACTTTAAGATCAATAACTTTTCCTGGCATTGGTGCAGTAAGACCTCCAATAGTAGTTTCTATACCAGGGATTTTAAATCTTGATTTTAACCCGAGCATTACATCACCAAAAGGCATATGAACTAAAATCTTATCTTCTGTAGCTGTAACTCGGGAATAATTTCTTTTACCTTCAAAAATCATATCTATTCCAACTTTGTCGCAAGCGTATATAAATGCATCTTTGCATGAAGCAAATATAAATTTCCCGTCTCTATCTTTTTTATATTCAACAATAAATTCTTTATTATCATATTCAAAAGCAATCTTTTGATTTGGAAGCCTGCCATTAGTCCAGCCAGATGGCATAAAGTTAGCAACATTAGAATTGTTTCTATTTTGTTCTTGAATCCACATAGCTGCAATAGCTGTTACATGTTCTATTTGTGACTCATCAATTTCAAGCTTTCTACTTGGATTCACTTTTTCGATAAAATCTGATGTAGTATCCCCATCAATGAACTCTTTCGACTGGAGACAATTTATTAGAAAGTCTCTGTTGGTTTTCACGCCTCCAATATGAGCAGATTGAAGCGCTTTAGCTAATTTACTTGCTGCATCGGTTCTATTTGGAGCATATGAAATTACTTTTGCAAGCATTGGATCAAAATCAGTTCCAACGACTGTACCAGTTTTAACTCCAGTATCCCATCTAGCCTCAGCAGAGACATTTTTTTCAAATGCAATGAGAGTTCCAATCTCGGGAAGGAAATCATTATCAGGATCCTCTGCATATAATCTTGCTTCAATTGATGAACCATTCCACTCAACGTCTTCTTGAGCGTACTCAAGAGGTTCACCTCTAGCTATTTTAAGTTGTTCGTTAACAAGGTCTATCCCTGTAACTTCCTCAGTAACAGGATGTTCAACTTGAAGCCTTGTATTAACTTCTAAAA
This sequence comes from Gammaproteobacteria bacterium, assembly GCA_002721465.1. Lineage (GTDB taxonomy): Bacteria > Pseudomonadota > Gammaproteobacteria > Magnimaribacterales > D2472 > SAR86A. Next base: position 48,401 of record PBKO01000016.1, on the reverse strand, counting down.
ACCAAAATTCCTCTGTCTGATCATCAAAGAGAAATTCTACAGTGCCAGCTGATTCATATTTAATTTTTTTAGCAAGCTTTACTGCTGCTTCACCCATTTTATTTCTTACTTCTTCAGAAATTCTTGGAGATGGAGATTCCTCTATTATTTTTTGATGTCTCCGTTGAATTGAGCATTCTCTTTCTCCTAAATGAATTATATTTCCTAATGAGTCTCCTAATATTTGAATTTCTACATGTCTTGATTTTTCTACATATCTCTCGATAAAAATTCTCTCATCATTAAATCCACTTTTAGCCTCTCTTTGAGCGCTTTGAATTGACTCTTTAAGATCCCTTTCCTTATTAACAATTCTCATTCCTTTTCCACCACCACCAGCGGCTGCCTTAATGAGAAGTGGATAGCCTATTTTTTTAGCTTCATTTGGCTTAGATGTCATAGGAAGAGTAGGGACATCTGCTTGAATTGCTAACTCTTTTGCTTTTAATTTATCTCCCATTACAGAAATAACATTTGGAGATGGACCAACCCATATTATTTTTTCTTTCTTTACCTTCCTCGCAAAAGAAGCATTTTCTGATAAAAATCCATAACCTGGATGAATGGCTTGTGCGCCAGACATCTTTGCAGCCATTATTATNTGATTTNNNTCAAGATATCCTCCNTCCTCTAATCTAATTGANTCATCNGCCTGATTAACAAAAAGGGCATCTCTGTCTGCATCAACATATACNGCAATAGATCTTATACCCATTTNTTTTGCAGTTTTAATAATTCTGCAGGCAATTTCACCTCTGTTCGCTATTAANAATGANTTNAAGATCATAATCTNAATACNCCNTATTCTTTTGCTCCTTCAATAACATTATTNCAAACTATTGATAGGCAAAATCCAATTACATCTCNAGTATCTCTTGGATCAATAATNCCATCATCTGTAAGCATACTGCTTGCAACAAGACCATGNGATAAATTTTCAAGATATTCAATTACCATAGCTTTAAGNTGNTCATCTGCCTTNTCATCAAATTTCTTGCCATCTCTTTTAGCTTTNGCTTTTCTNACAATNGACATAACTCCNGCCATTTGCTCAGGACCCATAACTGCAATCTTCGCTGTAGGCCACAAAAAAGTAAATCTNTTATTAAAAGCCTTNCCTGACATGGCATAAGTCCCTGCACCATATGAAGCTCCTACNATAAATGTAATATGAGGGACCATTGAATTAGATACAGCATTTATAAGCTGAGANCCTTTTTTAATAATNCCTTGCCTTTCAAAATCCTTACCAACAAGAAAACCNGTNACATTATGNAAAAATATAAGTGGTATATCTCTTTTGTTACAAAGTTGAATAAAACTNGCNCCTTTTTCAGCTGACTCTGGATAAATAGGACCATTATTTCCAATAATACCNATTTGATATCCATGAACAGAGGCCCAGCCACAAACTAAAGACGANCCATANAGAGGCTTNAATTCTTCAAATCTNGATTCATCAACAAACCTTGCNANTATTTCTTTTATGTCTACAGCAGATTTAAGATCTTCACTTAGAATACCAAGTAATTCATCTTTATCATATGCAGGCTNGATAGACTTNATNTTCGGCTTGGGACCCTTTTTNGACCANTTCAAATGAGATACNACTTCTCTACAAATTCTNAGTGCATCCATCTCATCTTCTGCTAAATAATCTGAAAGACCAGAAACCTCTGAATGCATTTNAGCACCTCCTAATGTTTCATCGTCAGANTCTTCTCCAGTAGCCATTTTGACAAGTGGTGGCCCNGCTAGAAAGGCTTTTGATTGATCTTTTATAAAAATATTATAGTCTGACATTCCNGGTTGGTATGCACCTCCAGCNGTTGATGAACCAAAAACTACTGATATTACAGGTATTCTCAATTTTGATAATTCTGTCATTTCATAAAAAAATCTNCCNGTTGAGGCAAAATGACCTTGNTGAATACTNGGAGCAATTGGAGGAGAGTCACNGCTACTATTNCCNACACTGAGNTCGCCACCAGCAGATTCAACAAAACTTATNAATGGGATTTTNTTNTCTCTNGCAATCTCTTTTGCTCGTTTCCATTTTTCACCAACATANACNGTCATTGCACCTGCTTTTACAGTTGGATCATTTGCAAATATTACNCACTCTACACCTGAAATTATTCCAACTCCTGATACACAACCACCTCCCACATGATAGTTNGTTGTTCCGTATGCTGCGAAAGGTTGAATTTCNAGAAATGGACTATCTTGATCAAGAACATTNAGGACTCTTTGNCTNACNGGCATNTTTCCTCTTTTNGCTAAGCGNTCNTGATGGTGCATGCCACCACCNATTTCTGCTAAATCTAAAAGACCATCNAAAAATGAAAGCTTTTCTAGCATCATATCTTTATTTTTTTGATATTGATCTGATTTAGTGTCTANATTAGTTNTNATTTTTGGTGNAATATTNTCTTTTTTCATAATNTAAATTTNATATNNATACTNATGGTAATATAATATAATTAATATTACCATTAATAAGATGTAAAATGTAAGAAATAAATAAATTTTAATATGATAAAAATTTACGGTACTGAGAATTCTAGAGCTATGAGACCTATTTGGACAGCAGAAGAAATGGGATTAGACTATGAATTGATAATGATGCCATTTCCTCCAAGAGTATTTATGAAAGAATACTTGGACGTAAATATACTTGGAACTGTTCCGTATATGATAGATGGAAATATAAAAATGACTGAATCAGTGGCAATTTCTCAATACCTTGTTGAGAAATATGGCCCATCTGATTTACAAGTTTTGCCAGATGAAGATGATTACCCACTTTATTTAAATTGGTTATATCACTCTGATGCTACTTTAACTTTTCCTCAAACTGTCGTACTAAGGTACAAGTTNCAAGANCCTGGAGTAGCGGATGCTGCAATTGATGGGTACAGTAGATGGTTTGTATCTAGGTTGAAACTNCTGGAAACNTCNTTAAATAATAAAGAGTATTTGTGTTCAAATCGCTTTACTCTTGCAGATATATGNGTNAGTTATGCTATAAATCTTGCTGAAGCTCTTGGAATAGAGCAAGCATTTAAACCAAANATNAAAAAATGGTCTGATAATTTATTTTCAAGACCNGCATTTATAAAAAGTAAAAGCTNTAAATATGAAANCAACAGTTAAAATTACAAATTTTCTTTTATTATTTTNTATATTTATATCTCCAAATTTAGAAGCTAATAAGACAACTCANATTGATNCTATATATCTTGGTTCAGGTTGTTTCTGGGGTGCTGAAAAAGGNTATGAGTCCCTTGATGGTGTTATAGATGCACAATCAGGATATGCTAATGGNTATGGTATNAANCCAAATTACAGATCAATAATTCAGTTAAAAAATAAATATAACGATAATAATTTTGCTGAAGTTGTNAAAATTACATNTAACTCTAATGCTATNAATCTTGAGAAAATTTTAAAACATTTNTTTGAAACNCANGATCCAACACAATTAAATAGNCAGGGNAATGATATTGGAACNCAATATCGATCNACNATTCTTTTTTCTAATNAAANGCAAAGACAACTTGCAATAGAAATTATGGAAGAATATCAAGANCTTTTAATAAATGCAGGATATGGAAAAGTAAGGACNAAAATAGAACCTTTNGATAATTTTTANTTTGCTGAAGANTATCATCAGGACTATCTAAAGAAAAATCCNAATGGTTACTGCCCAGATTTNTCAACAGGTATNGTTTTTAATGATGCTAACAAAACTTTGTTAAATAATGAGNCTTTGNNGAAAGGNAAACAAATATTAGTTTTAGATTCACAAAATTATTGTCCTTATTGTGAAAAATTAAAATTAAATGTAACTGATGAATATAAAGGCAGNATACCTATTTCATACAGAACATCAGATCAANTGCATGGTCTTCAAGTTNTTTCCCCTACATGGGCNACACCATCNATAATTTTTTTGAAAAATGGAAAAGAAGTTTTNGCACATCAAGGATACATTGATCANAAAGANTTTTATGAATTATTAGGTAAATTTAAATTGGGAGATTCTGAAGCATTTAACGTTGCATTTAACAAAGGNACAGATGCACGTTTTTGTAAAGAGTACGAGATCTTTAAAAACACACCTGATGGNGTTTTTATNGATAAATTGAGNGGTATGCCCTTATTTGATACTAGAGATAGGTTTGTTTCAAGATCTGGATGGCTTTCATTTACAAAGCCTGTTGAGGGTTCTGTCTATGAACTTCCAGATAATAGTTATGGCATGANNAGAACAGAGATTCGATCAATTTCNTCAGATATTCACTTGGGGCACGTTTTTGATGATGGTCCAAATGGGNTACCAAGATATTGTATTAATGCCACTGTGCTTGAATTTAAACCAAGAAACGAAGCAATTTAGTAACTTATTCCATATCCNTATTTATANGTTGGATTNNTTGTATCGTCTGGTAAGTCTTCTTTTTGATTTAAAACAGATTCCATCGAAGANGGTATTTCAAAGGGTAATTTTCCAGAGGGATTAAAAATTCCAAAAAGACCCTCATACATTACTCTATCTTGAACTCCAAAGGTTCCTATAAGACCTGAAGTTTTATNTTTAATACTTTCCAAAATNACTGGCCTATTTAAATCAACAACGACTATTAAATCTTTTTCTTTTGAAAAGTTTTTGACCTTATTNACTATCTCATTATTTAAATCTAAATTTCCATCTGGGAATAAAGTGCTAAGAAAATTATCAAAAACTCTATTCAAACCCGATTCTTGATTACCATTAAAAACAGTNTGAATATACATAATAACNACATCAGCATCTTCAATGCTNTCTACCAATGTTCCAAACTCANTTCCAATTTCTTTATCAAGACCGTCAATAAATANTTTTGTATCTTTTTTTAAAGGCAACACTCCATTATTTTTTAACAAAACAATAGACTTTCTTTGTGCCTCAATTCCTGCCTCAATATTTGATTNAGTATTCACAGTATTNTGNATTTCAGNCTCATCNATATATGGATCATCAAATAAACCTAATTTAAATTTATTNATTAATATTCTTTTTACTGANTCGTTAATTCTTTTTTCAGAAATTNTNTTCTCANTGAACAAACTTTTAATGAAAGAGGTGTCAGTTTCNCCACCATATTGATCAATTCCAGCAGCTATTGATTTTTCATATCTTTTTTTGATNGAAAGATTATCNACACCCCAATGTCTGCCAGTGATTATGCCCCAGTCAGAACAAATAACTCCACTGTAACCAAGCTCATTTCTCAATAAATCAGTAAGAATNTATTTGTTATATGCCATAGCTACATCTTCATTAGTTTGTCCAACAGGAATGCCATAATAGGGCATTATGACCTTTAAATTATTTTTAATTGCGTCTTCAAAAGGTTTTAANTGATAATCAAAATTGTTACCNGGATATATTTGATTTCGTCCGCTATATAGATGAGCATCTAAACCATTTTCTTGNGGACCACCTCCAGGNAAGTGTTTTACCATTGTCAAAACACTTTTGTTATTTATNTTATTACCTTGAAANCCATTCATATAAGCAATNGTCATATCGNTTGATAATTTTGCGTTAGAACCAAAAGTACCAAAGTTTCTTGCCCATCTTGGNTCTGTAGCTAAATCTGACATTGGATGAAGCGCAGTTCTGATTCCAACCGCTAGATATTCNTCTCTTACAATTTCAGCAAATTTTTTAACCATATTAGTATCTTNTGATGCAGCAAAACCTAANTGNGAAGGCCATTTAGAAAATCCATCAACTGAAAATGAAGCAACACCTCCACCTTTTGGAACTTCATGAATTGGGTCAGAACTTATTGTTATTGGTATACCTAATCTAGTTTTTGAAGCNATTTTTTGTAAGTGNTTTATTTTTACACCTAATTCAAAAGGACTTGGATTCCCATAAANATTAAAATGAGTAATGNTATCATCAACTATCTGTGTCTCTGTTAGTTTGTTACCTCTAATAGCAATCTCGTAAAGCATCATAAAAAAATCTGGNTTAAGNATAAAAGGAGGATGAAACATTTGACCAATCTTTTCATCAATTGTCATTTGATTCAAAAGATCCTNANTTCTAGTTTCAGCATCCAATCTATGATCCTCATANATATCTAAANTATTATTTTTATTTAAATCTCTAAATTTTTGATCATCAATGATCATGNTTTNAACATCATCATATAAAGACATGTTTGTATTAATTCTTTCGAATGGTTTGAAATAATTCAAGAGCGCATAACTNNTTATTATNAGNAGANCACCAATAAANAAAATAATTAGATTTTTAAAGATTTTTAGCAACAAATTTTATTTAATCTGATAAAAATTTATTTATTCTTTCATAAGAATCAATNAATTCTTCTTTAAACTTTTGAACGGTTTGTCCAGCAGTAATNGACTCATTTACTAACCCAATACCTTGTCCAACCCANTATGTTTCAAGTTGTTTTGCTCCTTCNTGTCCAATAGCAGCTTGGTCTGCAACTTTTTTNAGNGCNGGTTCGCTTACCATTGTTTGTAANGGCATAGGAAGGGGTTCTGGTGCATCTTTGTCNTCCCATGCNTCTACCCANGGTGATGAAAGTTGTCTGGAGTGTTTTCCAGTCCTACTTTTTGATCTGACAGTATGACTTGAAGATGCTGCNACAAGCTTTTCTTTGATATTGTCTGAAGTTTCTGCCTCAGTTGTTGGAAGAAATACTGANGCACACCATACTCCGTCTGCTCCCATNGCCATTACTCCAGCCATTTGTTCNCCTGTGCAAATGCCACCAGCCGCAAGAATAGGAACATNACCATAAGACTTCAAAGCTCNTCTAACTTCAGGAACAAGAACCATCGTAGAAACACTTCCGCAGTGCCCACCGCCTTCAGTGCCTGAAACTACTATAATATCAACNCCTGCTTCAGCTTGCTTTACAGCATGTTGTTTTGCNCCAACAAGAGCAGCGACNGGAACNTTGTGCTGTTTACCCATATCTAACATCCANTTAGGAGGAACCCCAAGTGCATTTGCTACAAGTTTTATNGGATGAGAAAAAGCAACCTCAAGAACTTCTTTCGCNCCATCAAGACCAGCACCNAAAACTTGATTGGAATTCTCTTCCGTTNTTTCTGACTCNTCACCACCACGAAGGTCAGATGCATCAATATGATGTTGCTCAAGNATATCTGCNCGAAATTCTCTATGNTCTTGAGGTATCATTTCTCTTAAGTCNCTNGTTGAAAGATTTTCTCCCTTNCCAACATATGAATTTGGTACNAGTACATCAACACCATATGGCTTTCCATCAACATGTTCATCTATCCATTTTAGTTCGATTTCAAGTTTNTCTGGAGAAAGACCAACNGCACCTAAAACACCCATTCCTCCTGCCTTGGAAACTGCTGCAACGACGTCTCTACAATGGCTAAACGCAATCATAGGGAATTCAATATCTAAAAGTTTACAAATTTGCGACTTCATTTTTTTCTCCCATAACTANTTGTATCTANTNTATATTACTTACTTTAAATTTAGAATGAATTAGAATANTGAATNTTATGAAATTTACCGTTCCTGATATTTGTGATGAGTTTTANGAAAAAATTCAAATAGGTGATTCATTNTATAATTCATATGGCGGNATAGAAAAATTTTATGGTGAAATTCAAACTGTTCAATGTGAACATTCTAATAGCGTTGTTAAAGATATTTTAAAAAATAATGGAAAAGGAAAGGTTCTCTTTATAAGTCATACCGGTAAAGATTTATGTTCAATGGTTGGAGATCAAATTGCTCAGATTGCTTATGAAAACCAATGGAGTGGAATAGTTGTTGATGGATATATTAGAGATGTTGAAGTTATAAAGGATATTCAAATTGGTTTGTATGCGAAAAATACTTTTCCAAAGAAAACAGATAAGACAGTCGGGGCAGGACAAATTAATGTACCCTTTAAAATAAAGGAAATTAATATTGTTCCTGGGTATTGGATATATGTTGATTCTAATGGATGGGCTATATCGAATTCAAAATTAGAATTTTAAAGATTCAATACTCTTATCTTTTTGACTCCAAATATCCTCAATCCAATTTTTAAATTCAATCCTATATTCATTGTCATCTAAGTAACTCTTATTTTTGAGACTTTCAGGGATTTTAAATTTTTTTACCAGGATTTTCACATCTGCCATATCTCCTTTCAAGAACGCCCAGGCTGATCTTTGATCAGTTTTATAAACCAGAGTAAAGTCAATCAAATATTTTGATTCTGGTAATGCTGATAATGCAGTTGCTAGACCTCCTATTTTTGGTTCAAGAAGGTTCTTATATGAAGAATTTTGTTCTTTATGTTTTTCTTGTGTAAATCTTGTTCCCTCTGCATAACTAAAAATTGTTGATGGAGCTCTTTTTAATCTTTTGCATGATTTAATTGTATTTTCATAGTCCTGCAACCTCAGGTCTGGATTTTTAATGATCTGTTTCTTTGTATGCCTATTAACAAAGGGCATATTTAAATTTTTATTAGCTAAATATATAAATGGTATCCAAGAGAGCTCTTTCTTCATAAAAAATCTTATATTTGGCATCATATAATTTGATGCAGAAAGTATTAAGAGAATATCTGCCCATGATTGATGGTTAGCAAGTCCCAAACACCAGTCATTTCTGTCAAAGGTATCTTCGTAAATAACTTCCATCTTATTGTTATGAAAAAAGTTCATGATGACTTTGAAACCCAATATCGTCCAATCGCTAATATGATTAGACATTCGTGCTAAAGAAATTTTGAGTTTTTGAGACACAAATGGCCTAGGAAGATTAGCTATTGTTATTGTAGAAAAACCAATAGTAAGTTCGATTATTATAAATATGAAATGGATAACACCCTTTAAGTTCGATAAAAAATTCTTCATTTTATGAAATTAAAAACCTGACAAATTTGCATATCTTTCAGTATGAAATTTAATACCTCCATATATCTGTTCAGCTACTCTTCCTCTTTTAAGAAAGAAACCAATATCATATTCATCAGTAACTCCAATACCACCATGCATTTGAACTGCTTCATTTGACACAAGATGTAAAGTTTCTCCCGCAACAGTTTTAGCAAGACTTGAGAGTCTTTGAAGTTCGTTTGAATTCTCGTCAGCAGCTCTCATTGCCGCCATTACTGAAGATTTTGTCAATTCTAGTTCACAAAACATTTGTGCTGCTCTATGTTGAAGTGCTTGGAAAGAACCAATCAATACACCAAACTGTTTTCTTTGTTTCAAATAATCTAATGTGGTTTCAAAAGCTGCTTCAGAGTTGCCTAACATTTCAGCCGATAATGCAATTCTAGCAATATCTAGAATGTTTTCAGCTGTTTCTCCACCTGTTTCAATATCTCCTAATATATCTTCTTTATTGATTTCGACATCTGAAAAAACTATGTTTGCATAGTTTCTAGAATCTGCCATATCAAGTTTAATTTTCTCTACACCAGAGGAATTTGAATTTACAAAAAACAAAGTAAGGCCGCTTGTTTCGCCCTTATTGCCAGATGTTCTTGCTAGCACAATTAATAGGTCTGCACTTGCTCCATCTACAACAAATATTTTTTTTCCATTAAGAATTACTTTTTCTTTTTTAAATTCTGCAGTCATTTCTGTATCCGCAGGATTATGATGGCTTGATTCATCAATAGCAAAAGCTGTTGTCATTTCACCACTTACAATTTTTGGAAGATATTCCTCTTTTTGATTTTCGTTTCCAAAATTTGCTATCGAGTATGCTCCAATTACACCAGTTGCAAATAAAGGAGAGGGTGTGAGAGTTTTTGCACACTCTTGAAGTATTACACTAATACCTGATACACCAAAATTTGAGCCACCATATTCTTCTGGTATTAAAATACCTGGCCATCCAAGTTTAGACATTTCATTCCATATTGCTTTATCCCATAGTTGTGAGTCATTAGAATCTCTTAAGGATCTAAAATGAGTAACTGGACATCTTTCTTGTGCAAAATTTTTAGCAGTATCTTTGAGAAACTGTTCTTCTTCATTAAGAGTTAACTTCATAAGAAATTATTGAGTTGGTAGTCCTAAAACTCTCTTTGAAATTACATTGAGCTGAACTTCAGAACTTCCACCCTCGAGTGAATTACCTTTAGTTCTTAGCCAGGCCCTTGTGAGGTTTTTATCTTCTTTATCAAACTCATCACCATCCCATGCAATACCATCTACACCCGATGCAGCTACCATAAGTTCATGTCTTTTTTTGTTGTGTTCTGTTCCGTAAAGTTTAAACATTGAAGCTGTAGCACTTGCTTTGCCACCTTCGTCACCCGCTCTTTTTAATGTTAATCCAAAAGCGTGTTCTTTTATTTTATGAGAAGCAATTTCTGATCTAAAAAAGTTGTTGCCAATCTTTCCGGCATCTTCACCTAAATGCTTTTTGGCTATTGAAACAATATCTCTTTTGCTACCCATACCAGCAGCAAGACCAAAATTAGAGATAAAAGCTCTCTCATGCTGAAGCAGTTTTTTTGCAATTGTCCATCCAGCATTTAACTCTCCTATTAAATTACTTTTAGGAACTTCAACATTATCAAAAAAGGTTTCACAAAATGGTGATTTACCTGATATTAAGGTAATTGGTTTTGTGGAAACACCTTTGGTTTCCATATCTATTAGTAAAAAACTTATACCATCATGCTTTGGTTCTTTAGGACCTGTTCTAACCAAAGCAAAAATCCAATCTGCCTTGTCAGCATATGATGTCCATACTTTTTGGCCATTAACAATGAATGAGTCACCTACATCCTCAGCCTTTGTTGCTAAACTAGCTAAGTCAGAACCTGAGCCTGGTTCAGAATATCCTTGGCACCATCTGATTTCACCTTTGATTATTTTTGGAATGTGTTCTTTTTTCTGCTCTTCAGTTCCGTACTCTAGTAAAACAGGAGCAAGCATCCATATTCCAAAGCTTAATAATGGTTGTTTTGCACCTATAAAGAACATCTCCTCATTAAGTACTTTGACTTCATCTTTGGATAAACCACCACCACCGTATTCTTTAGATACCGTAGGCATGGTCCAACCCTTACTACCCATTCTTTCGAGCCACAATTTAGACTCAGGATTTTTATAAGAGGCTTTTCTACCTCCCCAAACTTCATCAACAGGTATACTTGTATCTGCCCCAGATCTCATAGAAGGAGGACAATTCTTATCTAGCCAATTCTTAGTTTCTTCTCTAAATTTATCTAAATTACTCATAATTTTTATGGATTTTAATGATTTCTCGAATATTATATGCACTTATTTTATTTTTTCGAGTTTTTTTACAGTATAGAATAAGAGGCTTTTTTAAATAAAATCAACATAAAGAGTATAATTTTCGACATGTTTAAAAATATTGGCATCTTTATAAAGAAGAAAAATAATCAAAATATTGATTTTAAAAGTTTTGATTCAATGATTACGTCTCTATCTGAAAAGAAGGTGGATTTATTTATTGAAGAATCTCAGGAGTATGAGAACGATAAAATTCTAAAACTAGATAAGCAATCTTTTGTGAATAAAGTAGATCTAATAATTGTTTTTGGTGGAGATGGAACCTTGCTAAACTCAGCAAGACAATATTTGGATCACGAAATTCCTATTCTTGGAGTCAATATGGGCAATGTTGGTTTTTTAACCGATATCGCGGTTGATAACTTTGAACATGCAATAAATGAAATTTTTAATAATGAATACATAATAGAAGAAAGGAATCTTGTTTCTGCGACATTTGGTAAAAATCATTTATTTGGTTTAAACGAAATTGTAATACATTCAGGCTCTTATGCTCAATTGATGAGATACAGATTAAGCGTGAATGATAAAATTGTTTACGAACAAAGATCTGATGGTCTTATTGTGGCAACTCCAACTGGATCGACAGCATACGCACTCTCTGCTGGAGGACCAATAATTCACCCAAGTTTGGACGTTTGGACAATTCTTCCAATGCTTCCTCAAAGTTTGTCATCAAGGCCTTTTGTAATTTCATCTGACGAAAAGGTTGATATCAAACTATTTGAAGGACCTTCAGATGAAGCAAAAATTTGTGTTGATGGACAGGCTGATATAAATCTCTCATATCAAGAAGATATTTCAATTTCAAAAATGGAAAAAACGCTAAAATTGGTTCATCCAAAAAGTAATGATTTTTTTGAAGCTTGCAGAGAAAAACTTGGTTGGAGTTTAAATATTTCAAACAATTAAATTGAAAATATTTAGTAATATATATATTCCAATTATCACTCTAGCAGCACTCTTGAGTTTTATTTCTAACTTTGGCTCAATTATTTCAATTATTGAGCCATTCACATATACAAAGATAAATATTTCTAACCTTGGATATATTTCAATATCAACATTTAGTGAAACATTTTTTAATCAAAATCAGTGGTGGCGATTAGTTACACCAATGTTTCTTCATTTTTCTTTGCCTCATCTAGCTTTTAATTCCTTGTGGATTTACATCCTTGGTCAACAAATTGAAAAAATAGATGGAAAATTAATTTTTTTAACACTCGTTTTATTTTCTTCAATTTCAAGTAATTTTCTTCAGTTTTACTGGGTAAGTTCAAATTTATTTGGAGGACTCTCAGGAGTCATTTACGGTCTAATAGGATATTGCATGATAAATGAAATGGATTCAGTTTATCAGAGATATGAAATTCCTCCTGCTTTATATCTTTTTATGATTATTTGGATGGTGCTTGGCTTTTTAGGGCTTTTGGATCTATTTGGATTTGGTTCAGTTGCAAACTTTGCACATCTTGGTGGATTAGTTTCAGGAATTACTTTTGCTATAATATGTAAATTTATAAATGTGGGCTTAATAGGTAAATTATGATTAAAAAAGCAGTATTGCCTGTTGCAGGACTTGGAACTAGATTTCTTCCAGCTTCAAAAGCAACGCCAAAAGAAATGCTACCCATCATAGATAAACCCCTCGTTCAATATGCTGTTGAGGAGGCAATAAAAGAAGGCATTAATGAAATTATATTCATAACAAGTAATGAAAAAAATTCAATAGAAAGACATTTTAAAAAGAATAAAAAAATTGAAACTAGACTCATTAGATCTGGTAAAAATAATTTTGTAGAAAAACTTAATCCCAAAATATTCGAAAATGTAACTTTTAAATATGTTATTCAGAAATCTCAAAAAGGTCTTGGTGATGCAGTATTGCAAGCTGAGAAATATATAAAAAATGAATCTTTTGTGGTTTTGTTGCCGGATGATTTATTTATATCAAAAAAAACATGTTTAAATCAAATAATATCGCTTAATAAAAAAACAGACAGTACGGTAATAGGATTAAATAAAGTAGATAAAGCTAAAATTCATAAATATGGTGTGATTAAACCAGGAATTGTAAAGAATAAAATAATTCAAATAAGTGATATGGTTGAAAAACCATTAATAAAAAATGCACCGTCAGATATTGCAATACTTGGAAGATACGTCTTTACACCGTCAATATTTAAATATTTAAAAAAGGTAAAACGTGATTCATCTAATGAGATTCAACTTACCAATGCAATAAAACTTCAAATTGAACATGAGGAAGTTTTTGGATGTATATATAATGGTCAAAAATTTGATTGTGGTAGCAAAGAAGGATTTGTTCATGCTACCATTGCGCTTGCATTGAAAGACAAAACAATGAATAGAAAAATCAAAAAAATCATAAGGGATATTATTTGAATTTTTTTCTTAAAGTTATAAAGATTTTTCCACCAGAAGCAGCACATTCTATTTCATTAAATTCTCTAAATTTTTTATATAAGATTAATTTACTTAATATTTTTTTTAAAAAAATATCAAAAGATGAAATCATTACATTTGCAAATATCAAATTTAAAAACAGACTTGGCACAGCAGCTGGGTTGGATAAAAATGGTGATTTTATTGATTGCTTAGGTAGCTTGGGTTTTGGTTTTTTGGAGGTAGGAACTGTTACTCCAGTCTCTCAACAAGGCAATAATAAACCTAGGGTCCATAGAAATTTTAAAGAAAACTCAATTATAAATAGCTTAGGGTTTAACAATAAAGGAGTTGATTATCTTGTTAAAAATTTAAAGAAAAGAAAATATGATGGAGTTGTTGGTGTAAACATAGGAGCTAATAAAAAATCAGTAGGTGAAAAGAGAATTAAAGATTATTTAATTTGCTTGGAGAAAGTTCATGAGCATGCAGACTATATAACGATCAATATTTCTTCTCCAAATACTCCAAATTTAAGGGATTTGCATAAAGAAGATTATTTAAAAGAGCTTATTGAAAAGATTGATACAAAATCAAAAGATTTAAATATTTCTAAACCAATTTTTATCAAAATATCTCCTGATGAAAATAACGAAAGTGTAAGAAATATTTTAAAGTTAATTAATGACTCATCTATAGCTGGAATTATTGCAACTAATACATCCATCGATAAATCAAATCTAATGCAAGATAATTTTAAAACAATTGAAGGTGGAGTTTCAGGAGCACCATTAATGAAAAGGAGCACTGAAAAAATATCATATATAAGCTCTCTGTCAAAAAGTATTCCAATAATTGGTGTTGGAGGAGTAATCTCAAAACAAGATTTTAATGCAAAAGTTAATGCTGGAGCTGGATTGGTCCAAATATATACTGGTTTTGTAATAAAAGGACCAAAAATTATTCAAGAAATTTTGAGTATTTGAAATGATTGAGTATCTTGTCTTTTTTTTGGCATTACTTTTTTTAATTGGTTCAGTCTCACTAGCAATACCATCAAAAAAATCGCAAAAAATATCTAAATTGAGAATGGAAGCTAGGAAGCTTGGTGCAAATATTACCTCTGCACTTTATGGATCAAATGACTTTAAAAATTACAAGAAAGATGAAGTCTACTATCAGATTAAAAATAAATCAGAACTGAAAGAAGCACACTATGTTAGAGACAAAGGAAAATTATTGTTGTATTCTCCTGTCAAATTTAAGTACTCTGATAGATTTGTAAATATTAATTTGCAAATTGAAAAAGTCTCAGAAAGTATCAATGAAATAATTTTTACAGAAAAGAATATTAAGTTTATTTGGAATGAAATTGATGAAATCAGCGAATTAAAATTAATTATTGATAAATTGAATCAAATAAAATAATTTAAAAATTTATCTTGCAAATACTACCCAATTAATGATATTCATAAAAAAGGAATAAAAAAATTAATAATGGCTAAATCTTTAGTAATAGTAGAATCACCAGCAAAAGCTAAGACTATTTCAAAATATCTTGGATCAGAATATATTGTTGAATCAAGTGTTGGGCACATAAGAGATCTTCCAAAAAAAGCCTCGCCAAATGCTAAAAGAGCATCAATTCCTAAAGATTTATCTCCTGAAGAGAAAATTAGACTCAAAACTATTAATGATAGAAATAGACTAATTAGAAGAATGGGTATTGATCCAGACAACGGGTGGAAGGCTGATTGGCAAATAATTCCTGAGAAAGAAAAAGTAATAAAGTCTTTAAAAAAGTCTGCTAAAGGAGTTGATCATATATATCTTGCAACTGACCTTGATAGAGAAGGTGAAGCAATAGCATGGCATCTTAAAGAGGCACTTGGACCTGAAAAATATGAGTATTCAAGAGTTAGATTTAATCAAATTACAAAGTCAGCAATCATAGATTCTTTTGAGGATCCAAAAGAGATAGATTTAGATCTAGTAAAAGCTTACAGGGCAAGAAGGTTTCTTGACAAAGTTATTGGGTTCGAGCTTTCACCTTTGCTGTGGAAGAAAATTGCTAGAGGTCTTTCTGCGGGAAGAGTTCAATCTGTTGCTTTGAGACTTTTAGATGAAAGAGAAAGGTTAATCCAAGAATTTATTCCAGAAGAGTTTTGGGAGGTTTCAATGGTTCTTAATAAAGATGATTTAAGTATTCCCTTTTTACTTAATAGAAAAAAGTCTCAACCATTATTAAAGAAAGAAGAAGCCATGAAGATACAAGATCTTATCAAAAGTTCAGAAATATCTATAGATGAAATTATAAAAAAACCTGTCAAAATAAAACCTAGAGCACCTTTTATTACATCTACACTTCAGCAGGCTGCGAGTACAAAATTAAGCTTTACAGTTAAAAGAACAATGAGAGTTGCTCAGAAGCTTTATGAGGCTGGACATATTACTTACATGAGGACTGATGCTCCAAGTTTAAGCAAAGAGTCTATTCAGGATGCTAGAAATTTCATTGGTGAGAGGGTTGGCGAAAAATACTTAACTAATGCCCCCAGAATTTATTCAAGCACTGAGAATGCTCAAGAAGCTCATGAAGCTGTAAGACCAACAAATGCTTACCTTACTGCAGACGATCTTATGAATCATACTGAAGAGGAGAAAAGGCTTTACCAACTAATATGGCAACAATATATATCATCTCAAATGCCAGATGCTGAATATTTATCAACCTCAGCCAAAATTAATATGGGTGAATATACATTTACAGCAAAAGGAAGAGAAATTGTTTTCGACGGATATACAAAAATATCGCAACCTTTTAAGTCTGATGATGATATTTTACCGCCATTAGAAGAGGGAGAAATACTTACATTAAATGAAGTAAATCTCGATCAAAAATTTACAAAACCACCAGCAAGATTCTCTGAAGCTGCTTTAGTAAAAGAACTTGAAAAGAAGGGCATAGGTAGACCATCCACATATGCAAACATAATTTCTACTATTCAAGATAGAGGGTATGTTGAAATTCAAAATAGAAGATTTTTTGTTAAAAAAATTGGTCATATTGTTGCTGAAAGATTAATTGAAAGTTTTGATGACATTATGGATTATGAATTTACCGCGAATCTTGAAAATAATTTAGATAGTGTCGCTAGAGGTGAGTTAAATTGGAGAAATGTTTTGGATGATTTTTATAATAGTTTCCAAAAAGATTTAGTTTCTGCCTCAGAAGAAAATGGAATGAGAGGCAATCGACCGACATCTACTGACATTACTTGTACATGTGGTAAAACAAATATGGTGATTAGGAATTCTTCTAATGGAGTTTTTTTAGGATGTTCTGGCTACCAAAATGTTGGAGATGATAAATGCAAAGAAACACTCAATTTGGTATCTGGTGATGAAGCTATTAGCATAGATGATACTGAAGAGGCAACAAATCTTCTAATCAAGAAAAGATGCCCAAGGTGTGGTACAAGCATGGATAATTATCTTATTGATGAAAATCGCAAACTTCATGTTTGTGGAAAAAATCCAGATTGTGACGGTTATTTAATTGAAGAGGGCCTATTCAAAATAAAAGGTTATGACGGTCCAACTCTTGAATGTCATAAATGTGGTTCTGAAATGCAGCTTAAAACCGGCAGGTTTGGAAAATATTTTGGTTGTTTGAATGATAACTGTGGAGCCACTAGAGCTTTACAAAGAAATGGAGAACCTAAACCAATAACAATGGAGCCTATTGAACTAAAAAATTTAAAATGTGTTAAATGTGAAGATCATTATTTATTGCGTGATAGCATGAAGGGTTTATTTTTAGCTGCAAGTCAATATCCAAAAAATAGAGAGACAAGGGCACCTAAGGTCCATGAGATCAACAAACTTAATCTTGAAATTAATGAGGCATGTCGCTTTCTACCAAACAAAGATAAACATACGTATCTTCTCAGTGCACCTGAAAAAGATATAGATGGGAATGAGTATGTGATTAGATATAACAGAACTGATGACATTCATTATGTTGCTTCTGAAAAAGATGGAAAGAAAACTAAATGGACAGCAGTATTTTCTGATGGTGTATGGAAACAAAATAAAAAAGATTAGTGGAATATAGAGAACTATCAAACCTATACTTAGATTTATCAAAAGAAATTCTTAATAAAATTAATTTTGAAGGGTCTGTCAGAGACAACCAAAATCAACTTCTTTTCATAACATGTCTTGAAAAAAGCATTTCATATTTTACTGATGAGATAAATTCTACTCTGATAAATGGTATTCCAAATATTGAAACATTTTGTTTTTCAGAAAAATGGCTTCAATTATCAAAAATCGACACAATAAAAAATATTTTTTTAAAAGAAATCGAGCCCAATGGGTTGTTAGTTATGATGGAAAAATCAAAACAAAAACTAATAAACGTTAATAACGATAATTTAATAGTTACAGATGAACCAAATAACTTGAAAAAATATAATTTAATATTAGATAAATACAAAGACACCCAAGAGTTGCTTCGCAAAATGCTTGATGAGTGTTAAGCTAAATTTATATGGAGATAAAATGACTAACTACTTAGAATTAGCACAACTAGCAGATGGAAGTATTGTATTAAGAAGATCAGATGATCATAAAAATCCTATTGTTAAAATATGCTTTTCACAAGAATCAAAAGATTTTCTTCAAGGTCAAGAATTAACTGTAGCAAAAGAGATGATTCGAGCAGGTATAGAAAGCGTGAGCGGTAATGTTAGTGATTTAGATGAATTTTTTGATAAACAAAGAGATAAATTCTCAAAGAAGCAAACTATAGTTCATTAGTTCCTTCTTAAGAGTCCAATACTTTTTCCTTCAATACTTAACTCATCTCGTTCTAAATTAACTTTAATAGTTTCGAAATCTTCATTTGCTGGTTCGAGTTCAACTAATTTAGCTGATTTTCTACGAAAAAACTTTACTGTTACTTCATCATCGATTCTTGCAATGACAATATCACCATTTCTGACATCAGTTGTTTTTTTAACTGCAATTAAATCATCTTCCATTATTCCAGCATCTTTCATGCTAAGACCTTTAACTTTTAGAAAATAATCAAATTTAGACTCAAAAAATGATTTAGGACAATTAATAGTTCTTTCTATATTTTCTTCTGCAAGAGTTGGTGACCCAGCAGCAACAAGACCTATTACAGGATAATTATCTTTACTTCCATAAGAATTTTCATCATTAATGATAGATATACCTCTTGAGGCCCCACTTTCAATAGCTATAAAGCCTTTCTTTTCTAGAGCTCTTAAATGTGTTTCTGCCGAATTTGGTGATTTAAAACCAAGCTCTTTACAAATGTTTGCTCGAGTTGGTGGAAAACCTGTCTTATTTATGTAAATTTGAATACAATCTAATACTCGTTGTTGTTGTGAAGTAATTTCTTTCATAATAATAAACGTACTGAATATATATACAGTATAATGTAATTTATATTTTTTTCAAGATCTATGGTAAACAGGAAATCTAAATTAATAATAGGAATATCATCAAGAGCATTATTTGATTTAGATAAAAGTCATGAAATATATAAAAATGAAGGACTTAAGTCATATCAGAGTTATCAAGTAGAAAATGAAAATAAAACATTAAAACCTGGTGAAGCCTTTAATCTTGTTAAAAAAATTTTAAAAATCAACGAACTATATAATGGTACTGACAGAGTTGAAGTTATTTTACTATCAAGAAATACCTCTGATACTGGTTTAAGAATAAGAAATTCTA
This sequence comes from Gammaproteobacteria bacterium, assembly GCA_002721465.1. GTDB lineage: Bacteria > Pseudomonadota > Gammaproteobacteria > Magnimaribacterales > D2472 > SAR86A. The sequence continues at coordinate 28,829 of PBKO01000016.1, read as the reverse complement.
TTGAAGACCATAAGCTAAACATTAGCAGAGCAGCTTTTTGTGGAGGTGAAAGTCCGCATAGGTATGTTAAAGATTTTGGAGTACATCTTTTTTTATCTAGCAGTATTGATGATGTAAAACTTGCAATTAAAAGCAATGTTGCAGCGGCTACAATTCTTTCAAGAAAATTAACTAAGAATAAAAAATCAAGCTCTGATCAGTTAAAAATAGCTTTTGATGGCGATGCAGTAATCTTTTCAGATGAATCAGAAAAAATTTATCAAAAAGATGGTTTAAAGGCATTTATTAAAAATGAGGTTACCTCCACCACACCTCTCAAAGAAGGCCCGTTTAAATCATTTTTAGTTCAATTAAATAATATTCAAAATGATTTTGAAATCAATGAATGTCCAATTAGAACAGCTCTTGTTACTGCAAGGTCAGCGCCATCAGATAGAAGGGTTATCAAAACTTTAAGAGAATGGGGAGTAAGAATTGATGAGTCTCTTTTTCTGGGTGGCCTATCTAAAAATAAATTTTTAGAATCTTTTGATGCGGACATCTTCTTTGATGATCAAAAAAAGCATATTATGAGTGCTGTAAAAAATACTACCTCAGGACATGTGCCATACGGGATAAAGAATAATTAATCATGGAAATAGTGTGTTTAGATATGGAAGGTACTCTTACCCCTGAAATATGGGAAAGAGTTGCTGAAGATACTGGGGTTGAAGAACTTGGAATGACTACAAGAGATATTCCTATTTATGAAGATCTTCTAGATATGAGATTAAAGGTGATGAAAGATAAAAAGATAAAACTTTCACATGTTCAAAAAGCAGCAAATTCTCTTGAATTGCTTCCAGGAGCTTTAGATTTTGTAAACGGATTAAGAGAGAATTTTCAAATTGTAATTCTATCCGACACCTTTCATGATGTTGCAAAACCTTTAATGAAAAAGCTTGGGTTTCCATTTTTGCTCTGTCACAACCTTATAGTAGAGAATGATGAAATTATTTCGTACAAGCTAAGACATATTAAAGCTAAACAGCAAGCAATAAAAGCATTTCAAGAAATGGGATACAGATGCTTTGCTGCTGGTGATTCGCATAATGATATTCAAATGTTTGAAATTGCAGAAAAAGGTTTTTTTATAAATGCGCCAGATAAAATTTCTTCAAAGTATCCTGAAATTCAGTCTTTTCATAACTATGATGACTTAGAGGATGCTATTAAATTAAATTCAAATTTTAAAAGATGACAGAAGCACATAAATTAAGTAACTATGTTAGACCCCTAATGAAACTACCCAATAATGAAAATAAATTATTGCTCCATAGCTGTTGTGCGCCATGCTCTGGTGAAATAATTGAAGCATTGGCTGTTTCTAAAATTAAAACAACTGTATTTTTTTATAATCCTAATATCCATCCAGTAGATGAATATGAGATTAGAAAAAATGAGAACAGAAGATTTTGTGAGAAAGTTGGTTTCGAGTGTGTGGACGGTGATTATGATAAAGAAAATTGGTTTGAGAGAATTAAAGGGCTTGAGAATGAACCAGAAAGAGGGGAAAGATGCACAAAATGTTTTGATATGAGATTTGAAAGATCAGCATTATTTGCCTACGAAAATAAGTTTAAGATTTTTGCTACAACTTTAGGCATATCTAGATGGAAGGATCTGAATCAGATTAATGGATCTGGTAAGAGAGCTGCATCAAGATTTTCAAATATAAGTTTCTGGAATATTAATTGGAGAAAACAAGGTGGTTCATCAAGAATGATAGAGATTTCAAAAAGAGAAAAATTTTATCAGCAAGAATATTGTGGATGTGTATACAGCTTAAGGGATACAAACAGATGGAGACGCAAAAACAAGAAAGATAGAATTATAAGGGGAATAAAGTTTTATTAAGATGCAACCTGGAGAAAAATTTAGAAAAGCATTAGAGCTCAATTCACCACTTATAATACCTGGAACAATTAATGCTTATTCAGCAAAACTTGCTGAAAGAGCTAATCATAAAGCTATATATTTATCTGGAAGTGGTGTAGCTGCAGCTTCTTACGGATTGCCAGATCTTGGAATTACATCAATGAATGATGTTCTTATTGATGTAAAAAGAATTACAAATGCAACTTCTCTTCCTCTTTTAGTTGATATCGATACAGGTTGGGGGGATGCTGATAACATTTCTAAAACTATATTTGAGATGAATAAAGCAGGTTGTGCTGCGGTGCATATCGAGGATCAAGTTTTCGATAAAAGATGTGGCCACAGACCAAATAAAAAAATAGTTTCAATAGATGAAATGAAGGAGAGGCTTAAAACTGCAGTGTCTTCAAAAATTGATGATTCATTTTTTATTATGGCCAGAACAGACGCCCTTGCTTCAGAAGGAATTACTGGAGCTATTAAAAGATGTGAAGCATATATTGAAGAAGGTATTGACGGTATTTTTTTAGAAGCTGTAACTTGTATTGAAGAGTATGAAGTCTTTAAAAAAAATCTTTCAATTCCAGTTCTTGCAAATATCACAGAGTTTGGAAAAACACCTTTATTTAATCAAAATCAACTTAAGGAGGTTGGTGTAGATATGATCCTATATCCTTTAACTGCCTTCAGAGCTATGAGTGCATCTGCAGAAAAAATTTATAATTCAATAATCAAAGACGGGACACAAGAGCCTCTGTTAGATATAATGCAAACCCGGGAAGAGTTGTACGAAATTTTAGATTATTATAATCATGAAAAAAGACTGGATATAAAATTTTCAAATAAGGATTAAAGTTACTATAAATAATGACAAAAAAATTAGAGGGTGCAGGTTTAAGAGGTCAGGTTGCTGGAGAAACATCTCTTTCTACAGTTGGTCAAATCGAAGGATTGGCATATAGAGGACATAAAATTGAACTTCTTGCAGAAAAATCTACATTTGAAGAGGTTGCATATCTTTTAATATATGACAAGTTACCTAATCTTCAGGAATTAGATGATTATAAAAAATTATTAAAAAGTCATAGAGATCTTCCAGTTGAACTTAAGGAAGTACTTCAAAAAATCCCTGCTACAGCTCATCCTATGGATGTTATGAGAACAGGTACATCAATGCTTGGAAATTTGGAACCTGAAGGTGAATTCTCTAATCAACTTAATTCAATAAATAGAATGATTGCAACAATGCCATCAATAGTCACATATTGGTACAAATACTCTCATGAAGGTTTAGATATTAATTTAGTTAATGATGAAGAATCAATGGCTGGTCATTTTCTCCATATCTTGCATGGTAAAACTCCCTCAGATTTACACAGAAAAGTTATGGATGTTTCTCTGATTCTCTATGCGGAACATGAGTTTAATGCATCAACATTCACAGCAAGAGTTTGTGCTTCAACGATGTCTGATATTCATTCATGTGTTGTTGCTGCTATTGGCTCCTTAAGAGGGCCTCTTCATGGGGGTGCAAACGAAAAAGCTATGGAATTAATAGAGAACTGGAGATCAAAAGACGAAGCTAAATCAAACGTCTTAGAAATGCTTAACAAAAAAGAAAAAATTATGGGCTTTGGTCACGCAGTTTACTCAATAAGAGACCCTAGAAATGCTGTAATCAAGGAATATGCAAAACAATTATCTGAGCTTGATGATGATAATACTTTATATTTAGTTGCAGATGAGGTTGAAAAAGTTATGGCAGATGAAAAAAATATGTTTGCGAATGCTGATTTTTTTCATGCTCCCGCATATTTTTATATGGGAATACCCACAAAACTCTTTACTCCAATATTTGTAATGTCTAGAGTTTCTGGCTGGACTGCTCATTGCATGGAACAAAGAGCTAATAACCGAATAATAAGACCCAGTGCAGAATATACTGGTGTCGAATCCTCTGATTGGATTGATATCGCCGATAGGTCCTAAATAAATGTCATCGAATGTTGATCTGAATATCAGACCAGATTTTGATAACTTAATTTCTGAAATAGCTAATTATGTTTCTTCTTTCGAAATCAAATCTGATTTGGCATTAGATACTGCAAGAAATTGCCTAATGGATACTATCGGATGTGGTTTATTAGCACTTCAATTTCCAGCTTGTACAAAAATGCTAGGTCCAATCGTTAAGGATAGTAAAGTGCCTTTTGGGGTAAGAGTACCTGGAACAGATTATGAGCTTGATCCGGTTAAAGGTGCATTTGATATTGGTTGCATTGTTAGATGGCTTGATTATAACGATACTTGGCTTGCTGCTGAATGGGGTCATCCATCTGATAATTTAGGTGCAATTTTATCAGTTTGTGATTTTATATCACAGCAAAATATTGCAAGTGGAAAAGCATCACTCAAAATGCGAACTGTATTGGAGTCAATGATTATGGCTCATGAGATTCAAGGAGTCTTAGCCCTTGAAAATAGTTTTAATAAAGTAGGGTTAGACCATGTCGTTTTAGTAAAAGTCGCTTCAACTGCAATTGCAACTAAATTAATGGGTGGTTCTATTGATCAAATTAAAGATGCTGTAAGTCATGCTTGGGTCGATGGCCAAAGTTTAAGAACATATAGACATGCTCCAAATGCAGGCACAAGAAAAAGTTGGGCAGCTGGTGATGCTACAAGTAGAGCTGTTAGATTATCAATGATAACTATGTTGGGAGAAATGGGATATCCAAGTGTTCTCTCTACTCCAGTTTGGGGATTTGAAGACGTTTTATTTGATGGAAAACAAATTGTATTACCTCAACCACTTGGAACCTACGTTATGGAAAATGTTCTTTTTAAGATTAGTTTTCCTGCTGAGTTTCATGCCCAAACAGCAGTAGAAGCTGCTGTAAAACTTCATAATGTCGTTAAAGATAGGATTAATGAAATTAAGTTAATTGAAATCACAACTCATGAATCTGCAATAAGAATTATTTCAAAAGTTGGAGAATTAAATAATCCTGCTGATAGAGATCACTGTTTGCAATATATGGTTGCAATTGGATTACTTAAGGGAAATTTAATAGCAGAAGATTATGAGGATGATGTTGCAGAAGATCCAAGAATAGATATATTAAGAGAAAAAATGACTATTAATGAGGATAAAAAATATTCAAAAGATTACCTTGAAGCTGATAAAAGATCTATTGCAAATAGAATAAAAATTTCTTTTGTTGATGGTACTGCAACAGATGAAATCGAGGTTGAATACCCCATTGGTCATATGAGAAGAAGAGATGAAGGCATACCAGTGTTAGAAAATAAATTTAAGTCTAATTTAGCAATTACTTATGATGAAGATATTGCTAAAAGAATATTTGAACTTTGTATGAGTCAACAAGAACTAGAAGAAACCTCTGTAGTAGATTTTCAAAGCTTGTTATCCAAAAAAACCAAACAATTGTAAAAAACCCTAAAAATAAAGCTTTTTTAGCATTTTGGACTATAATTATCGCCATGTCAGGCAATACGTTTGGAAAAATATTTAAAATTACGACTTTTGGAGAGAGTCATGGCAGTGCTATGGGCTCAATTCTAGATGGATGTCCGCCTCAAATAGAACTTACTAAAGAAGATATTCAACTTGAATTAGACAGGAGAAAGCCAGGACAGTCAGATGTGACTACTCAAAGAAAAGAAGATGATGCTGTTGAGATAATGTCAGGTGTTTTTGAAGGTAAAACGCTTGGGACTCCAATAGGAATGATAATTTACAACAAAGATCAAAAATCAAAAGATTACTCAGATATTAAAGATGTATTTAGACCAAATCATGCAGACATTACTTATCAAGCAAAATATGGCCATCGAGATTATAGAGGTGGAGGAAGAGCTAGTGCTAGGGAAACTGTAAATTGGGTTGCTGCTGGAGCAGTTGCTAAAAAAATACTTCAAAAAGAAGGAATAACCGTAAATGGATTTGTTTCTGAAATTGGTAAAATAAAAGCTGAAACTATAAATCATAAAAAAACTGCAAATAAATATTTTTTTTGTGACGAATCAAAACTTTCTGAATTAGATTCTATGTTTAACAAATTAATTGAAGAGGGTAATTCTGTGGGTGCAAAGCTAGGAGTTATTGTTGAAAATTGTCCAGTAGGTCTTGGTGATCCAGTTTTTGAGAAGCTTGATGCTAATCTTGCGAAAGCAATAATGACAATTAATGCAGTCAAATCAGTATCTATTGGGAATGTAGATGATCTTTTAAACTTAAAAGGTTCCGAAGCAAGAGATGAAATCACAGCGTCAGGCTATTCCTCAAATAATTCAGGAGGAATCCTTGGAGGAATATCTAATGGAGACGATATAAATCTTAGCTTTATCATTAAGCCAACCTCAAGCATAAAAACAAAAGGTAAAACTGTAAAAAAGGATGGCGAAGAAGTTGACATAGAAGTTAAAGGAAGACATGACCCTTGTGTTGGCATTAGAGCTGTTCCAATTGCTGAAGCAATGGTAAGTATTGTTTTAGTAGATCACTTATTAATTAATAGAGCACAGTGCGCTGATGTTGAACAAAAACTACCATTTACAGAATAGATATAATGAAGACTTTGTACGACAAACTCTGGGAAGAGCATCACGTTACCCAACTTGATTCGGGTGAATCTCTTTTATACATCGATAGGCATTATCTTCACGAAGTAACATCACCTCAGGCATTCGAGGGATTAGCAAAAAAAAATTTAAAACCTTGGAGGCTTGGAGCAAATATTGCTACTCCAGATCATAATGTCCCAACAACTAGAGGAAATGATTTTAATTCTAATCAAATAAAAGATGAGATCTCAAAGATACAAGTAGTTGAGCTTGATAAGAATTGTAATACTTTCGGAATCAAACAGTTTGATATTAAATCTTCAAAGCAAGGCATTGTTCATGTTATAGGCCCAGAGCTTGGTTATACCTTACCAGGCATGACAATAGTTTGTGGAGATTCTCATACCTCAACTCATGGTGCGTTAGGATGTTTAGCTATGGGCATTGGAACTTCAGAAGTTGAGCATGTTCTTGCCACGCAGTGTCTAAAAGTGTCTAAGTTAAAAAATATGCTTGTTAGGTTCGAAGGAACCCCAGTCGAAAATGTTTCTTCAAAAGATATTGTTTTATATTTTATTGGTTTAATTGGAACAGCAGGTGGTACTGGTTATGCAATAGAATTTTCGGGGAGTTACATAAAAGATATTTCTGTAGAAAGCAGAATGACTATTTGTAATATGGCAATTGAAGCAGGAGCTAAGGTAGGAATAATTGCTCCAGACAAAACCACAATAAATTATGTAAAAGAAAAATCTTTTCTAGATAAAAAAACTTTAGAGAATGCCGAAAAATATTGGTTAAATTTAAAAACTGATGATGGAGCAAAATTTGATAATGAAGTTGTTATTGATGTATCTAAAATTAAGCCACAAGTTACATGGGGTACTTCACCAGAAATGGTTGTGAATTATGATGATGAAATACCAACAGTTTTAGGTGCAAATGATGACAACAAAAGGAATATTGAATTAGCCAGAAATTATATGGGCATACAAAATGAATCTAAGTTATCTGATTTAACTTTTGATAAAGTTTTTATTGGATCATGTACAAATTCTAGAATTGAGGATCTTAGGCAGGCTGCAAAAGTCGTTAAAGGTAAAACGATTGCTGATAATATTATTGAGGCAATAGTAGTTCCAGGTTCTGGAATGGTTAAAGAGCAAGCCGAAATGGAAGGTCTTGACGAAGTATTCAAAGAAGCTGGTTTTGTCTGGAGAGATCCTGGATGTTCAATGTGTTTAGGAATGAATCCTGACCAATTAAAGCCGTATGAAAGATGTGCATCTACATCAAATAGAAATTTTGAGGGCAGACAAGGTTATTTAGGACGAACCCATTTAATGAGTCCACTAATGGCAGCATACACAGCTATAAATGGAACTGTCGGTGAGCCATCATGACATCTAATAGTGAAGGATTAATCATAGATGGAGTAGTAAGTTATATTGATAGAGATAACATTGACACAGATCAAATCATTCCAACAGAATATTTGAAATCAATTAAAAAATTTGGCTATGAAGATTATTTGTTTGATGGATGGAGATATAAGGATGATGGAAAGCTTGGTGTTAAAAAAGAAGATAGACATATCAACCAAGATTTTATTTTAAATAACAAACCATATAGTGAATCTAAAATTCTTCTTGTAAGGGATAATTTTGGATGTGGTTCATCAAGGGAACACGCTGTATGGGCCTTAAGAGATTTTGGCATTAAAGCAGTTATGGCATCATCATTTGGAGACATTTTTTATAATAATTGTTTTAAAAATTCGGTACTACCAATCAAGTTAAGAAAAAATGAAATTGAAGAACTTTTTGGTTTAGTTAAAAAAGATATTGTTGAACTCTCTATAGATCTTCAACAAAGAAAGATCTACATAGATGACAAACATAAATTAAATTTTAAAGTAGATGATCATCTAATTGATCGAATCATATACGGATTAGATGATGTTGATGTTAGCCTGAAAGAGAAAGAGAAAATCTTAAACTTTGAAAAAAAAAGGATGTCATCAAAACCATGGATATATGCTAATGAGTAAAAAAGTATTAGTTTTGCCAGGTGATGGCATTGGTCAAGAGGTAACCGCATCTGCTGTTGAGGTCTTAGATTTTATAATTGATGAATATAACCTTGATTTTAAAGTAACATCAATGAATGTTGGTGGAACAGCTTATGACGAGTCAGGTTCACCAATACCAGATAATGTTCTTGATGCAGCTAAGGAGTCAGATGCTATTTTATTTGGCGCTGTTGGAGGCCCTGAATGGGATGATCTGGACTGGGATGATCGACCTGAAAATGCTTTATTAAGATTAAGGAAAGAATTAAATCTTTTTGCAAATCTTAGACCAGCCTTTTTATTTAACGATTTATCAGACGCATCTCCATTAAAAAAAGAAATAATAAATGATCTTGATATCCTCATTGTAAGAGAACTTACAGGAGGAATATATTTTGGTGAACCTAGAGGTATTTTTTTAGATAAAGAACCTAACTATGCTTTTAATACAATGATTTATAATGAAGAAGAAATTAGGAGAATTGCTAGAATAGCGTTTGAATCTGCACAAAAAAGAAATAAAAAATTATGCTCTGTTGAAAAAGCTAATGTATTAGAGGTATCAAAATTTTGGAGATCTATTGTGACTGAAATGTCTGAAGATTATCCAGATGTTGAGCTTTCGCATCAGCTTGCTGACAATGCTGCAATGCAATTAGTTCTTAACCCTAATCAGTTTGATGTGATAGTTTCTAGCAATCTTTTTGGAGATATTCTTTCAGATATTGCTGCTACGCTTACTGGCTCAATTGGCATGCTTCCTTCAGCGTCATTGAATAGCTCATTCAAGGGTATGTTTGAACCATGTCATGGTAGTGCACCAGATATAGCAGGAAAAAACTTAGCAAACCCTTTGGCAATGATTTCTTCACTATCAATGGCACTAAAATATTCGCTAAACGAGGAGGAAGCTGCAAACAAAATTGATAAGGCTATTAGAAAGTTTATCGAGTCTGGTAATAGAACTATTGATATAACAACAGACAAAAAGTATCTAAAAACTTCAGAAGTTGCAAAAAAAATAATTGAGATGATTAAAGATGAATAATTCAATTAATTTAGCCTTAGTTGGAGCATCTGGTGTCGTGGGAAATAAGATAATATCTTTATTGGAAAAAAAGAAAGTAAATATTAATAATTTTTTTCCTCTTGGCCACGCCTCTGTAGGAAAAGAAGTCTCTTTTAATAATAAAAAATATATGATCGAAGATATATCAAGCTTTGATTCAAAAAAGGCAAGTATGATTATTTTTTCAGCTGGCTCAGATGTTGCCAGAAAGTATGCAAAAGATTTTGTGAATATGGGTTCTTTTGTAATCGATTTATCTTCAGAGTATAGATATGAAGATGATGTACCATTAATTATTCCCGAAATTAATGGACATATTCTTAATGACGTTGAAGGCCCATTACTTATTGCAAATCCAAATTGTTCTGTATCTCAACTATTAATGGCAATTGAACCAATCCATAGAAAATATAATGTAGAAATATTAAATGTTGCCACTTATCAAGCCGTATCTGGAACTGGTAGAGATGCAGTAGCAGAACTCAATCTTCAATTACACGACAAAAATGCTGAGCCAAAAGTATATCCAAAGAAAATTGCTTTTAACACAATACCTCAATGTGATATTTTTCTTGATAACGATTTTACAAAAGAAGAGATGAAAGTTGCTTGGGAAACGAAGAAGATTTTAGATCCAAATATTGAAGTTCAGGCAACGTGTGTAAGGGTTCCTGTTATAAACGGACATTCAGAAGCAATATTTTTTAGAACAAAGAATCCCATTACAAAAAAAGAAATATGTGATCTATTATCAGTTTCTTCAGGAATAACCATTATAGATAACCCATCAAAGTTAGAATATCCAACTCCTCTTGAAAACGCAGATGATACCGAAGATGTTTATGTCGGAAGAATAAGAACACAAATTATTAATAATGAGAGTTGGGTCTCTATGTGGATAGTTGCAGATAATGTTTACGGTAAAGGAGCTGCTCTGAATGCTTTACAAATTCTTGAACAACTAATTGAAAATAATAAACTGTGCTGAAATATTTTTACTTTTTTTTAATAAGCATTTCTTTGAATGCTCTCTCAGATATCATTTTATATTCTCCAGAAATAAATACTAATTCCAATGACGAAAGGGTAATTGAATTAAAAATAAAAAATGCTAATGCCAAAGATTCAGAAATATTTATAAATGAATACAAGTCGGAAGATATAATTGATGACAACTTAATTAAATACACATTGCTTGAAAATTTTGATGATTATCAAACTTTCAAAATAGTTCTGGCTAGTAATTATTTTGAGGATTATTTTAGCTTTCAAATTAATATAAAAGATGAGCTTAAAAAGGATATTTTTATTTTCTTACCATCAAAATCAAGAAGATTACAAGCTACACAAGAAATAGCTATTACAAAACAATCCTTAAATAATGTATCTCAAAATGATATGTCTAATACAAATGAGGTATCTACAAATACTGATATTTTCCAAAAAATTTATAAAGCAGAAGATATTTCAACCATGTGGAGTTTGGCAACAGAAATCAAACAAGATCTTAATGATATTTCAATATATCAAATTATGTGGTCAATTTATTTAGGAAATAAGTCTGCTTTTATTGACAATAATATTAATTTAATAAGAAGTGATATAGATATCCAAATACCTAATATTTCAGAAATGGAAAATATATCTTTTGAAATAGCAAGAAACTCTATTTTAGATATGAATACTTCCTTTTCATCTAGCTTTAGAACTGCCTCAAGATCTTTGCTTGTTTTAACTGCTCCAAAAGTAGATGAAAATCAAATCGATATTGAAGAAATTCGGGAAAAATCTGAGGATGCTAGTCAATTTACATTTGATGAGATAAGTGACCCTGAAACATTAATAGAAAGTAATACTAAAGAAATTTCACTTGGAATTGAAAACGATACTGCACAAGAGTTAATTAGTAAAACAAAAGAATCGGCTGAGGTTAAAAATGATAAAAGTTTTGAACTCATGGATATCTTATTTATTTCATTAGTTTCTGTACTTTCAGGCATTTTGTTAGCCTTGATTTATATTCAATACAACAATTATAAAAATGGTAAAAAAATTCTATATGATTTTGAGGAGGCGGTGGATGATGACAAGACTGAATTTGGAATACCAGATGGCTTAAGTATTAATAATAATAGAGATCAACAACAATTTGATTTAGCAGTAACCTATTTTGAAATGAAAGATTATGATGCCTCAAAAAATATACTAAATTATCTAATTAAAGAGTCAAAAGATGAAGAAATTAAATCACTCTCATCAAATCTCCTTTCAAAAATCAATCAAGAGTGAAATTAGCTTTTACAGTTGAGTATGATGGAACAGATTTTTCTGGCTTTCAGCGTCAGAAGAATGCAATAACCATTCAAGAACAACTTGAAATTGCTATTATGGAAATTACAGGAAATCCCATTTCGATTAACTATTCTGGTAGAACTGACGCAGGAGTTCATGCTCTATCTCAGGTTTTTGATTTTGAAACAAACCTCAAAAGAGAAGATAATAATTGGATAAAAGGAATTAATTCAAATCTCCCAAATACGATATCTGTTAAAGAGATTCATAAAGTTCCTGATTCGTTTAATTCAAGATTTTCTGCAATTAATAGGAATTATTCATATGTCATTTATAATTCATCATGTAAGCAATTATTTTTTGATAAATATTCACACAGGGTCTCAAATTCACTTGATATTGAAGAAATGTCCCGACAAATAAAAATGTTTATTGGAGAACATGATTTTAGTTCCTTTAGGAGTTCAAGTTGTAACTCAATGAACCCTATTAAAAAAGTTTTTAAGGTTGAAGTGAAAACTTTTAATAAATTTATAATTATTTCAATATCTGCAAATGCTTTTTTGCAGAATATGGTAAGGATTATGGTTGGAACAATATTAGATATATCGAAAAATGAAAACAATCTTTCAGTGAGTGAAATAATTGAAAAGAAAGATAGATCTTTTGCTGGAAAAACACTTCCTGCATCTGGCTTATTCTTTCTAGGCCCAAGCTATGACTCTAATTTAAAAATACAAAGCCCAGTAAAAAATTTACTTGATAGATTCAAAATATGAACAGACCCTTTTATAAAATATGTGGAATCAATAATCAAAAAATACTTGATTATTTAATCTCATCTGAAAGTAATGCAAATTTTCTAGGATTTATTTTTTATGAAAATAGTCCAAGGAATGTAAATAATGATTTCTTAAGGACGATTAATCAAACAAATTTTAAAGATAAAAAACCAGTATGTGTTTATGTGAATGCATCTGAGGAGTTTGTCAGAGAAACTTCATCATATTTTAAAAACCCTCTTCTCCAATTCCATGGAGATGAGACAAATGCATTCTGTAAATTATTCAAAAAAGAATTTTGGAAAGTTATAAGATTCAAGGATGTTAATTGTCTTGATAAAATATATATGTATCCAGATGCTTCAGGGATTTTGTTAGAAAATTATCAAAAGGGTGTGCATGGAGGAACTGGAAAATCATTTAATTGGCAGCTTATTCCAAAAAAAGTATTAAAAGAGCATAAAATTATTTTATCAGGTGGCATTAATTCAAAAAATGTTGATAATGCTATAGTTATAAACCCATGGTGCATTGATATTAATTCGGGTGTTGAGTCCGCAAAAGGCGTTAAAGAAATAAAACTGATTAAAGAGATTTTTAAAAATTTTTAACAATGAAAACAAATAAACAAAATTTGCCAGATAAAAATGGTTTTTATGGAGAGTTTGGAGGAAAATTTGTTCCTGAGACCCTTATGTATGCTCTTGAGCAACTGGAGACGACATATATAAAACTAAAAGATAATAATGAATTTAAGGAAAAATTTTATAGTGATTTATCAGAGTTTGTTGGTAGACCATCACCGTTATATTTTGCAGAAAGACTTACTAAGCATTATGGAACTGGTTCAATTTGGCTTAAAAGGGAAGATTTAAATCATACGGGTGCTCATAAAATTAATAACACTATTGGACAAATTCTATTAGCTAAATACATGGGAAAAAAAAGAATTATTGCAGAAACTGGTGCTGGACAACACGGAGTTGCTACTGCTGCTGTTGCTGCAAGATTGGGCTTAGAATGCCATATTTATATGGGTTCAGAAGATGTTGAGAGACAATCTTTAAATGTTTACAGAATAAAACTTCTGGGTGCTCACGTTCATGCTGTTAATTCTGGTTCTGCAACCCTAAAAGACGCATTAAATGAAGCCTTGAGAGATTGGGTAACAAATGTAGACGATACTTATTACATTATTGGAAGCGTAACTGGACCTCATCCTTATCCAATGATTGTAAGAGACTTTAATTCAGTTGTTGGAGAAGAATTAATATCTCAATCGAAAGAATTATTTAGTGCAATGCCAGATGCGATTGTTGCTTGCGTTGGAGGTGGCTCCAATGCAATGGGAGCTTTTTATCCATTTATTTCAATGAATGAAACAAGACTTATTGGTGTTGAAGCTGGTGGTGAGGGTGTTGAAACTGGTGAACATGCAGCACCATTAAATGATGGTATTCCAGGAGTACTGCATGGAGCACTAAGCTATTTAATGCAGGACGAAAAAGGTCAAGTAAAAGAAACAAAATCCGTATCTGCTGGCCTAGATTATCCTGGTGTTGGACCTGAACATTCCTGGCTTAAAGATTCTGGAAGAGCTGAATATGTTGCAGTTAGCGATGATGAAGCTTTAAGAGCATTTCACGAAGTATCAGAACTAGAGGGAATAATTCCTGCTCTTGAAACAGCTCATGCTTTTGCTTATCTTGATATTTTGATGAAAGAATATGATTCATCTGCAAACATAATTGTTAATCTGTCTGGAAGGGGTGACAAGGACATTAATACTGTTGCTGAGATAGATGGAATTAAACTTTGAATAGACTAACAGAAACATTAGCAAACCTTAAACAACAAAATAAAAAAGCTCTCGTAGCCTACCTAGTTGCTGGTGATCCTGATATAGAGACAACCATTGATTTAATGCATTTATTTGTTGAGGCTGGCGTGGATGCAATTGAAATAGGCGTTCCCTTTACGGATCCAATTGCAGAAGGTCCAGTAATTCAAAGAGCCCATGATAGAGCCTTAAAGAACAATATTTCTTTAAAAGATATTTATTCAATGGTTGAAATTTTTAGAAATAAAGATTCATCTACACCTCTTATTTTAATGGGTTATCTGAATACATTCATGTTTCATAAAAAAATTATCGAAGAAAATAAAAATAGTGCTATTGATTCAATATTGGTTGTCGATATTCCGGGAGAGCTCAATCTAAATGATTATGGTATCAAAAGTACATCAATCAATACTATTTCACTTATATCACCTACAACTAAACAAGACAGGATTGAATCTATTGCAAAAAATAGCTCTGGTTTTGTTTATTATGTAACCTTGAGAGGTGTAACAGGTGCGTCAAACTTAGATTCGAATGAAATCTCTAATAATGTTAACGAAATAAAAAAACATGCATCAGTCCCTACGCTTGCTGGTTTTGGTATTAAATCTGCAGTCGACGCATCACTGTTATCTCAGCATTCTGACGGTATTATTATAGGGTCATCTATTGTGCAAATGATTGAACAAAACTCAGAGACAAAAGAATTTGATAGAATAAGAGAGTATATTACTGAAATAAAACAAGCAATATCATGAATTGGTTAACAAGATTAATACCTTCAATAGGCACTTTAAAGACTAAAAGCAAAGTACCTGATGGAATGTGGACCTCTTGCAAAAATTGTGGAGCAGTCTTGTATACGCCTGAGCTTGAAAAATCCTTGTACGTTTGTCCAAAATGCGACTATCATTTTAGGATAGGTGCAAGAAAAAGACTTGATATTTTCTTAGATAGTAGCTCTTACACTGAAATAGCACCAAACCTAACTACAAAAGATCCACTAAAATTTAAAGATTCAAAAAAATATTCAACTAGAGTAAAAGATGCAGTTGCAGCCACAGGTGAGAAAGAAGCGATAATAGTTGTAAAAGGTGAATTAGATTCAACAGATGTTGTGGTTGCATCTTTTGAGTTTAGATTTCTTGGTGGCTCTATGGGTAGTGTTGTTGGAGAAAAGTTTGTACAAGGTATTAATTTAGCAATAAAAGATAAGTGTCCATTTATATGTTTTGCAACAAGTGGTGGAGCAAGAATGCAAGAATCAATGATCTCACTTATGCAAATGGCAAAAACATCTGCAGCTATACAAAAGTTCAAGAAAGAAAAACTACCTTATATATCTGTTCTAGTTGATCCTATTTATGGAGGCGTTTCTGCAAGCATTGCTATGTTGGGTGATATTAATATTGCAGAGCCTAATGCTTTGAGTGGCTTCACAGGCAGAAGAGTTATAGAACAAAATTTGAGAATTGAGCTTCCAGATAATTTCCAAAAATCAGAATATTTATTGAAAAATGGGGCGATAGATATGATTGTGCATAGAACAAATCTCAGATCAAAGATTACTGGAATATTAAGAAAAATTTATAAAGATTAATGCATATTGAGAGGCTTGCTGGGTTATTTGGTATTTCATCTTTAATAATATTTATTCTTTATTTCTTTTACCCAAATGGATCACCTACCTTAACTGTTGAATCAAAGGTCACCCAAGAAGATATTTTAGAAGCTAAACCAACTAACAAACAAACATCTGATTCAAAAAAAATAAATACAGGAGATTTTGAAACATACGAGGAAAAAGATTTTGACTTTTTTGTCTATCGCGCTCATATATTATCAATAAGGAATAATGCAGATAAACTTGTTGAGGATATTAGGATTGCAGGGCTTCCGGCATTCGTAGAAAAATTTGATAATGAAAAAGATTTATTTGCAGTTTATGTAGGGCCTTTTATTTCAGAAGATGATATTGTTGTGAATATGAACAAAATTAAGGAATTATCTAAGTCAGCTAATGGAGAAATAACTCGTTGGAAGCTTTAGGGTTTAATTTAACTGATTGGTCAATCTTAGTTATTTTGATTGCCTCTGGAGTAATATCGTTATCCAGAGGTTTTACCAAAGAATTTTTGTCATTATTTCTATGGCTTGCTGCGTTTGTTGCGGCGATTAGCCTTGAATTCTTAGCTACACCAAAAATTAATGAATATATAGGCAATGAAGAANTATCAAAAATAATTTCATANATTGTTGTTTTTATAANTTTTATATTTCTTGGTGGGATTCTAATAAAATTTATTAGCAAGCTCATAAAATGGTCAGGNGCTTCTGGTTTTGATAAATTTTTAGGAGTTCTTTTTGGTCTTACCAGAGGCTTGGTAGTAATATTTGTTATTTTTCTCTTATTACCTTCAAGNTTGAAATCCACTGACTTAATTANAAACTCAAAAATAACTCCAATAATTCAAACTTATGCTCCAGAAATAGAAGCATATTTTAGAAATTTAGTAGATAATAGAAATCTGGTAGANGAAGCATTGGAGATGATAGAACCTNTTCAAAATGAGGTACCTCCAGTGCCAAATGAAAACAANACTAAAGATGGGGATTCTTAATGTGTGGAATAGTTGGAATTTCAGCTGAAANNAACGTAGCTGCTGAAATTTACGATTCTTTATTGATGCTTCAACATAGAGGTCANGATGCAGCCGGCATGGCTGTATGTGATCAAGACGATAAAGTCCAAAGTAGAAAATCCATGGGNTATGTCAGAGATGTCTTTCAACAAAGGCATATGGAAAAGCTTACAGGAAATTACGGNATTGGNCATGTAAGATATCCTACNGCTGGTGGAGCTGGTAANGAATTTGCTCAGCCAATGTATGTNAATTCACCTTATGGAATTAGTCTTGTACATAATGGAAATCTAACTAACTCTAAAAAACTTGGAAATGAATTATTTCATGCTGAGATGAGGCATTTAAAAACNGATTCAGATTCTGAAGTNCTTTTAAATATTTTTGCACATGAATTGGGAAAACAAAGAGAAATTTATCCAACTGCAGAGCATATTTTCAAAGCTGTAAATAAAACTCATATAAGGTGTGATGGGGCNTATGCTGTTCTTGCGTTGATAACAGGCCATGGAATTTTAGCTTTCAGAGATAACAATGGAATNAGNCCATTATCGATTGGAGTCAGAGAAGGAAAAACAAGAAAAGAATATATTATTGCATCTGAAGATTCTCTTTTTCTTTCAATGGGATTCACAAAACTAAGAGATATTGAACCAGGTGAAGCAATATTTATTAATAAACAAGGTAAACTTTTTTCACAACAATGTTCAGAGAATCCTCAAAAAAGACCCTGCATTTTTGAATATGTTTATTTCTCAAGACCAGATTCAAAAATTGATGAGATTTCAGTATATAAAGCTAGAATGAGAATGGGGTCATCGCTTGCAAANCAAATAAAAGAAATAAACCCTGATCATGATATTGATGTTGTAATTCCAATTCCTGATAGTTCNACTACCGCAGCAAATCANTTAGCAGTAGATTTAAATATTCCCTATAGAGANGGATTTGTTAAAAATAGATATATTGGAAGAACTTTTATAATGCCATANCANGAAGAAAGAAAAAAATCAGTTAGAAGAAAGCTAAATATTTTAGATTTAGANTTTNAAGATAAAAATGTTTTNCTTGTTGATGATTCAATTGTAAGAGGAACTACAAGTAAAAAAATTATTGAAATGGCAAGGGAGGCTGGTGCGAAAAAAGTTTATTTTGCTTCTGCAGCACCNGCTATTAAATATCAAAATTTATATGGNATTGACATGCCTGCAACATCAGAGCTAATAGCATCAAATAGGTCAAATGATGAAGTGGCAAAAGAGATAGATGCGGATTGGCTAATTTATCAAACTTTAGAGGATTTGATTGAAACGGTGAGATTTGGAAATCCAGAAATAAACGAGTTCGAGACTTCAATTTTTACTGGTGAGTATATAACTCCGCTAGTAGAAAACTATTTAGAGGAGCTTGAAATTTCAAGAAAAGANGAGCTAAAAATGCAAAGAGAAAAGTCAAAATCAAACAGNGGTTAATNTAAGANGGGTTTACNATATTAATCGCTGGNATATCTGCGCTATNAGCACTTTTTACATATGACTCAATTTCATTAAAGTTCAAATATCTNTATATGTTGTCNGCTAANGGATTAATGTCATTCATNTATTCGTGATACTCATCAATTGATGGCAATCTTCCTAAAACAGCNGANATAGCAGATANTTCTGCTGAAGCCAAAAATACATTCGCTCCATCCCCTAATCGATTAGGAAAGTTNCTNGTGGAAGTTGATACAACAGTNGAGTTNGCAAGAACTCTTGCTTGGTTNCCCATACAAAGAGAACAGCCTGGTAATTCTGTTCTAGCCCCTGATNTACCAAAAATATTNTANATNCCTTCTTCAATAAGCTGNTCTTCATCCATTTTAGTTGGCGGTACTATCCATAATCTTGAATTAAGAGATTTATATTTTTCTAGCAATGTTCCAGCCGCTCTNAAATGNCCAATGTTTGTCATACATGACCCAATAAACACNTCTTGAATCTTAGTATTTGCAACATCAGAAAGTGGTTTAATATCNTCTGGATCATTGGGACATGCTAGCAAAGGTTCTTTTATTTCATTAAGATCTATCTCAATTACCTCAGCATANTCTGCATCATCATCAGGCTCNAGAAGCTGAGGATNTTTNATCCATTCTTCCATTGCTTGTGCTCTTCTCTCAAGGGTNTTAGNGTCCCCATAACCACTAGAAATCATCCATCTCAACATAACTATGTTAGATTTAAGATANTCTTCNATTGGTTCCTTATTGAGCCTCACCGTACANCCAGAAGCAGAACGTTCAGCTGAGGCATCAGAAAGCTCAAAAGCTTGCTCAACCTTTAAATTTGGTAGACCCTCTATTTCAAGACACCTTCCTGAGAAAACATTCTTTTTACCATCTTTATCAATTGTTAAAAGTCCTGTTTGAAGAGCAGCATATGGAATTGCATTTACAAGATCTCTGAGNGTAATTCCAGGTTGCATCTCACCTTTGAATCTNACCAAAACTGATTCAGGCATATCAAGTGGCATAACTCCAAGTGTTGCAGCAAAAGCTACTAAACCAGAACCAGCTGGAAAACTTATACCAATTGGAAATCTAGTATGGCTATCACCACCNGTTCCAACCATGTCTGGNAATAACATTCTATTCATCCAGGAATGGATTATTCCATCTCCTGGTCTTAGTGAAACTCCNCCTCTATTCATTATAAAGTCTGGAAGACTATGCTGAGTTTCTATATCAACTGGTTTTGGNTAGGCTGCNGTATGACAAAACGATTGCATCACAAGATCTGCAGAGAATCCAAGACAAGCTAATTCTTTTAATTCATCTCTTGTCATTGGTCCNGTTGTATCTTGAGATCCAACAGTACTCATTCTTGGTTCACAATATGTTCCNGGTCTGACTCCATCAATNCCACAAGCTTTTCCTACCATTTTTTGAGCAAGTGTATAACCNTTGNTAGAGTTATCNTTTGAGTCNGGCCTTTTAAAAATATCAGTNGGATCTAAACCAAGTGCTTCTCTACTTTTATCAGTCAATTGTCTACCAATAATAAGTGGAATTCTNCCATTTGCTCTTACNTCATCCAAAATGACATCTGTTTTTAATTTAAACTCTGATAAAGTTTCCTTTGTATTTGCATCTATAACTCTNCCTTTGTATGGNTCAAGGATAATTTCTTGTCCCATAATCATCTGTGAAACGTCCATCTCTATNGGAAAGGCACCAGAGTCCTCNAGAGTNTTAAAAAATATTGGTGCTATTTTTCCTCCAAAGCAAAAACCACCTTCTTTTTTATTAGGAATAAAAGGNATTTCATCACCCATNTGCCATAAAACGGAATTNGTTGCTGATTTTCTNGAAGANCCTGTNCCAACAACATCACCAACGAAAACAAGGGGATTCCCTTTNGCNTTTTGTTTATCTATTTCTTTCAATGGTTCTTGTAAGCCTGTTCTTGGCATTTTNAACATTGCTAGAGCNTGCAGAGGAATATCTGGTCTTGACCAAGCNTCTGGAGCNGGNGACAAATCGTCAGTATTTATTTCNCCNGTTACTTTAAAAACTGTAAGCTTAATTTGNTCTGGTAATGGTGTTTTGTNAGTAAACCATGTTCCATCAGCCCANGCATTGATTACTTGTTCAGCATNTTTATTTTCTTTTGATAATTCAAAAATTTCATTAAATGCNTCAAAAATTAANAANGTATNGCTGAGTGATTTTGCTGCAACTTCGCCAAGTTCTTCAATTTTCAAACANTCTATAAGAGGTTGAATATTATATCCTCCTAACATGGTACCNAATATTTCTACNGCCTCANTTTTACTTATATANGGGCTTGATGAAGACCCTTTTGTAATATCTGANAAAAAAGCTGCTTTAACATATGCTGATTGATCAACTCCAGCAGGGATTCTTTCTTTNAGTAAGAACAATAGAANCTCTGATTCGTCATNTTTCTCTTTTAANAACTCAACAAGCTCAGTTGTTTGATCGACATCGAGAGGAAGAGGTGGNATGCCTAATTTTTCTCTCTCCTCAACGTGTTTTTTGTAATNTTTTAACATCGTTTGGTCTCCGATGGCAATATTCTACTCCTCTAATAAAAAGGTAGCCACTAAATGCTTAAAAATAATTAAAAATGCGTTATTATTTTNATAAATTATGAAAAAAATGAGAAAAAACAGATCCTCAACACCATGTTTAGGCATATGCACCACAACATTTGGTGACGAGGTTTGTAAGGGCTGCAAAAGATTTTCATANGAAATAGTAAATTGGACAAAATTTACAAAAGAAGAAAGGAGCATTGTAAATNATCGTCTTGAAGAATTTAAAGTAACAATTTTAAAAGATAGATTTNAGATAATTGATCAAAATTTGTTGGAGACAAGACTGGATGAAAATGCAATTAATTTTAATCACTCNTTGAATCCACTAACNTGGATNTTTGATTTGTTTAGAGCAGCTGGTTCGCAAGAATTTGACTTAGAAAAATTTGGAATAAAAAGTATCAATTATTATGATGCCAAAACNATTAAAGACGAAATTAACAATGAGCTTCTNCAGTTATCAGAAGCTCATCATGAAAGNTATTTTAAGAAAGCTAACTAAAATCTTTTAACATTATTTTAAGCTCAAGAGAATGTTGTTCCTCTTCACCNATTTGAGCTCTTGCATACTCTTCNAAATAAACAGATTTATTNTCAACACAAGTTAATAATTTTTTATATAAGCTTAGGGCATGAAGTTCATGACTAAGACTNTCTTCCAAAATATCTTTTATAGAATGACGATTTGTTTCTTCAATCTTAGCTATCCTTTGACTNGGATGACCATCTAATCCAGCAATCATTTCACCNGCTTGCTGTGCATGAAGAAGGGACTCAGCTGCTTGTTCTTTTAGAAAGGCAACAATTGGAATTCTATAGGGNCCTGTAACCATCATTGAAGAATGTGTNTATCTAACAACACCAGCTAATTCATATTCCATAACTTCATTCAGGATTCCACATACTNCGTTATTATCAATGGTTTGTTCTTCCATAATTTATTCTCNTTTTTATTAAGTAATGGTAAATATNAANNNATTATAGTATATTCAATATTATTGTAAACTACTGATTTNAGGTATTTATTTAATGATAATTGTTTTGATTATCATTCTCATTTAACAAAATATTTATATCTCCAAAANAAAAGATANGCNAAAAAGAAATAAGCAATTTTAGCTAAATGATATATTCCTTTAGCNTGNACAATNTTAGCTAGCCAACCATAGCCCTTTGTGTTTTTCCAAACTANAATAAACGCATCAACTCCAGATAACTCTGAACCATCNTCAAATANGATATGTAGTTTTTTTAGGTATTTGTCTTCCATTGAACTNCAGTCAACAAAATTTAAATTTGATCTTTTTTTATAATGNTTAACNTCAAAATTACATATNGAACATTTTTCATTAAANAAGACTTTGCATTCTTTCATNAAAATATAATACCAATAATTATTTAAATTAATATAATAAAAAATTAATAAAATATATNTTNTNNTGAGGTTAAAAAATGAAATTTGTATTATTNATTTGTNTGTTTTTTTCTGGACTATTTTTTGCAAATGATGAGCCTGAGAGAACAGTTAGTGAATTATCAGTATCTGAATTAAAACAGATTGTTAGAATGATTGTTGAAGAAAGTATTGAGCAATGTACTGTTACTGGAACAATGGAAGGAAGAGCTAAATTAAATTTAGCAGTTGAAGGAGAAGTTGTTGCAAAAATGACCTGTGAGTTTAAGTAATAAATATAATGTCTGATAAAAAAAATTTTTCAAAATTATTTAAAGATGGATGGAATAAAATCTTTGGTAAAGAAGAGGATATGACAAAGCTTAGAACAAAAAGTTTGTTTAGAGCTAAAAACGGAATCCAAAATGTTGGGACTCCTCATGACTGGGAAGATTATGAAAAATATAAAAAAGAGTTAAATGAAGATTCAACAGATTAATGTTTACGGAGATTCTATAGAGGAATGTTGTTCAAATCCTATTACTGGATTTTATAGAGACGGTTTTTGTCGAACTGATGAACTTGATAGAGGTCTTCATGTTGTTTGTGCGAAGATGACTGAAGACTTTCTAAGTTTTTCTAAGGGTAAAGGTAATGATTTAAGTACACCCCGACCAGAATTTAACTTTCCAGGCCTCAAAGAGGGTGATTCTTGGTGTTTATGTGCTGAAAGATGGAAAGAGGCATACGAATGCGGGTTTGCACCTAAAATATATCTTAGAAAAACCAACAAAAAAGCCTTAAATGTTATAGATATAGATACTTTAAAGAATTTCGCACTAGATTTAATTTAATTTACTTTAGGTAACTCATACCAGTTTGTTGTATATTTGGGAGATGTCATATTTTGCTTCATAGGAGACCACTTTTTTGTATTTTGTGAAGCAAAATATATTTGAGTCTCAAAGGCGTTCATATAGTCAATGTATTTCATAAATTCTGTATTTTCTTTTGGTTCATTTGGGTCTTTGAATAATGAAAATTGCTTAGAGTCCTCATTCGAAAATTTACTTAATAGTATTCCAGCTTTTGCATAATCATATCCAGACCTAAAGATTGGTACCAATGCTTTTTTTGCTGCAGTTAGAATATCCCTAGTATCATTTGTAGGAGTTAATAAACTGATTGTTTTTAAATCTGAATGTTGCGGCTTATTTTTATTAAAAGGACTGGTTCTTACAAACACTGATACTTTAGAACACTTCTGTTTTTCTTTTCTCAATTTTTCTGAAGCTCTTACTGCAAAGTTACTCACGATTGGTTTTAAAGTCTCAAGATTAGAAACTCTTTCACCAAAACTTCTACTTACCACAATTTGTTTTTTTGATGAGACATCATCTTCTATACTAAGGCACCTTTCTCCCCGGAGCTCTCTTACCGTCCTTTCTAGTACTACGCTAAACTTTCTTCTAATATTTTGAGGACTCACTTCTGCAAGATCTAGAGCTGTATTAATTTTTGCTTTATTCAGGTGCTCATTTAATTTTCTACCAACTCCCCATACTTTATGTACAGGTGTATTTGCAAGAGCATACCTGATTTGATCTTTATTGGACAACTGTAAAACATATGTTGGTACATTTATTCTTTTAACTTCATTAATTGCAATTTTACTCAGTGTTTTGGTGGGCGCTATACCTATTCTTACTGGAATCCCTGTCCATTGCTTTACAAGGATTCTCATATGACAACTAAAATCATACAGATTATAGTTTTGTCTCAGAGTATCTAAATCTAGAAATGCTTCATCAATACTATAAATTTCCACCTTAGGTACAAATCCTTCTAAGATGTTCATAACCCTGGCAGACATATCCCCGTAAAATGTAAAGTTAGATGAAAATACTTTACCTTTTTGCTTTAAAAAATAATCCTTTACTTTAAACCAGGGAACTCCCATCGCAATGCCCATTTTTTTTGCTTCGGTACTTCTCGCAATGACACAACCATCATTATTAGAAAGCACAACGATAGGTATATTTTTTAAGTCCGGACGAAATACTCTTTCACAGGAGGCATAAAAACTTTCGCAGTCTACAAGAGCTATAGCCATTTAAAATTTGTTGATTGCTGCAGTAACAGTACCAACTATTTCTAATTCTTGACCATGATTAATAAAAATGGGAGGATATTCTGGATTATCTGGCATTAAACACATTCTTGGCTTTAACTTTAATCTCTTACAAACAAATTCTCCATCAATAGCAGCAACNATAATACTATTGTGAGAAGGTTTTATACTCCTATCTACNATAAGGACTGCCTGATCAGTTATACCAGATCCAACCATAGACTGTCCTTGAGCTCTAACCAGAAATGTTGCAGCACCATTTTTTATTAGGTGCTTATTTAAATCTATGGGGCTCTCAATATAGTCACTTGCTGGACTAGGGAATCCAGCATGAACTGATTCAAGAAAATANGGCACAAATATTGCCGGCAGATTTTCTTCAGAAATTTTTCCGATGTAATTTACTTTCATAAGGATTTTTTTAAATACTGTATAAATATACAGTATAAATTTGTTTTAGACAATAGNTTTAATAAGCTTGATTATTTGGATATAACAAACTTTTNTAGGGAATGATTAATACCATCNATTGANAAATACCATCCATGAGANTTCCAGTCTCCAAGCACNATTCTTTTAGATAAATCGCTGTTGTGCACCTGCGGTCTGTGAGTGTGACCATGAATAAACAAATCTGGTTNATTTTCTTCTAGAAAGTTATTTACAGATTCAATATTAACATCTGTGATATCAAGANATTTTTTAGAAGTAGCATTTTTACTTTCCGATCTTAATGAATTTGCAATTTCATTCCTTTCATTAATGCTTTTGGATAAGAAATCTTTTTGCCANTCTTNAGATCTAACTTTGTTCCTAAAATCTATATAGTCATTATCGTCAGTGCATAAGAAATCTCCATGACTAAGGATTGTNTTTAAGCCATTAATATCTATNGTATATGGGTCAGGAAGTATAGAAATACCAACTTCATTTGCAAAACCTTCACCTATTAAAAAATCTCTATTCCCATGCATAAGAAATGCTTCAGGACCACTTGTAGTAAATTCAATAAGAGCTTTTTTTATTTCTTGATGGAAAGAACTATCATCATCATCGCCNATCCAAATTTCAAACAAGTCTCCTAATATGAATAAATGAGTACANGTCTCTTTAGATTCATTTAAGAATGTTTTGAATGCACTGGTGAGGTGAGGGTTATCTTNGCTTAGATGTATATCAGATATAAAGCGTGGCTTCATTCACTAANTGTAACAGACTCAATTGTTATAACTTCTTCNGGGACATCTTGATAAGCTCCAGATGAACCAGTTGCAACNTCTGCAATTTGATCAACAATATCCATACCTTCAGTCACAATNCCAAAAACTGCATAACCCCATCCTTGAGGATTTTCTCCAGTATGATTNAGGAATGNATTATCCTTATGATTTATAAAAAATTGACTAGTTGCAGAGTGAGGNTCCATTGTTCGGGCCATTGCAATCGTTCCCCGATCGTTTGTTAGNCCATTATTTGCTTCATTTTGAATAGGACTTGTANCGCTAGATTTATTACTCATATCAGCAGTCAATCCTCCTCCTTGAACCATAAATCCATTTATAACTCTATGNAAAATTGTTCCTTCATAATATCCAGATNCTGCAATTTTCTTAAAATTTTCAACTGTTATAGGTGCTTTTTCNTCATTGAGTTCTAGTTGGATATCACCTAAGTTTGTTTTAATAGTNNCGTTAGTCATAGTTTTCTCCATTTTTTTTTCAATCTTTATATTATCTGTTTTATCTGCACATGACGTTACCATAAAGATCAGAGCGAGNGAAAAAGTAANAAAAATTNTGGATTTAAAGTTTCTCAAAAATATTTCTCTTAATGTATAGAAATNTTATCATTAAAACTTATAGTTCAACACGTAGTTCTGAAAATGTTTGCTTACTTTTTCTTCAGATAAATTAAACTCTTCAAGTGANTATNTNTGCTNTNCTTTTTTTATACTTTTTTGAGNAATAAGATAATCTCTCATTTTATTTTCTGTTTCAATATNAAGATCAAGACCTAATTTCTCATAAACANTTTTAACTGAATTAATAGGATTATTTATAAACTCTGAATAAGCTATATCTGCTATTTGNTTATCTGGAAGTANTTTGCGATCTTCAATACCTTTATTTAANCTATGTTGCCAAAAATCTAATACAGTCTCACCAATGCTTTCAGATTCTACATACTTGCTAAAAGTTGATCTTATATTTTTTGTTAGGCTACAGAAAGATNCTATAGATTCAATTGGANTTCTNTGAATATTGATGAACTTNGCATTTGGGTATGTAGTTATTATTTCTGGNATATGTCCAATATGGCTTGGATCTTTCAAAAGCCATCTATTGGGTCTTCCAGAACATTCAAGCATTTGAAAGAACTTTTTATGCCATTCGAATACAGAAGTGAAACTGCANTTTTTAAGNTACTCAACATATTCAGGAATATTAGCCATACATATNTAAACAAAACTTCTTACATTCATAGTNGCAATAAGTTCACANTCTTCTGGTGTTTCAGCTCTAATNTGATGCATGTTTTTTAGTTTTGGAATAATTACTCTTGCAAACTTAAGCTCTAGATTGATCTTTCTTTTTCGCCAAACCTCTTGNTTATTATTTTTTACAAGTGGAAGNGGNTTCATTATTTCCCAATATAAAGGAGATCTATGATTNTTATCGAGTGAAAGGAGATTGAAAAGAAAAGTTGTNCCAGATCTTGGCAATCCAATTACAAAAATTGGAGCAGCGGGATNAGGNANATTTTTNTGANTTANAAACTTATGCAATTTTTGCCTAACTAAGAATCTATCTTTAAGCTGATTCTTAAAAGCAATAGAACTTAGAGGATTNAGTNTNTTATTNTTATTAATTGAGTNTACTAATATATTTAACGGTTCCGAATAATCATCTATACCAAGATTTCCATCAAGACCGCCAAGCATTTGTTTAAAACTTACTTTATTTAACACCTTATCAATATCTGTTATTAAATATAAGATAACCTTATATTTTGAAATCTACAATTAAGTTTTATGAATATATTATTCTTATGTGTTGGAAATTCTGCGAGGAGTCAGATGGCTGAAGGATTAGCCAGAGAAATTTTAGGATCAAAATTTGTTATTAAAAGCGCAGGCTCGCAACCATCAAACTTGGTTCATCCAAATGCTATATGGGNTATGGATCAAGTTGGTATAGACATNAGAGAACATTTTACAAAATCCATTNACGATATTGATAAGGAATTTATTGATAACCTTGATNTTGNTATNACATTATGTTCTGAGGAAATATGNCCAGTNTTNNATAATAATGTGAAAAAAATACATTGGATGAATGAAGATCCTGCAAACAAAAATCTTTCAGATGAACAATCAAAAATTGTCTTTACTAAAGTAAGGGATAATCTATACAATTTAATAANAAAATTCTTTTTATTAAATGCTTGAATGAATTTTTTTTTAAAAGATGTAAAAATTGGCTCCTCAGGTTGGGATCGAACCAACGACCAATTGATTAACAGTCAACTGCTCTACCGCTGAGCTACTGAGGAACGCTAATAGCAGAGCATTATAAGTAATTTTTTATATATAAGTAAATGACAAAAACATTAAAGGTAGTATCTGATTTTGAACCAGCTGGATCTCAACCAGATGCCATTAAAAATTTAGTTTCTGGATTGGAGGATGGATTACTTCATCAGACTCTTTTAGGTGTTACGGGTTCTGGAAAAACCTACACTATGGCAAAAGTAATAGAGGAAACACAAAGACCGGCAATTGTAATGGCACACAATAAAACACTCGCTGCTCAGTTATATGGAGAATTTAGAGATTTCTTTCCAGATAATGCAGTAGAGTATTTTGTATCTTATTATGACTATTACCAGCCTGAAGCATATGTTCCAACTTCAGATACTTATATTGCAAAAGATGCATCTATTAATGAGCACATTGAACAGATGAGATTATCTGCCACTAAGGCACTCATAGAGAGAAAAGA
>PBKO01000015.1 GCA_002721465.1 Gammaproteobacteria bacterium | reverse complement strand
GGTACTTATAAATATTTAGCATAGTTTATTTATTGAATATTTCTTATTCATTAATGATCCTTATTTTAAATTTATAAACACATAAAAGTAACAAGATTGAAGAGATAGTTACAAAAATATCAATTATAAGTAAATTTATTGCAAAATATTCTTTATCAAAAAAGTAATATGCAAGTAACGTTAAAATCAAACTTATAAAGACCATAAATGTGGATACTAATGAAAAATGTTTTATTAATCCAACGCCTTTTATAAAAGTTGTAAATAACTGAGAGTAAGCTAAAGAAACTGCCAAAATTATACCCAAGCTAAAATAAATACTTACGCCGATATATTCATCATTAAGAAGTAAAAAAATTCTCTCAAAAAAATTGCCAAATAATGAACTAAATATTCCAATTGCATACATAAATATACCAATATAAATATAGGGTCTTATTGAGTTCTTTTCTTTTGACCAAACATATGGCGCAAGAGGTCTTATTGCACCTCTTGCTCCTACTACAGCAACTGAGCCAATTAAGATAGCTACACTGTAAAGCGCATAAACTTCTGAGGACTGTTGAAAAATTATTAAAGTATCCTGAATGAATTTTATGATTAATCCTGCTAACACAGGTATTTGAAGAAATATAGAATGACTTTTTAAAGCATTAAATACATTTGATGAAAGTTTAGTATTTTTATAGCCAGCTTTTCGAAAGATTTTTACAGAGATTATTAAAACTACAATAATAGATGCTATAAATAAAGATAGTGCAAAGTTAAATAAACTAGCTTCAAAAAAAAATGGTAAAAAGAATACAAAAAAGAGAAAAATTACAGCACTTATACTGTAAAAAAATTGTGCATACTTTGTATTAAAATATACTTCGTAAAAATGTGTTATTCCAAAGACATAAAAGTATCTAACATTTGAATAAACTAATAAAAATGATATTACAGAAAGCAGTTTTAAATTATCGGTAAACCAAGCCGTGATTAGTCCGCCAATGAAAACAATCAAAATTCTTATAATTGAATGAAATACAAAAGATTCTATTAATTCAGATGGCTTAAGATTTCTTTTCTCTGAAATTAAAATTAATTCAACAAATGAAAAATCTAGTAACCTTAAAACTCTTCTAAACTGATTTACAATGAATGAAAATAATCCGTAAAGTTCTGCTGATAGAAATCTTATTAGGATTAAATTAATCATAAAATTTAAGGCAGCAACAAAATATCCACCAATGGTGCTAATCCAAATATCTTTCTTTATACTTTGTTCAACCATTTTTTATAAGCTTATACTGAGATTCATATTTTTTTACCATTATAGTTATATCAAATGCTTCTTTGGAATTTTTATACAAGTTCTCCAAGTCAATTAGTTTTTTATCAATAAAGATATTTTCAATAAGCTTTACTAAATTGCTCTTATCATCATTATTAAATAGGTAACTTGGTTCAATAATTTCTTTTAAACCGCTAACATTGCTTGCAAGAACAGGTAGTCCTGACGCTATTGCCTCAATAATTGTTAGTCCAAACCCCTCCCAATGTGCTGCATGAACATATATATCTAAGTCATCATAAAATGAAGGTATATCACTAATTAACCCACAAAATTGAACTCTGTCTTTTAAACAAATCTGATTGGAGTAATTTTGAATAGATTCAAAAGTTTTACCACTTCCGGCAAATCTAAGAGAGTAGTTAATAGGTAAATCAGCTAGTACTTCTAATAAAAATTTTTGATTTTTTTGATCTGTGAATGATCCAACCATTCCGATAACTATATTCTCATTATTATGATATTTTTTTCTTGAATTACTGAATCTGTTATCATTTTTTTTAAAAGCAGAGAAATCAACTCCATTATAAATAACCTCAAATTTTGAAGTGAAGTACTTTCCAATTAGCCAGTCACTAAGTGTTTTTTTTGTCCCATCGCTAATGCAAAAAATTTTTATAAAAAATGAATAAAAAAAGGAATCAATATATTTGAAGATTTTATATTTTCTTCTTCTATTAAATGTATTGTGCTCTGTAAAAATCTTTTTTTTAAGAAAGAAAATTGGTGCTAAATATAAACTTGGGAATAGATGAAAGTGTATGAGGTCTGAATTAAATATATGGTTTATTGATTTAATTGGATTTCTTAATAAACTTAACTGTTCTATTTCTGCAAAATGTAATGAGGGCTTCTCTAAAGTTATTACTTTGTGATCATATTTTCCATATTTGATAATATCCTTAACCAAGGCTTGCGCGCCACCACCAATTTCAAGATTATTTATAATATGAACAATTTTCATAAAGTTTTATTTAAAAATTTCGTCTTATCTTGTTGAATCTTTTCAATTTAACTTTCATTGTAATCAATCGTATTTTTTAATTTTTCAGCATATTCAGAACTGTAATTCTCGATTAATTTTTTAAATTGTCCTTTAGATATGAAATTTTTATATAAAGCAATCTCTTCAGGTGCACATATCACAAGACCTTGTGAATTTTGAATAGCTCTTACAAAATTTGAAGCATCATTGAGCGAACCTACGCTACCAGAATCAGTCCAAAAAGTACCTCGGCCAGTAAAAATATGACGTAATCTACTCTCTTTAAGATAAAAATTTAGTAAGTCGGTTATCTCAAGTTCTCCACGATCTGAGGGTTTGAGATCTATCGTAAAATTAATACAATCATTTGGTAAGAAATAAAGTCCGGTGACAGCATGATTTGATACAAATTTTTTAGGTTTCTCAATTAACTCAACTATTTTATTATCTGAAATTTTTGCAACTCCAAAATCAGAAGGATTACTCACTTTGTGAATAAGGACGCTTGCTATTTTCTCATTAAGAGATTTAATTCCATCTTTCAACTGTTCTTCAAAATCGCGTCCATAAAATATATTATCACCAAGCGCTAAAACTACTGAAGATTTTCCAATAAAATTTTTATTTATATTGATTGCATCTGGAATACCTTTAGGGTCGTTTTGTGCTTGATAAGATATGTTTAATCCCAGTTGATTGCCATCTCCAAAAAAATTTTTATATATTTGGATATTTTCATTTTGACTTACTATGCAAATATCTCTGATTCCTGCCAAAATCAATGAAGACAAAGGATAATAAATCATTGGCTTGTCATATATGTTAAGCATTTGTTTGCTTACCAGCTTGGTCATTGGCCAGAGTCTAGTCCCATGACCACCTGCCAAAAGAATCCCTTTAACATTCATTATTTATTGCCTAACCTTGATAAATTATAACTTGATGACTTTGTGATTGACTTCAACCAATCTGTATTATCTAAATACCAATCGATTGTTTGAGAAATGTTTTCTTTAAGTTTCAAATCTGGTTTCCAATTTAAATCTTTTATACTTTTGGATGGATCAATTAAGTAAAGTCTATCATGGGCGGGTCTATCTTTAACATGACTGACTAGTTGAAAAGAGTTATTTTTATTTGTTTTTTTATCAATTTCACTGCAAATAATTTTTACTAAACTAAGGTTTGTTGTTGCTTTAGCAGTACCAAATAAATAAGTAGCTCCATTTATACCTCTTTCACCAGCTTTTAAGAGCCCTTCAACATGATTGGTTACATGAATCCAGTCTCTCTTTTGCAGTCCATCTCCATAGATTGGTAATTTTTTTCTTTTAATAGTTCTAAGTATGATATGTGGAATCAATTTCTCTGGAAATTGATATGGCCCATAATTATTAGAACAATTCGTTACGACAAAAGGCAGGTCATAAGTTTTACACCAAGCTTTTACTAAGTGATCACTCGATGCCTTTGAAGACGAATAAGGTGATGATGGATTATAGGGCGTATTAATTGTGAAAGGTTTTTTTAAAGTTGCGGTACCATAAACTTCGTCAGTTGAAACATGCACTAGTCTTTGAAAAATTTTCTTGAAAGATTTATTTCTTGAAAGTTCTCTAATGCATTCAATAATATTAAAAGTGCCTAATACATTTGTTTTTATAAACAAGTCAGGTGAATCGATTGATCTATCAACATGTGACTCGGCCGCAAGATGATATATAAAGTTTGGTTTAAAATCCTTTATTGTTTTATAAACTAAAGCTTTATTACAGATATCAATTTTTTTAAAAATTAAATTTTTATCTTTAAGATTTAAAGATTTTCTGTTTCCAGCATATGTTAACTTGTCCATAACAAGCACTTTGTAACCCTTTGACAAAGCCATGTTTGTAAGATTGGCTCCTATAAATCCAGCTCCACCAGTAACAATTATTTTTTTATTCATTTTTCAAAGTATTAATTAATTTAGTTGCAACTCTTTCAAAGGCGATTTGTTGAGCATCCAATGTCATGCCTCCAATATGAGGCGTAATAAATATATTTGTATTTTTAGTATTTTCTTTTAAAAGAATATTTTTAGATTTTGATCTAATTTCGTCAGAGATCACATCAGTGTAATACTTGGAAGACTTATTGGATCTTAAAAAATCAACAACATCATCCTCATCTACAATCTCACCTCTTGAAGTATTGATAATAGTCACATTATCCTTACAGCGTTTTAGAATTTTTTTGTTAATTATTTTTTCTGTTTCCTTGGTATGATGGATATGTAAAGAAATTATATCTGCATCTTTAACTCCTTCAATCAAATCAACAAAGCAAACATTACTATTATTTGTATTTGTTTGAACATAAGGGTCACAAACTTTTATTGTTGATCCAAATGATTTTGCATACTTATAGTACATCTTGCCAAGCCTTCCAAATCCAACAATTAAAATATTTAATTTATTCATCTGCCTTCCCACGAAGGGTAAATAATCCCACCCTCCATTTCTGACCGATCTAGATGCTTCATCAATATTTCTTATAGCATTAAGTGTAAGAGCGAATGCAAGTTCTGCAGTAGAGCTTATTCTCTTAATTGTTTTTAGATCTCTAGTAAGTGAAATTAATTTAATTTTTTTTTGTTTTAGTAATTTCTTTTCAATGTGATTGGTTCCTGTTGAAGCTGTTACAACATATTTTAGATCGAGCAATGCATCAATAATTTTCTTATCAATTCTTACTCTTGACTTATTTGGGTTAGTATAAATTGCATAGAAATTAACATTTTTGAGTTTAACTAAATCTTTATATTTAAAATCAGGAAAGTAATAAACATTAAAACTTTTTTCAAGCAAATCAAAAACTCTAGGAATATGCTTTATAGGTGTTATGAGTAAAATATTTTTCTTCATTTTTGATCCCAATCATTCAAAAGGGATTCAGCTTTATAAAAATCTGAAGGTTCATCAATATTTGCTGAAGGTATATCTTCTTTGTAATAAGGAATACAAAAATTTGTTCCATATCGAGCTTTTTGAATCATCAATAAATCTCTCCTCAAAGCATATATGTTCCCATTTCTGATATATGCTTCTGGTTTTAAATCTTGTCTTCTTGATTCGAGCTCTTCCTCAACACAGAAGTCTCTTATATATCCATTTTCTATTTTTTTTATTCTTGCTGGATGATGATCTAATAGTCTCTCAACAGTAATTACTGCATCTGCTTTTTCATTTCTATCAAGCTTAGAAATAATATCATCAATCATCTCACCAGATTTAAACGGATTTGTGCACATTAACTCAATAATGTAATCATATTTTTTCTTTGTTATTTCTTCGTATGCATTTACAGCATGAATAAGAGCATCTGCACTTGAAGCCGTATCACTTGATAGATTTTCTGGTCTCAGAAAAGGAATAGTAGCGCCGAGATTTTCTGCAACATCTGCAATTTCTTTATCATCAGTCGAAATAATATATTCATCGATATATTTAGAATCTAAAGCAGCATTTATTGTGTAACTTATTAATGGTTTATTTTTAAGTAAAGCAATATTTTTTTTGTATATAGATTTTGACCCTCCTCTTGCAAGAGTTATTGCTAAAACATTTTTATTAGATATCATTCTGGAGCCCTATATACTAATGATTTTAGCATTTCATCTTTAAAATGGATATTGTTTAATTATTGACAATTAAAGACCCAAAGCCTTTTATGAGATCATTATTAGTATTCCAATTTTCTTTTATTTCACTAGCTGTAACTTCATTTAAATAATTAACCAATTCTTTGGAATGATTAAATAATAAATTTTTACTTTTTAATTCTGTAAGAATGTTCTCAAATATACTTGGTAAAGGAAAATGATTGTCATTCCAAAAGAATATTGAGGGAATATTGTTAATAATTGAATATAGAGGCAAAGTAGCATTGTAGGTAGGGATATGAATTCTTGTTTCTGATAAAGATTTATTGATACTTTTATTTGTATCAAATTCGAAACCTAAGCTACTGTATTTATCAATTATTTTCTTATTAAATCTATTGTCTGATGGAAACCTTAGTTTTACTTTATATTTATCCTTATTAAGATTAGTCAAAAAATGCTCCATGCCTTTAATATATTCAGTAATATACTCATGGTGAGTCATTCCAGATCTAAACCTAGAAACATATTTTGTATGGCCAAATAATGTTACAAGTATGTCAAATTTTACATTTTGACTATTAGTATTTACGAAATACTTTTTTTCATCTTTATTTATTCTAATGTTTTGAAATTTTGCTCCTGACAACTCAGTTGATAATTTTTCTTCTGTCCAGATTGCATTTGTCAGGCCTCCATGAGGATATAATTTAACTTTATTCATGTCTTTTAAACGTGCAGTAATGAAAGATCTCGTATTCAAATTATTGATAAAGCCCTTGTAAGATTTTGCTAATGAAACGTTTGTATTATTAATCTTGTACTTATTGAAATTTTTTATAAGATTATTTGATACAAACATATTATAGAGAAACTCATCAAAATTTATTTCATCAAAGTTAAACTCTGTTATTTCATGAGTGTCTGATGAGAAAATATCGTTTAAATCAATTAAAGGAAGTAATTTGCATTTTATTGTTCCAAAAATGATTTCTTTTCTAGAATAATTTGAAGTATCAGTTACTATTTCAAAGTTTTTACCAAATATTTTTGAACAAATTGATACATATTTGAGCATTAAATTCTGCAGTATAGATTTAAGCCTTTCTATGAAAGTTTTTTTAAATACAGTTTTTATAAAACCGTAATTTTTTGAAGAATTGCTGCATGAAAATTTTATTCCATGTTTTTTTAGAATTAATGCAATCAAAAAATCATTGAAATGTTTATCATTGCCAATCTTATCTTTAATATCTGTATGATTTAAAAATGGCTGAAGGTCAATTTTTTTTTCACAAATAAAGTTTTTAACACCCTTTTGTAACAATGCATGACAAAAGTCTTCTCTGTCTAATTTTAATAAAACTGCCTGGAGCCACCAAGGCTTCATAAAATTTTGAAGTCTCAAATCTTTTTCTAAATTATATTTTCTTGAAACAAATAATAAGAAGTTATCAAAAGAATTGTTAAATTCTTCAATGATTCTTGTCTTATAGGATTGTGTGCGGATTCCTTTCAAATTAAATTCGTCAGCACTCAGGATTACATCTAAATTTTCTTGATTTGTTGATGTGAGATCTAAAAAATCATCACTTTTTAAAAACATTTAGTGCCTATTTGTTAATTAAGAAGATATCTCGAATGACAAAATAAATATATCCAAACAGAAAGCCGACGATGACGAAAAAGAACATGCTTTGGATTCTTTTTGGATAAGTTTGTTGTGGATAAGCGTCAATATCATCTATAAGCATTGCTGAAATTGGGGTAGAAATACCAGTTTTTGATAACATCCTCTCTTGCTCAATAATTTGAGACGAGATAATCTTTCTGTGAGTATCGCTTGTAACATCTTTCAATGCATCTAAATAATATTGTTTTTTTTCAGATGCAATCATTTTTTGCTGTTCCTTTATTAAAGATTCAGTTTCTTCATATATATCTTTTAAAAAAGAAATTGCAAAATCTTTATCTTCAAATTCAAAATAATAAGTAACAAAATTATTATCTAAATTAGAGGTTTTTATGACACTGTTTTCAATAATTGTTGAAATGTTCGATGCTACAGGCTCAGACCAATCAGGGTAGCCTAAAATATTTTTAATAATATTTTTGATCCGATTTACAAAACCATTTGGTCGAGCAAAAATATCATTTTTTTCGTCATACATGCTTCCAAAGAATACTTTTCTAGGATCATTTTTTTCAATAAGGCGATTAGCTAATCTAGTTGAGCTTATTGTTTCCTGAAAAACTAAATAACTTGAAGCTGATTCAGAGCCACCTAAATTTAAACCAATTAATCCAGCTGCAGCGCCCAATCCATTAGAATTACTCGTTGTCTCATTAGAGTCAACAGGGCCAATTTTCATAAAAGCTGTATATTTAGGTGTAACAGTATTTAAAAAAACAATACAAAATAAAGCTGAAACAATGCCAATTAATAAAAGTGTTTTAAAACGATTCTGAAATACCTCAATATAGTTCTCAATTTTATCCATAATAACAATCTGGTACCCGGAGCCGGACTTGAACCGGCACGCTATTTCTAGCGAGGGATTTTAAGTCCCTTGTGTCTACCAATTCCACCACCCGGGCATTTATTTACTTACTCCTATATATTTTATATTGTTTTGAAGAATTTTTTCTTTATTTAGACAATTTCTTCCATCAAACACCACTTTAGATTTAAGTTTCTTAAGCTTTGCCATATCTGGATTTTTGAAAATCTCCCATTCTGTGCAAACTATTAAAGCATCACATTCACTAATATTTGAATACTGTGATTTTAAGAAATCTATATTATTGAATCTGTTTAGTTCTTTTTGTGAATTTTTAATTGCAATTGGATCATAAACATATAATTTTTTTACTTTTTTAGCTAGGTCTTTAATTAATTTTATACTTATTGACTCTCTAATATCGTCAGTCTCAGGTTTAAAAGAGAGACCCCAAATCATTAATTTTTTATTAGTCAATTTTGAATTTTTAAAATGTGAAAGAATTTTCTTCATAAAGTTTATTCTTTGGTTTTTATTAACCTCTCTTACAGATCTTAATAAGTTAGATTCCAGATTCTTTTGTTCATAGATATTAATTAAAGAAGCTATATCTTTTGGAAAACACGAACCTCCAAAACCTAAACCTGCATTTAGAAACTTATCACCTATTCTAGGGTCACTTCCAATACCCCTTTTAATATGCTCAATATTAATGTTTAAAGCGTCAGACAGTATAGATAGCTCGTTAATGAAACTTATTTTTGTTGCTAGAAATGAGTTAGCTGCATATTTTGTCAATTCTGCAGCTTTAATTGGCATGAAAACAATCTTTTCGTTTTTGATCTTTAATGGTTCATATATTTTTTTTACAACACTCATCACATCTTTGCTAGAAGTTCCAACAATTACTCTATCTGGATTCAAAAAATCATTAACAGCATCTCCTTCCTTTAAAAATTCTGGATTTGATGCAACCATAATATTAATATTATTTTTTTTATTTTCATTAATTAATTTTTGAATTAAGGCATTTGTTCCAACAGGTACGGTGGATTTAATAAAAACAATTGCATCTTCTGAAATATTTTTAGCTAGACTTTTAGCAACATCATATACATATTTTAAATTTGAACTTCCATCGTTATTTTCTGGGGTGCCAACACAAATAAAAAATATATTTACTTCCTGAGTTGAGTTTTTATACGAATTTGAAAAAGACAAATTATTTTTTTTAATATTTCTTAGAATCATCTTCTCTAATTTAGGTTCATAGTAAGGGACTTTGCCTTTTCTTAATTTATTAATAACATTTCTATTAATATCGAGGCATGTAACATTGTGGCCTATTTCAGACATGCATACACCAGATACTAATCCAACATATCCTGTGCCAACTACCGTAATCTTCATTATTGTTTTTTCCTAGAGTGCCATGACAAAAATTTATTCATACCATCCTCAAAAGTTGTTTTTGGTATCCATCCAAGATATTCTTTTGCCTTTTCTATATTTGCATAAGTGATATCAACCTCTGTATTTAAATCCATATAGGTATAATTAACATCTTTATTTAAGAAATTACTTATATAGTTTACGAGGTCCCATACAGAGACAGGATTATTATTGCCTAGATTAAATATTTCGTTATCAATATTTTCATTATCATTGATGTAAATAATAGATCTATTTATACCATCTATAATGTCATCAATAAAAGTCATATCCCTAGACATTTTTCCTTTATTATAAATAGTGATTTGTTCATCATTCTTTATCTTTTCAGTAAAGCTATAATATGCCATATCTGGTCTACCATATTCACCATAAACTGTAAAAAACCTTAGTCCAATCAAACTAATTCCAAAATTGTATGAATAGCTTTTTGCAATTAATTCATTTGAAAATTTAGATGCAGCATAAAGAGAAATTGGACTCAAACCTTTTAAAGTTTCACAAAAAGGAATTTCTTTTGAATTTCCATAAACTGAACTACTAGATGCATAAATAATTTTTTTTACATTATTTATTCTGGCTGATTCTAATATGTTTCCAAAACCAACAATATTTGAATCAAAGTAAGCCTTTGGATTTTCCAATGAGTATCTCACCCCTGCTTGTGCTGCAAGATTAATAATAAGGTTAGGTTTAATATTTGATATATATGGAAGTAATTTCTCATTATCTGAAATATCAATTTCATTGAAACTAAATCTACTCGAATTTAATCTGTCTAGTCTTAATAATTTAAAACTAACATCATAGTAATTATTTAAATTATCTATTCCAAATACGTCATGATCAAGATCAAGAAGTTTCTTGCATAAGTGAGATCCTATAAACCCTGCTGCACCTGTTACTAATATTTTCATATTTTTATGGAGGCTGAAGCCGGAATCGAACCGGCGTAAACGGCTTTGCAGGCCGCTGCATAACCACTCTGCCATCCAGCCTATTAAAGTAGCTATTGTATCTGTCTTGAGGTAAAAGTGAAAATTAATTGTTTAGTGAAGCTTTTGTATACTGATACCCTGTATACAAAGTAATTAATAAAGATATTATTAAAAATATATCAGCAATAACGATCAAAAGCATTGTGTTGGTAGCTAGTCCTAAAAGATAAATACCTATAGTAAATAACTGTATGGTTGTTTTTATCTTTGCTAAATATGTAACTTTAGTAGCATTTTTATTATTATTTCTTGCATTTAAATCTCTTAAAGCACTTACCCATATTTCTCTTGAAATAATAATGCTACCTATGAAACCAATTAATATACTTGATAAATTAATTGCAAGTCCAAATAAAAGAAAGAGTATTAAAATCTTATCAGCAATTGGATCTAAAATTTCTCCAAGCTGAGAGGTTGCATTGTATTTTCTAGCAAAAAAGCCATCCAAGTAATCTGACATACCAGCAAGAAAAAATAAACATATAGCCAATATATAATTAGTTTGTAAAACTAAAAGACAATATATCATTAGCGCTAAAAACATTCTTGAAATAGTTAGAAAGTTAATAAGCCTTTGTATCATTTAATATTATCCTTAATTGATGAAGCTATTTTCTCATTTATACCGTCAACAGTCATTATTTGTTCTTTTGTTGCTGACTTAATATTTTTAATACTCTTAAACCTTCTTATTAATTTTGCTTTACGAGCTGAACCAATACCTTTTATATTATCTAATTTTGATTTAGTAATTTTACCTCTTTTTTTTCTTCTAAGAGCTTGTAATGCAAACCTATGAGATTCATCCCTAATCTCTTGTAAAAGCAAAAATGCTTTTGAGTGCTTATCAAGTTCGACTGTTCCATTTTTTTCAATAATAGTTTCAGTTGCTCTTACTCTATCCAAGCCTTTAACAATTGAGATTATATTTATATCTTTATAGTTAGATTTACCAATAATTTTGTCCACATAATTTAATTGAGTTTTTCCGCCATCTATCAGGATTAAATCAGGTTTTACTTTTGAATCTCCATAATACTTTAATCTTCTTTTAATAACATGCTGTAATGAGCCGACATCATTGCCTGAAATTTCTTTAGGGATATTAAATAATCTGTAGTCCTTTTTTTTAGGTCCATTTTTTGAAAAAACAACGCATGATGCAACAGCATTATCTCCTGAAATATGACTGACATCATATCCTTCAACTTTATTAATCTCATTAGACCCTAAATATCCTTCAAGCTCCTTAAGAGCAAAAGAATATTTATCTTTTTTACTTATATGATTTTTTATTACCTGTTTTGCATTTAGCTTACATAAATTAAATATTGGTCTGATTGATTTATTCGGGCTGTTTATAATCTTAACTTTTTTTTGATATTTCTCACAAAACATATCCTCTAAAAGTTTATTATTTTCTAGGGCATTCTTTAAAAGAATTTTTTGAGGAATATCTGCTTGATTTTCGTAAAAATTAACGATCACACTTTGATAAACTTCCTCTAAATTTTGAAAATGTGCTTGTTTAATAAGATGGGTTTTTGTTCCTCTTATTTTTCCTCTTCTTACAACAATTATAGAAATCCCAATATAAGAAAGCTCATAGTGCACTGAAAAAATATCAACATCGTATGCCGCTGAAACCACTGACTGTTCCTCTTTCAGTAAATTTATTCTTTTTAAACGATCTCTTATTTCTGCAGCTTTTTCAAATTCAAGCAGTGATACAGCTTTTTCTATTTTAGTCTCTAGGTGTAAAACAGTTTTTGTATCAGATGAAGAAAGGAAAGATTTTGAACTCGAAATATCCTCAAAATAATCTGTTTTTTTTATTTTGTTAACACATGGTGCAGAACATCTTTTCATTTGAAATTCAATACAGGGTCTTGTTCTATTTGAAAAAGTATTATCACTACAGTTCCTTATTTTAAAAATTTTCTGAATTTCTTTAATAGATTTTTTTACAGCTTCTGAGCTAACAAATGGACCGAAATATTTTGAATCAACTGCTTTTTTAGTCCTTTTAAGATATATACCAGGATATTCATGATCTAAGGAAAAATATATGTATGGGTATGTTTTATCATCTCTTAATAAAATATTAAATTTTGGCTTATTCTCTTTGATAAGCATTTGCTCGAGCAATAATGCTTCAACTTCATTTTTAGTAGTGAATGTTTCGATCTTGTCTGTTAAAAACTTTATTTGAGAAGTTTTTCTGTCTTTGAAAGATTTACCAAAATAAGATGAAACTCTTTTTTTTAAATCTTTTGCTTTACCAATATAGATAATTTCATGATTATAAAAAAATTTATAAACTCCAGGTGTGTTTGGTAATTTCTTTAAATTAATAGACATGAAGAAATAATTATGAATTTAATATTTGTCTGCTAAATATTTCTTAGTATAAATCTTGCCAGCACTAACACCAAATTGATCAAAAGGATTAATACCAAGTATCGATGCTGTTATGAAAACTCTATGCTCCCATGAAGCTATAAAATAACCTAAGCTGTGTTCATCAGAATCTTTAAGCATAAATAAATTTACTGGTACATTTCCATTTATTTTTGATTCATTGTCAAGCTTAATTTCACCTTCTCCATATGCAAGAAGTTTAGACTGTGTTATTGCTTGTGCATAAGCTAGGCTCTCCTCATCTTTGTAAGACGTAACAATATCTGCACATAATTTATGAGTTCCTTGGTGCAATAACTGAAAGTAAGAATGTTGTGCGGTCGGGCCATAACCACCAAAAATAATTTGTCCAGTCTTTTTGAATTCTGAATCTGGATTTGGTGGTTTACCTAATGACTCCATTTCTAATTGCTGAATGTAATTCGGTAAAGATCTCAAACGCCAAATGTATGATAAAACTGCTCTTGAGTCTTTACCTTTTACGTTATGATTCCAGATATCACTATAAGATAATCTTTTTATAAAATTAAGATAATCTTTATTTTCTTTTAGATCTTTATCAGCATCTTTACCTCCAGACCTAAATTCTATATCTCCATAAATGTATGAAACAATATCAAGCCAAATAGAATATCTACCTCCAATTGTTTTATCAAAATAATCTATTGATTCATTGGTGAATCTTTTACCAAAGCATTTATATTTTTTAACCTCATTAGGATTAGACGTAATAAACAAAAATTTATTATGATCTTTTGACCAATCAATAGCTTTTTTAAAAAGTTCAATAGTTTCATCAGTCTTAAATGATTTTGAAAAAACTACAAAAAATGTTTTTTTTGGTTCAAGTCCGTGAAGTTTTTTTGAAAATTCAGATAAGTCAGAGCCAGTAATAAAATCATATTTAAATAAAGGATCTTTTTCTCTTGCTTCTGACAATAGTTTAGGTCCTTCGAAAGAACCTCCAATACCAAGTGTTATAAGATTTACTCTA
Organism: Gammaproteobacteria bacterium; assembly: GCA_002721465.1. Lineage (GTDB taxonomy): Bacteria > Pseudomonadota > Gammaproteobacteria > Magnimaribacterales > D2472 > SAR86A. The sequence continues at coordinate 75,923 of PBKO01000015.1, read as the reverse complement.
TTAGGTGATATTGTCAAATATTTGAAACGCGTCTTCTTAAGTTCTAGCTTAATTTTATATAAAAAATTGTGGGTTGCTGTAGTTTTAAGGTCACCATTATTTTCTCTAATTAAAGGGTGAGTTGCAGCTTGATTTTCACTATTATTTACAACTTCACCATACATTAAATTATCAATCTTTTTTGAAAGATTTATTTTTTTTGCATAATTATCAAACTCTTTAAAAATTTCATTACTAAAATCACTAATTAGTGATTTGTGTCGTAAAACATTATTTTCAAAAATATAATTTGTTATTTTTTCTGCTTTCATTGAATATTAAAATATATTTCTTCAAGTGATTTCCTAATATCATTTGATGCTGTTATAGGTCTTCCAATAACCAAATAATCAGCTCCCAAATTAATTGCCTCTCTTGGTGTCATTACTCTTTTTTGATCATCTTTTAAACTTTTTAATCTAATACCAGGTGTGATCGATAACAAAGAACTCCTTTTACTAACCAATTCTAACTCATGAGGTGAACACACAACCCCATCGATTCCAGCTTGTTCAGCTATGTCCAACATTGCATTTACGTGTTCAAATGAATCTCTTTGATATATTTGTCTTGTATCTTGATCATTAAGGCTGGTAAGAGCTGTAACTCCGAATACTTTAATATTTGTTCCAGCAACTGCTTCCATTGCTGCTAACATCATTTCTTTTCCACCAGATGTATGGATTGTAAGCATTTTTAATTGAAGAGATAGTAATCCTTGAATAGATTTCTTTACAGTATTTGGTATGTCATGGAATTTAAGATCAAGAAATATTTCAAAGTCATTTTCAGTTGCATAATTGATTGCATAATGACCAATAGAATTAAATGCAACGCTACCAATCTTTATCAGGCATTTTTTATTATCAAGACAGTTTAAAATTTTTTTAAATGTACTAATGTTAGTTTCATCGATAGCAACAATTATTTTTTTTTGCATATATAAAAGTTTAATCTAAAATTCATTGTTTTATTAAAGATTTTGAAGGTTTGAAGTGCAGTATTGATGTTTCTCCTAAGTATGAAACTTTTTTTGTTCGTGGATTTGTAAATTTTCTAGGTCTTATATTTTTCTTTGAAAAAGTACCAAAACCTCTTATCTCTACTTTTTCATCTAAAGCAACTGCTTCAATGATTGAGTCTAAAATAATATTTATAGCTTTAGAGACGTTATCTTTATTTAAATCGGGAATTCTCTTTAAAATTAGTAACTCTATGTCTGATCTATTTATGATATCTTGTTTTTTACTATTCACTCAATTTTAAAGAAATTCTTTCTCTTTCAGCATCAATTGCGAAAACGATACAATCAAGTTTTTGGTCTTTTTTAAATTCTTCAAGAGATTTTTTAGGATCCTCATCTTCCGAAATATCAGATAAATGAATCAAACCATCTATATCGCCCTCAAGACCAACAAAAACACCAAAATCTGTAATAGATTTAATGATGCCATCAACCTTATCACCAATACTATATTTATTACTAAAATCAGTCCATGGATTTGGTTTTGTTTGTTTTAAGCCCAAAGAAATTCTTCTTTTGTCATACTCTATTTCAAGAATCATTACTTTAATTTTTTCTGACATTTCAACAACCTTTGATGGATGTATATTTTTACTTGTCCAGTCTAATTCAGATAAATGAATTAGCCCTTCTATACCTTCTTCTATTTGGGCAAAGCAGCCATAATCAGTTATGTTAGAAACTTCGGCTTCATATATTCCACCTACAGAATATTTTGACTCCACATTCTCCCAAGGATCATTTTGTATTTGTTTTAAGCCCAAAGAAACCCTTAATTTTTCTTTATCAAAATTTAAAACTTTCACATCTATTTCCTCTCCAAGATTGAGGTGTTCAGAAGGATTGGCAACTCTTGACCAAGAAATATCTGTAATGTGAAGAAGTCCATCTAAACCACCCAGATCAATAAATGCTCCATAATCAGTAATATTTTTAACAATGCCCTTCACTATTTGTCCTTCATCAAGGTTCTTCAAAAGTTCAACTTTTACAGCCGAGTTATTCTTTTCCAATACAGCTTTTCTTGATAAAACTACGTTATTTCTTTTATAGTCCAGTTTGATAACTTTAAAATCTTGAATAGTATTTTCTATATCTGGTGCTTCTTTTACAGGTCTGACATCTACCAAAGAACCAGGAAGAAAGGCTTTTACCATATCAACTTCAACAGCAAACCCACCCTTTACTCGATTGTGAATTTTACCAGTTACAAATTCGCCAGTATCCAGAGACTCTTCAAGCATTTTCCAAGTGGAGATTTTTCTAGCTTTTTCTCTTGAGATCCTTGTTTCACCGTACCCATCCTCAACAGCTTCAAGAGCAACCTCAACCTCATCACCAACATGAATGTCTACTTCACCATCATTATTTTTAAACTCGTTAAGAGAAATTATACCCTCAGATTTGAGACCAACATGAACAGTTACCCAGTCGCTATCAACATCTAAAACAACTCCAGAGACAATTGATCCAGGTTTCATGTCTAGTGTACTTAGATTTTCTTCTAAAAGCGTAGCAAAAGATTCTGACATTTAATAAAATTCCTTCTCATATAATTTTTTAGTGCATAAAAACACCTCTTCTGCAGACATATTAGACGAGTCAATTATATGAGCATCATCTGCTGGAAAGAGTGGCGATAAATCTCTTGATCTATCTTTAAAGTCTCTTTGCTCAATATCTGCCATCAGATCGGGCATATTAACTTCTTGTCCTCGATTCTGCAACTCTAAATATCGTCTTTTTGCTCTCTCTTCAATTGATGCAGTCAAAAATATTTTTAACTTTGCATCTTTAAATACTACTGTACCCATATCTCTTCCATCTGCAACCAAACCTTTTTGCATATAAAAATTTCTTTGGATGCTATATAGGGATTGTCTTACTTCTGATCTTGTGCTCAATTTAGAAGCAAATTTTGCAATGTCTTCAGATCTAATTTCATTAGAAATATTTTTTGATTTATATTTGATATCAATACTCATATCTTTAAGTTCAAACTTTATTTCGTTACTTATCTTGTTTTGTATTTCAACACTATCAAATTTTAATTCTGTAAAATATGCATATAATCTATAAAGTGATCCACTATCAAGAATATCTATGCCAAATTGATTAGCAATATTCTTTGCTAAAGAGCCCTTGCCAGATGCAGATGGGCCATCGATTGTAATAACATTAATTTTTTTCATCAATAGACATTCCAAGGTTATTCATTATCTCTATAAAATTAGGAAACGAAGTTTCTATATTCTTACAGTCTTTTACAGTTATACCTTTCTTTGATCTTATTCCTGCAACTAGGAAACTCATTGCAATTCTATGATCATCATATGAATCAATGATTTCATTTGTATCTATTTGTCTATCATGACCTTCGATAGATAATCCATCATAAAATAACTCGTGGTTTATCTTTAATTTCAATAATCCATCTGATATAGCATGTAATCTGTCAGATTCTTTAATTTTCAGCTCCGATGCATTCTTTATTATAGTTTTACCTTCTGCAAATGAAGCTGCAATACTCAAAATGGGTATTTCATCAATGATATTTGGAATAATTTTTTCTGGAACAATTACACTATTTAGCTTTGACGAAGTAACAAGAATATCCCCAACCTCTTCATTACATTTAGTTTTTTTATTAGTTATTTTAAGAGATGCTCCCATTGATAAAAGAACTTTGATTAATCCATTTCTTGTTTTGTTAAGTCCAACATTCCTAATTATTACATTAGATTTTGGAGCAATTAATGCTGCAACAATAATAAAAGAGGCTGAGGAGAAATCTCCAACTATAGAGTATACATTTCTAGATTTAAGTTTAGTTTTATTTAATTTAATCTCTCCTGGATTTTTTGAATCACCGTATTTTATATCTCCACCAAAATATTCAATCATTCTTTCAGTATGATCCCGAGTTTTCTTTGGCTCAAAAATTTTAATTTCTTTATTTGATGAAAGTGCAGCTAATATCAAACATGATTTAACTTGTGCGCTTGCAACTGGCATTTTGTATTCAAAAAAATTATTTATTTCTCCGCCTGATGTTTTTACCGGCAATTTTCCATCATTGGTTTCAATATCAACACCCATATCTTTTAGAGGATTTACAACTCTCAACATTGGTCTATTTGATAATGATGAGTCGCCTACTAATCTCGTATTTAATCCAAGTCCAGATACTAAACCTAGTATTAGTCTTGCACCGGTTCCTGAATTGCCTAAATCTAAATCTTCTTCAGGTTGAAGAAAATTCTTTTCTCTCTTGAAAAGAATAATCTTTCCATCCTTTTTTAAAATTGAAGCACCAATTTTATTTAAAGCATTGAGCGTTGAATTTGGATCATTTGCATCTAAAAAACCATCAATAATCAAATTACTATTTAATAATGATCCCAATATTAAAATTCTTTGCGAAATTGATTTGTCTCCAGGGCATAAGGCTTCCCCTTTTAAACAACTGATTTGATTAGATATCAGGTTCAAAACTTATCTTCTTTAAAGGCCTTAATCTCTTTAAGTTCCTCTTTTAACATTTCTGAGTGCGAAAGCATTTCAGGAATTTCTTTTGTTTCTGTGATTAGCTCTAAAAGATTATTTATTGAAACCTGCATACCTGCAAGAGCTTTTATGATGTCTACTCTGTTAATGGTAAAAATGTCTCTCCACATTTCAGGATTGGATCCACTTAATCTTATAAATTCTTTCAATCCTCCACCAGCATTATCACCAACTTTTGTGTTGGCTAATCTAATTGAATCTATTAATGCAAATGCAATTAGATGAGGAAGATGGCTTGTCATTGCAAAAATTAAATCATGCTCACTAACACTCATTAATTCAGTCCTCATTTGAAGTGCATCTTTCCAAAAATTTATAACTTTTTTAATATGATTTTTTTCAGCTTTAAATGGATTGCATATTATATTTTTTTTGTTAATGAATAAATTAGCATCAGCAGCGCTTGGACCTGACTTATCAGATCCTGCTATTGGATGTGAAAGAATAATATTTGATACATTATCCAGTTGTATATGGTTCTTTGCACTACAAGTTTCCGTGATTGTTATTTCTGTATTCCAGATTTCACTTAGATCATTTAAAACATCTAAAGTCTGTTTTGGTGGTACTGATATGATAACTAAATCTATATCATTTGAGATTGGTTCTATGCTAATTTGATCTAATGATTTCAATTCTTCATGAATTATTTTTTCATCCAATGCCACTTTGATATTAGATTTATTAAGATCATATCCAAAAACTTTTAAGCCCTTTTGCTTTGCTGCTAAGCCAATCGAAGCACCTATCATTCCTATTCCAATAATAAGAATTGTTTCAACATGATTACTCATACGTATTCTGGATATGAACCGAAGTGTCTTATTATTGCTCCAGTTTCATTTACTTCTTTTATAACATGATTTAATTTTCTGTCATTGATGTGGCCCTCGCAATCAATAAAAAAATCGTGAGAATTAGTATTTCCTCGAGATGGACGAGTCTCGATTTTGCTCAAATTAATTTTTCTTTTATCAAAAGGCTTCAAAACAGACATTAAAGATCCTGGCTTATTAGGCGTCTGGATCAAAAAAGAAGTTTTATCTCTTCCTGTTTTTTCAACATCTATTTTTCCAATTACAAGAAATCTTGTTTTATTTTCAGAATAGTCTTGGATATTTTTTTTAATTAGTTGCAATTTGTAATTACTTATTGCCATATCATTTACTATGCACAAAATATTCTTATTTTCCTTGGCATACAGTGCAGCAACTGCAGAGCTTGGCATTTCAAGTCTTTTTATATTGCCGATGTTTCTTTCAATCCATTTTGAACATTGGCCCAATGCTTGAGGATGGGAGGCAATGGCAAAAGCATCTTTAATATTAAATTTATTGCCTGCTGCAAGCTGATGTTCAATATCCACATAAATCTCGCCAATAATTTTTATATCTTCATTATCGGCAAGGCAATTTAGTGTCGTATTAATTACGCCCTCAGAAGAATTCTCAACAGGCACAACTCCCATATTTACTCCGTCATTAAGAGTCTGAAAAAACACATCTTCAATTGTACTTGTTGGTATTCTTATAACTTGTGATCCAAACTGATTATGAACAGCAGACTCTGAGTGTGTGCCCTCAGGCCCCAAAAAGGCTACTTTCAAAACTTCTTCAAGAGAAAGACAACCTGAGATAAGTTCCTTAAAAATCATTCGAATTTTTGAATCAGGTAACAAGCCTTTTTCATTAGCTTTTAAAACATTTCTTAAAATTTTAGACTCTCTATCTGGTTTGTAGTAAGAATCTTTTGGACTTAACTTTGACTTTAATTTACCTATTTCTATTGCATATGATGCTCTTTTTTGAACAAGCGCATAAAGATCCTTATCAACTTTATCAATATTATTTCTAAGATTTTTAAGTTTTTTAGTAGTCATAAAAAATTATCCATACTTTAATTCAAAATACTTCATGAACTTTATCAATTCCTCTACTCCCTCTAAAGGCATTGCATTATATATGCTGGCTCGCATTCCTCCAATAGATCGATGCCCTTTTAAACTAAGAAGACCATTTGCATTTGATTCTTCTAAAAATAAAGGATCTAAATCACTATCTGCTAATACGAATGTTACATTCATTATTGATCTGTTATTTATATTTATAGGATTACTGTAAAATAACGAATCATCTATGTATTTATATAATTTAGATGCCTTTTTATGATTTAGTTCACTAAAGTAATCTAATCCACCAGAATTTTTAATCCATTTGAAGACTTTTCCCGCCATATACCACGCAAAAGTTGGTGGTGTATTTAGCATTGAATTAGATTTTGAATGCTGTGAATATCTTAAAATATTTGGAAGACTATCGTCGTCCAGCCTCATAAATTCTTTATCAATAATTACTATGGTTAGGCCTGCTGGCCCAATATTTTTTTGTGCTCCTGCGTATATTAATGAAAATTTACTTATATCAATAGGCTCACTCAAGATCACTGAAGACATGTCAGCAATTAAAGGTTTCTTTATATTTGGTACATTATGAATCGCATTACCTTGGATTGTTTCATTTGGGCAATAATGAACATATGATGCATTTTCTGATATATCTAATTTTTCTATATCTGGTGCACATGTAAAATTAGAATCTTCTGATGAATATATTTCATTAATGCTAATAATTTTTGATCCCTCTGCAAAAGCCTTTTTTGTCCAAGTCCCAGTTGTAACATAATCAGCTGCACCTGTAAGATGTTTAAAATTCATTGGTATCATTGAGAATTGATAAGTTGCACCCCCCTGAAGGAATAGAACTTCATAATTATCGGGAATATTTAAAATTTGAATTAGATCACTTTTCGCCTCATGAGCTATCTTTGAATATATTTCTGAACGATGACTCATTTCCATCACTGAAGTGCCTGAATTCTTATATTCTAATAATTCTGATTTAAGATCTTGAAGAACTTCTTCAGAGATTGCTGCAGGACCTGCACAAAAATTCCACTGCCTCATGATATTACTCTTCTTCTTTAGGGATGGTTACACACTCCATAAGCTTTTCACCTTCTTTAGGAGTAATTATTTTTACCCCTTGAGTATTTCTGCTCAACGTTGGGACTTGAGAAACATTGGTACGAATCATTGTACCCTTATCACTTATCAACATAATCCCATCCTCTTCTTCTACAAGAGTTGCAGCAACCATTAAACCATTTCTTTCACTAGTCTTAATGGAAATGACTCCTTGGCCACCCCTATTATGAGTAGGAAAGTCATCTAGTTGAGTTTTCTTTCCATATCCATTTTCTGAAACACATAGAACCATTTTTGAAGAATCAGCAACATTAAGTGATATTAATACCTGATCTTTTTTTAGCTTGATACCCTTAACACCCCTAGCAGTTCTTCCCATTGGTCTTACTTTTGATTCTTTAAATCTAATAAGCTTACCTGCAGAGGATGCTAAAAGGATTTCCTGATTACCATCTGTGATTGCGGTTCCTATTAATTTATCATCTTCATCAAGATTAATTGCTTTTATTCCTGATTTCCATTTTCTTGCGAATAAGCTCAAATTAGTTTTTTTTGTAATTCCCTTTCTTGTAGCCATGAAGATATAATTCTTATCCGAGAATTCTTCCACTGGAAGTATTTCGCTTACCCTTTCATCATCATCCAAATTTAACATGTTAACTAATGGTCTCCCTTTAGAGGTTCTAGATGCGACTGGAATTTCATAAACTTTTAACCAGAAAACTTTCCCTTTCGTTGTAAAACAAAGTATTTGAATGTGACTACTTAAAACATATAAATTTTGAATTAAATCCTCTTCTTTTACAGAAGCTGCTGCTTTTCCTTGACCACCTCTTCTCTGTTCACGATATTCATCAAGAGGTTGAGTTTTCGCATAGCCACTTCGTGAGACTGTTAATACTCTTATTTCCTCAGGTATTAAATCTTCGTTTGTTATACCTCTTCTAGTGTCATTGATTAATGTTTTTCTTTCGTCACCAAAATTACTTTTTATTTCTTCAAGCTCATTCACCATGAGCTTGATTAATGTTTCCTTATCATCAAGAATCTTTTGTAATCCAATTATTTTCTCAACAATTTCAGAAAATTCTTTGCTCAAGTTTTCTTGTTCTAATCCGGTTAGCCTACCAAGCCTTAGCTCAAGAATTGCCTTAGCTTGATCTTGTGATAATTTATATTTTTTTCCTTTTAATCCGAAATCTTTACTTAAACCCTTAGGTTTGCATGCATCACTTCCAACCTTTTTAAGTAGGACCTCAACGGGTCCCGATTTCCATATTTTTTTAGTAAGTGCTATGGCGGCAATTTTTGGATCTTTTGATTTTTTTATGATGGCAATAATTTCATCAATGTTGGCTATAGCTACCATTAATCCTTCTACAACATGGCCCCTATCTTTTGCCCTTTTTAAATCATACTTAGTCCTTTTGGTAATAATGTCTTTACGATGTTTAACAAATGCTTGAAGCATCTCTTTGAGATTTACTTCTTTGGGTTGTCCCTCTGATAAAACTGTAAAGTTAATGCCAAATGACTGCTCTAGTTGTGTTTGAGCAAATAGATTATTTTCAAGAACATCAGCAGAATCTCCTTTTCTGATTTCAATTACAACTCTAAGGCCGTCTTTATCAGATTCATCTCTAATTTCTGTTATTCCTTCAATTTTTTTCTCTTTAACCAGTTCAGCAATTTTTTCAAGCATTTTTGCTTTGTTAACCATATAAGGTATTTCATTAATAATTAACGACTGTTTGCCAGATTTATCCTCTTCAATAGAGGTATTTGACCTAATATGAATTATTCCTCTTCCTGTCTTATATGCCTCATATATGCCAGCTTTTCCATCAATTGTTCCACCAGTAGGAAAATCAGGGCCAGATATGTGCTTGATAAGTTCATCAATAGATATTTTAGGATTATTAATTAAATTAACGCAGCCATTAATAACCTCTGTTAAATTGTGAGGTGGGATATTAGTAGCCATTCCAACTGCGATTCCAGAAGAACCATTAACAAGTAGATTTGGTATTTTTGTTGGTAAAACATCTGGAATATGTTCACTACCGTCGTAATTTGGTGAAAAAGATACTGTTTCTTTTTCTATGTCACCAAGCATTTCATCAGAAATTTTTGCCATTCTAACTTCTGTATATCTCATGGCCGCTGGAGGATCTCCATCGATTGAACCAAAGTTACCCTGTCCTTCTACTAGTGGGTACCTCATTGAAAAATCTTGTGCCATTCTGACCATTGCATCATATACAGCTGAATCACCATGAGGATGATATTTGCCAATTACATCGCCAACAACTCTCGCAGATTTTTTGTAAGGTTTATTATAAAAATTTCTCAAGTCATACATAGCAAATAAAATTCTTCTATGAACAGGTTTTAGTCCATCTCTTATGTCAGGTAATGCTCTGCCGTGGATAACACTTAAAGCATAACTTAGATAAGATTGCTTAAGCTCATCTTCAATGTTTACAGATATTATTTCTTTCGCAAAATCACTCATTTTTTGCTTGAGTAGTCCTTAAAATTTTGACGGATTTATCCCCTCAATTATGTAAATATTTTAACATAATTAGGGTCTTATTTATTCTTTAAATTCAGATACAAGACCACCTATAGAATCTTTTGCATCACCGAATAACATCCTAGTATTTTCTTTGAAAAATAAGGGATTTTGAACTCCTGCAAAACCAGATGACATTGATCTTTTTAATACAAAAACAGTTCTAGCATTATGTGCTTCTATGATTGGCATACCATATATTGGACTTCCAGGCTCTTCTGTTGCAGATGGATTTACGACATCATTTGCACCTATAACAACGGCAACATCAACAGTATCCATCATTGGATTTACATCCTCAGGTTCTACTAATACATCATAAGGTACATTTGCTTCTGCTAATAAAACATTCATATGTCCTGGCATTCTTCCTGCAACTGGATGAATACCATATTTCACTTCTGTTCCATTTGATTCAAGAAGTTCACCAAGTTCTCTTACAACATGTTGTGCCTGAGCAACAGCCATACCATAGCCAGGAATTACTAAAACAGAATTTGCATTTTCCAATATTAGATATGCATCTGAAACATTAATGGGTTTTACTTCTCCTGTCTCTTCAGATTTTGAGCTTGGAGATGAGGCAGCATATCCAACAAAAAGAATATTTCCAATAGATCTATTCATAGCTTTAGCCATAATTATGGTTAAAATTAAACCACTTGCACCTACTAAGGATCCTGCAACAATTAAAACATTATTTAGCAGCAGCAAACCTGCAAATGCTGCAGCTATTCCAGAAAAAGAATTCAAAAGTGATATAACAACAGGCATATCTCCGCCACCAATTGGTAAAACAAATCCAACTCCACCTAACAAAGCTAAAACAAGCAAAAGTGTAAAAAAGTCAAAAGTTGGTATGAATATTTCTGTTAATGCAGCTGTGTAAAGAAGATAAACCAAAGAAATATAAAAAATCGTAGTAAATAATTTTGTAATTATTGATGTTTTTGCAATCTTAAGTCTTTCTGATAATTTGCCGTAGGCGACAATACTTCCAGAAAAGGTAACACCTCCAATATAAACCGTTAACATTATTAATATATATTGAAAAGAATTATCAATAGACGAATTAAACTCAGACCAGGCAATAAAGAATGTTGCCAATCCTCCAAATCCATTAAAAAGAGCAACCATTTCTGGAATTGATGTCATTTTTACTTTTAAAGCAATTAATGAGCCAACTACTGCTCCAATAGATATTCCCATTATGATCAGCAGCGGATTAAAAATATTTATTAGTGTTACAGATACTGCGATTAGCATTGCAAGGGCTGACAAAAAATTACCTCTTACTGCAGTTTCTTCTTTTCCTAGCATCTTAATTCCTGATATAAATAAAATAGAGGAAAAAATATAAATTATATTTTGAAATGATGAGATATTGTCTATGAAACTCATTTTTATTTTTTCTTAAACATTCTTAGCATTCTGTTAGTAACTAAATAACCACCAAAAACGTTTATAGATGCAAATGTTACAGCAAGAAATGCCAATATTTCTTGTAATTGTGTATCAGATCCCAAAGACAGAGCTCCTACTAGAGCAATTCCAGAGATTGCATTTGCGCCAGACATCAATGGAGTATGCAAAGTACTAGGTACTTTTGAGATTAACTCAAGGCCTAAATAAATTGATAATATTAAAACAAACCCAAGTAGAATATATGTTTCCATTATTGAAACCTCTCATTTGTGATTTTACCCTCAAAAACCAAAACACTACTTTTAATAATTTCATCTTCAAAATCAAATTTGATATTAGAAGATTCAACATCATAAAAATCAGCAATCCAATTATTATAGTTATTAGATAATGCCAAGGACGCATGATTAGAAACTTTGGAGGCTATATTAGAAATACCAATTATCTTTACACCATTTCTTTCTATGATTTTATCGATTGCTGAGCCTTCAACATTTCCACCAGATTCAACTGCCATGTCAAAAATGACACTTCCTGGTGCCATTTTATCTATCGTCTGATTATCAACAAGAAGAGGGGCAGGTCTTCCAAAAAGCTGAGCAGTTGTAATTACAATATCTGATCGTGCACAAACATTTGATTGTAATTCTTTTTGCTTATTAATTTGTTCTTCTGAAAGTTCTTTTGCGTAACCTTGATCTGTTTCCCCAGTTTCTCCAATGTCAATTTTTACAAATTTAGCACCAAGAGAGTTAACCTGCTCTTCCACAACATCTCTTGTATCAAATGCTTCCACTCTAGCGCCCAATCTTTTTGCAGTTGCAATGGCCTGAAGTCCTGCGACTCCAACTCCGATTACAAAAACTTTAGCAGGTTTCAGTGTACCTGCAGCTGTCATCATCATGGGCAAAGCTGTTGATAAATGTTTAGCAGATTCTATTACAGCAACATATCCCGCAAGGTTAGCTTGAGAACTCAAAACATCCATTTTTTGAGCTCTAGTAATTCTAGGGATAAATTCCATACTAACAAGATTTATATTATTGTCTGAACATGACTTTATGAAAGCATTGTTGTTAAACGGATTTACCATACCTAATATTGTTGAACCAGATTTAACCAGTTCTAGCTCTTCAGAACTAAGTGATTCATTTGTTATTAAAAGATTTGCATTTTTTAGACAATCGTTTCTAGAATGTTTTTTTAAACCAATATCCTCAAATGCACTATCATTTACATTAATACCAGAGCCAACTCCCTCCTCAAACCAAACTTCTATTTCAAGATCGATTAGAGTTTTAATAGTATCAATATGGATGGGGGACCTGGTATCAGTATGACTTGTTGATTTGAGTGCAGAAATAATCACAATTAAATTTAATATAATAATGTGTAGTGAAGTTAATCTTAACAGCTGTATCAAGTCAATTAAATTAAAAAATACCAATTTAAAGTAAATTTAGATACAGATAACTGTAGTTTCACTACAAATATAGTTTTTTTATTTGTTCTTTAATAAATTTTTACGAGTTAAAATATGGCCATGTCAAACATTGATCAACAAGAAGTAAAAAAATTTTCTGATATTGCTGAAAACTGGTGGGATATAAATGGTGACTTTAAACCACTGCATGTAATTAATCCACTAAGAGCGTCCTACATCAGTGAAAAAATTAATCTAGAAAATAAGAATGTATTAGATGTGGGTTGTGGGGGTGGTCTCTTGTGTGAGGCTATGTTTGATCAAGGTGCAATTGTTACTGGCATTGATGCAGCAGGACCTGGAATTGAGGTTGCAAAAATACATTCTCAAAAAAATAACAAAAATATTGACTATTTTGAAAAAACAGCAGAAGAATTGATCTCTGAAAAGAAAAACTATTACGACGTCGTTACATGTCTTGAAGTATTAGAACACGTTCCAGATCCAGGACATCTTGTAAAAAATTGTGTTGATCTTTTAAAACCAGATGGTTTTCTTTTTCTTTCTACTATTAACAAAAATCCAAGATCATGGATTACTGCAATAGTTGGTGCAGAATATATTTTTAATATTCTTCCAAAGGGAACTCATGAATTCAGCAAGTTCATTAAGCCATCTTCTTTGGCAAAATTTGTTAGAGAAGCAAATGCGGAATTAATTGAAACAAAGGGCATGTTCTATAATCCTTTGACTCATAAAGCAAATCTTAATAATGATCTTGGTGTAAATTATCTCATGTATGCCAGAAAATCATAAAACTAAACTTGTCTTATTTGATTTGGATGGAACTCTTGTAGATACAGCTCCAGATTTTTTGATATCACTTAATAATATTTTAAAAAAATATAATCGACCTAAGGCTTCAATTGAAGGAATAAAAAATCATATTTCAGAGGGAACCTCAAAATTAATTAAGTTTTTTTTTGAAATAGACGAAACTGATTTAAATTTTAAAAAATATAGATCTGAATTCCTTGCAGAATATGAAAAAAACTTAACAAATGAGTCAAGGCTTTTCTCTGGAATACCTGAGCTCATAGAATTCTTAGATTTAAACTCTATTAGATATGGAGTGGTAACAAATAAGTTTTATAAATATGCAAAGCCTATCTTAGATTCTTTTTCAGAACTTAAAAATATTAAAACTATTGTATGTCCTGATCATGTTCAAATCTCTAAACCAGATCCTGAAGGAATATTACTAGCCTGTAAATACTTGAGTATAGCTCCAGAAGAAACAATATATCTTGGTGATCATCCAAATGATTTGAAGGCAGGACTGGCTGCCGGAACAAGGATACTTGGATGCTCTTATGGATATTCATTAGAAGAAATTTTTTTAAAAGAAAATGATTATCCCTTTGTAAATGAGGTGTCAGAGGTCTCATCAAATCTTAATCTATGAATATTGATATTGAAGATACAAAATTTTTATTAAATAAAAATATTCTAATTACAGGTGCATCAAGGGGAATTGGAAAATGTTTAGCACTTAATTTCAGTAAGTATGGCGCAAATACAATCCTATTATCAAAAGATGAAAAACTTTTAGATCAGGTTTATGACGAAATCAAAAGAAAATATAAAACTAATCCAATGATTATAACGTGTGATTTAAATAATCTTGATGAGAATTATTGTCAAGAAATTACAAACAGCATTCAAAAGACATATGGTAATCTTGATGCTCTTATTAACAATGCTGCTATTGTTGAGAAATTGTCGACAATTGAAAATTACGATTTGAAAACATGGGAAAAAGTTATGAAAGTTAATCTCACAAGCTCTTTCTTACTATCTAGATTTTTATTACCAATTCTTGAAATTTCTGAAATCCCAAGGATTATATTTACATCGTCAGGTGTGGCTAAAAAAGGAAGTTCGTTTTGGGGAGCTTATTCTATTTCAAAGGGTGGAATTAAAATCCTTGCTGAAATCTTAAAAGATGAGGTTGAGACAACTTCGAGACTCAAAATCTTTAATTTTGATCCAAAAGCAACAAGAACTGATATGAGAGCCCATGCGTTTCCAGCCGAAGATCCTCTTCAATTAAAAAAACCAGATGCATTAATTAAATATTATTTATGGATGTTGTCTGAAGAAAGTTCTGGCTCAGATAATAATTATATTGAATACGAAGATTAAATAGTAACGTTTTCATCTTCGAGAATTCTCCACAGAAATAAGCACATGTAACTTCGGTATGGACTGAATTCTTGATAAAAAATTTGGTTATATGTTTTCAAATCAAATATTTTTAAATGGGCATTTTTTAATCCCAAGTCAAGAATTGAGAATATATCTGGGTCACCAACATAAAAAATACGTGACATTTCTATGGACCACGGACCTATTCCTTTTAGCTTAATTAAAAAATCATAATACTGGTTATAGTTCATTTTTATTAGATCTTTTTTTTTCATATCTATTAATTCATGATTAAAAATAATTCCATTTAAATATTCAATTTTTTGTCTAGATAATCCAGCAGACTTAAATTTTTTATTCAAACTATCGTTTGGTTTTTTATAATTACTTTCATTAAGTATTTTTTCAGTTCTTTCCCATATTGCAGCAGCTGATTTGACTGAAAGTTGTTGTCCAACAATTATTTTTACTAGATGATCAACAAATTTCATATTTGATGTTTTTATTTTTAGAGGGCCAACTTTTTTTATATGTTTGGCAAGTTCTTTAAAATTCATGCTTAACGATTTTTTTATAAGAAAATCAAAAGCCTTTTTATGTTCCATAATGCTTGAGTGATTCAATTTCTTTATTTGACAAATTTAAATACTGACCTTTCTTTAAGCTCGATGGCATAAATATTGGTCCAAATCTAGTTCTTTTTAATCTGCTAACCTCAAGGCCCATTTCATTGAAGATTTTTCTTACTTCTTTATTTCTTCCAGTCATTAGACAAACTGAAAACCATTGATTTGAAGATATTTTTTCACCTTCTACAATGTCTGACAATTTATATTTATGGCCTTCTATATTAATACCCTCAAGCATTTTTTCTTTAATCTCTTGATTAAATTCACCTCTAGCTCTGACGAGGTATTCTCTATCAATTAGTGATGAGGGGTGCATACAAAAGTTTGCAAATTTACCATCATTTGTAAAAAGCATTAATCCTGAAGTATTGATATCTAATCTGCCAATTGATATCCATCTTATATCATCATCTTTACTCGGTAAAAAATCGAAAACAATAGGCAAGTTTTTTTCTTTTTTATTTGAGGATAGAACTCCTTCTGGTTTGTTTAACATTAAGAGTTGTGTTTCTTGATCAATGAATTTGTAAATTTTTCCATCAAACTCAACTATATCTTTTTTATTAACAGATGAACCAATTACAGCGATAGCACCATTAACTTTAATTTTTTTTGATTTAATTAGCTCTTCGCAATATCTTCTTGATCCTAGTCCTGATTTTGCAAGGAACTTTTGCAGTCTTTCTGCCATAATTTAAATTGCTTTTGATATAACTTCTTTATCTTCAATTTCAACAATATCAGGAAGCTGAGGCAGATCCGAGAGATTTTTCATATCAAGATCGTCAAGGAAATTTTTTGTCGTAATATATAGAGCTGGTCGGCCTGGAACATCTCTGTAACCAGATACTTTTATCCAATTTCTTTCTAACAATGTTCTTATGCTTCTAGTACTAACTGTGACACCCCTGATGTCCTCAATATCTCCTCTTGTGACAGGTTGTTTATATGCAATAATTGATATTGTTTCCATTAAAGCTCTAGAAATTCTTTGAGTTTTGTCGCTCCATAAATGTCCAATGCTTGAACTATGCACTTCTTTAATTTGTATTCTATACCCTGATGCTACATCCTTGATTTCAATTGAAGTATCTTTATATCTATCCTCAAGAATATTTATTGATTGTTTGATTTCAGACAGCTCAATACTCGTTCCGTCACTTTCAAGTATGCCCCTTAATTCAGATAGCCTTATTGGTCTAGCTGCTCCATACAAAATTGCTTCAATGCTATTAATAATTTTAAGATCCAAAACTTGAGCTCCTTTTAGATTTAATGAATAACTCTTCGCTTCTATTTTGAATTAGATCAATATATCCATCTTTTGCTAATTCAAGAGATGCTAGCAAGGTAACAACTACTCCTTTTTTTCCCTCTGATTTTCTTAAGGTTTTTGAAAAGCTAAGTATTTTATTTTCTTTTAAAAATTCTAAGATTATCTGAATTCTTTCTTGTGTAGAGAGCTCCTCAAAATCAATTAAGTGATTCGATTTATAGTTTGGCCTATTAAGTACTTCTTTGATTGTTGATATAAGCTCGTGTTCTGAGATTGTGAATTTCTTCTTTTCAAGGGGTTCAACATCAGGAATTTGTGCAGATGCAATATAAAAATCTCTATCAACCAATGGGAGTGTTGCAATTTTTTCAGCAACTGACTTATATCTTTGATATTCCTGTAATCTTCTTATTAGTTCAGCTCTCGGATCATCTTCATATTCTTCAGATGACTCCTTTGGCAGCATTAATCTTGACTTGATTTCAGCTAATGTTGCTGCCATTACTAAATAATCAGCAGCAAGTTCAAATTTTAAAGAATCAACCATCTCAATATACTCAAGATATTGATCTGTAATAGTTGAAATATTTAAATCTAAAATATTAATATTCTCTTTTCTTATAAGGTATAGCAAAAGATCCATTGGGCCTGAAAAAGATTCTAGACAAAGCTCAAATGCATTGGGGGGTATAAAGAGATCCTCTGGCAAACTATCAAATTGTTTTCCCAAGATGGTCGGAAGTTCTGACTGTACAGGATTAATATTTTGCATAAAAACACAACATAATGTTATTTGAGTATATATTAATACAATATATTGTGTATTTCCTTAAAAAAATGTTTTTATATCAAGTTTTATTGAAGTAAGAATTTTTAATAATTTGTTTATATTATCTTGCTTTCATTTAATAATAAGCATCCACTAGTAATTTTAAATTTAAAATATGAATTATTCGACAGATAATACAAGAATCATTGATCGTAGAAAGGTCCCTGCTCCCTATGAGCTTGTGAATAAATTTCCAATTAATGATGAAATTGCAAAACTTGTATACGGAACAAGAAATGAAATAAGTCAAATTTTACATGGAAAAGATGATCGTCTTTTTGTTGTTGTTGGACCTTGTTCAATTCACGATCCTGAAAGTGCAATTGAATATGCCACTAAACTTACGGAACAAAATTCAAAATTAAAAGAAAATTTGCTCATAATTATGAGAGTATATTTTGAGAAACCTAGAACAACTGTAGGCTGGAAAGGATTAATTAATGATCCAAATATAAATGAAACATACGATATAGCTAAAGGAGTTGAAATGGCAAGGAAACTTCTTATTGAAATTGCTAATCTAAAACTTCCTGCAGGAACTGAATTTTTAGATCCTATCTCACCACAATATGTCACAGATATTATATCTTGGGGTGCAATTGGCGCAAGAACTGCAGAAAGTCAGATTCATAGAGAGTTAGCGTCAGGCTTGTCCTGTCCCATAGGTATTAAGAATGGGACTGATGGTGGACTTAAAGCAGCTATAGATGGAATACAAGCTGCAAATCATTCACATGTTTTCTTGGGAGCAACAAAAGAGGCTGATATTGCTATGCTTAAAACAGCTGGTAATCATGACTCACATATTATTTTACGTGGAGGAAAAAATCCAAATTATGACCAACAATCTGTTGAGGCTACTCTGACTGCTCTGAGAGAAGCAGATGTAAATGAATCTATTATGATAGATGCTAGTCATGGAAATAGTCAGAAAAAATTTAAACAGCAAATACCTGTAATTGAAAATATTTCAGAACAAATAAAGCTTGGTGATAAGAATATCAAGGGGATAATGATTGAAAGTCATTTAAATGAAGGTAATCAAAAAATATCAGACAATTTAATATATGGGCAAAGCATCACTGATGCGTGCATGGGTTGGGAAGATACCGTTAACTGCTTAAATAAATTAAATGATGCGGTTATAGAAAGAAGGAGTAGGTAAGTATTGTCAAAAAGTAAACTCTCTTTTTCTTCAGAAGTGGCTGAAACCCTTGGATTACATTGCGCAATTGTCCTAGATTTATATAAAAAAGAAAATTTTAATAAAATTTCCTCAAGTAGTGAACTTACAAATCAACTTGCAAAACATATAAGTTTTATAGACGAAGGCTCTTTAGCTAAGTCAATTAATAAATTAGTAAAATATAAATTTATTAATTTTGAGAACAAAAAAAATAATCATAATTATGAGGTTAAGAAACCAACATCAAATAAAACCTTTTCTAGACTTTCACAAGATTGGATGCCCTCAAAAGAAAGTTTAGACATAATTGAAATGACAAAAATTAGTAAAGATTTTTTAGATATTAAGTTAAAAGAATTTAAAGTATATTGGATAGAAAGAGCGCAACAAAGAAACAATTGGAATATCACATTTATTGATTTTATTAGAAGGGAATGGGCAAAAGAATCCAGTTCTAATAAGGGTTTGCCATTTTCTATTGATGAAAGATGGTATCCAGGTGAAGAAGTATTTGATATTCTTGAGTTGTCAAATATATCAAAAGATTCTGCGTTAAAATATTTAAGAGAGTTCATCCTTTATTGGAAAGATAATGGATCAGCATTCACTACATGGAATTCAAAGTACATTGAACATGTTAAAAGAAGATATACTCACAAAGACATAGATAATAATGAAAAAAGTACAAAACATTCTGAACCAGGTAAATACTCGAAAGCATTCAACGAAAGGAAAGAAGATGATTCATGGGCAAAAGAAATTAAATTCGACTAAAGAAGAGTTTATAAAAACTATTGATCTTTTGTTTCTTAAGCTTGAGCTAGCCTATCATTATCAGTTTTATAAGGTTTTCGGAACTGACGAAAGATTGAGTGAAGGAAAAAAAATTTGGGCTACTAGTTTGAAGAATATTGATAACGAGGTAATTATAAATGCTGTGGAAGATGTCATTTCCTCACAATCTTTTTTACCAACACTCACTGATATTTCAAAAGCGTGTGAGAATATAATCAATAACGATGGCTTTCCAAGTCCTGAAGAAGCATACCTTGAAGCAAGAAAGTCATATCAACCAAGAAAAAATTTTAAATGGTCTCATCCAATTGTTTACTTCGCAGGACGCAAAACTGGTTGGAATCTCTTAAATGAAAAAGATACCAAAGAAAATTTTTATGTTTTTAGAAAAGAATATGTAAAATTAAAAAACAAATTTATCAACGAAAAATCTTTTGAAATAGATTTATCAAAAGACAAGGATAAAGCCCGCAAACCATTTAGCAAGAGTTTGTTTGAGAAACTTCGCAAAAAATATAAGATTTAACAAATAATTAATCTAAAGTTATGAAATTTACAAAAAACATAAGAATATCTCTATATATCCTCATTCCTATTGTTTTGTGGATGATATCTGGTTTTTTTAAATATGACGGCATTGAAAAACAAGATGATAATACTGGATTATTTTCTGTTCAAACAGTTTTAAGTAATGCTGTTGAATATCAACCACTAATAAAATTAAAAGCTACATCAAAATCTGAGGCAAGGATAAATGTAATAGCCAAAACCTCTGGTGAAGTTGTAAAAATTGGAGCAATTCAGGGTGAGTTTGTAAATAAAGATAAGGTCCTTTGCAGTCTGGGAATTGTTGAGCTTAACAGAACAGAAGTTAAGGCCCCCTTTTCAGGATTTATTGAGCAGATTGTAAAACCTGGTAATTTTATAGAAAGAGGTCAAGTTTGTGCAACGCTTATTAGACTTAATCCAATAATTTTCACTGCTGGGGTTCCGGAGTATGAGATTAATAAAGTTAAAAAAAATCAAGATGTGGTTATTGAGCTGGTGACTGGGGAAATAATAGAAAGTAAATTAACATTTGTTTCCAAAAGTGCATCATCAGAAACAAGAACATTTAATGTGGAGTCTCAAATAGAAAATAAGAATGGATCTGTTAAAGATGGATTGACAGCTAATATGACAATTAAGATAGATAAGGTAATGGCTCATAAAATTTCACCTTCAATTTTATTATTGAACGATGAGGGGAAGCTTGGAATAAGAGTTATTGAAAATGATAATCAAGCCAATTTTAATGAAATTATTATTCTAGAAGATTCTGAAGATGGTTTATGGGTAACAGGTATTTCAAATTCTATTGAAATTATTGTTCAAGGACAGGGTTTTGTTGAAGATGGTCAAAAAGTTATTACTAATCGTTTATGACACAAATTATTGATTTTGCTTTAAGAAAAGCAAAGACAACCCTATTGCTTGCTTTAATGGTCATTATTGCAGGTTCATACGCACGTCAAGAAATTCCAATAGCAGCCGCCCCAAATGTTCAATTGCCTTTTATCACAGTATCTGTATTTCTTGATGGAGCATCTCCAAATGATACATCTAGATTAATAGCTAGGCCGCTTGAGAATAGATTAAAGACTGTAACAGGAGTAAAAAATATCAGATCAACTAGCTATCTGAGCTTTGCTAGAATTTTCTTAGAATTTGAGGTTGGGTTTGATATTGACCAAGCTCTTGTTGATGTTAAACAGGGAGTAGAAGAAATTAAATATCAACTTCCATTAGAGGCAGAAGATCCACAAATTGAAGAATATAGTGAAGCAAGCTTTCCAGTAATGAATATAAGCATTGTTGGTGGTCAGTCAATTAGACAAAAAGTATTTTATGCACGTGAATTAAAAGACAGAATTGAGCCAATTGAGCAAATTCTTGAAGTAAATATGACAGGCGCTCCAGAAGAAGTTCTGGAGGGTGTAATTAATAAAGCAAAAATGGAATCTTATGGAGTAACCCTTTCTGATATCTATTATTCAGTTTCTAACAATAATTTAATAATTCCAGGAGGAAAGCAAGATACTGGAAGAGGAAGTTTTAATATCGAAGTTCCTAGTATTATTGAATCAGCAAAAGATGTATATGCAATTCCGGTTAAAGTTACAAAAGATGCTATTGTAACTTTAGGTGAAATTGCTACAGTAAAAAGAACTTTTAAAGATTTCACTTCTTACGCCAGAGTAAACGGTCAAGATGCAGTAACTTTAGAGGTCTCACTTAGAGAAAGTGCTAATGCAATTGACGCATCAAATGCTATTAGAGGTATTTTGAAAGATTTTGAATCTACCTTACCCGATAATCTTAAAATTGAGGTCTCAAATGATGATACTGTCTATGCAAATTTAATGGTTAAGGAGCTCAATGGTAATATCATAGCTGCTGTAATATTAATTATGGTTCTTATAATTGCAAGCATGGGAATTAGAGTTTCTATGCTTGTAGGTTTATCGATACCATTTTGCTTTTTAATGACTTACTTAATCTTATATGGGCTCAATATGGAAGTAAATTTCCTTGTCATGATGGGTCTTCTTCTTGGGATGGGGATGTTAATCGATGGTTCAATTGTTATTACAGAGTATGCTGATAAAAAAATATCAGAAGGATTATCGAGAATAGAAGGATATACAATTTCAGCTAAAAGAATGTTTTTTCCAATAATTGCTTCAACAGGAACAACATTAGCTGCATTTATTCCTATTATGTTTTGGCCTGGCTTTACTGGTCAATTTATGAGGTACCTCCCAATTACAATATTTTTTGTTTTGTCTGCATCATTATTTTATTCACTAATTGTTATCCCTGTTTTAGGTTCATATTTTGGTCAGAAGAATTCAGCATTGAATGATAAAGACACAGATCATGTTTCAATTTTCATAAGACTTACAGAATGGTATGGGAAATACATTAAAAAGTTTGTTACTAATCCTGTTGAGACAATAATCGCAGTCGTTTCAATTCTAGCGATCATAATTATGAGCTATATATTTTCTGGCAAAGGTACTATTTATTTTGCAATAGTTGATCCAGTTCAAGCAAACATAACCATAAAAGCAAGAGGAAACTTTTCTGCTTTAGAGACCAAAGAAATTATTGAAAAAGTTGAAGAAAGATTCCTTGAAGTTGAAGGTATAAAAAATGTTTATTTGAGATCTGGTACAAATTGGTGGGAATCTGGTGCTGATAGAATCGGTGGTGGTTTTATAGAAACACTTGAGCCTTCTCAAAGGGATATTTCTGGTTTTCAAATAATGGATAATCTTGTCTCCTCTACTAAAGATTTACCCGGTATAGCTGTAGAGGTTGAAGCTGATCTTGGAGGACCATCATTTGATTCTCCCATTGAATTAGATATTTATGGCAGCACTGAAGATTCTGTTAATTATGCAGTAAGTATCATTGAAAACTATATGAGAAATGATATGAAAGGATTAATAAATATTTTTTCTTCAAAAGCATATCCATCAGTTGAGTGGAGTGTCGAAGTTGATAAACAAAAGGCAGCTCAGCTTGGAGTAAGTGTGAGTGATGTTGGAGCATTAGTCCAAATGCTTACAAATGGATTTAAAGTTGGTGAATATAGGCCTGATGATGCAAAAGATGAGGTAGAAATTAGAGCAAGATTCCCTGAATCTGATAGAACAATTACCGGCATAAGAGATCTAAATGTTGTAACAAAAAAGGGAACTGTCCCTGTGAGTTCTTTTATCAATGTTGTACCAAAAGAAAACCGGCAAACTGTAAATAGGAAAAATGGAAAATACTTTCAAGAAGTAGGTGCTGGTACACTTGATGAATCAAAAGTTTCATCCAAAGTTGCTGAATTAGATAATTGGTTAAAAACAGCATATTTGGGAGAAGGTATTTCATATAGCTTTGGTGGAATGGCTGAAGAAACTGAAGAAGTAAATACATTTATGATTACAGCTGGAATTACTGCTGTTTTCATAATGTTATTAATGTTAATAACTCAGTTTAATAGTTTTTATCAGTCATTTATTATTTTGTCATCAGTTGCAATATCATTTGTTGGAGTTCTGCTGGGTCTTCTAATCACTGGCAAATCTTTTAGTACAACAATGACTGGTTTATCAATTGTTACTCTCGCAGGTATTGTCGTTAATAACAATATTGTTTTAATAGATACATTTAATAGGCTAAAAGAGGAAGCTCCGCACTTAGAGGCATCTAAACATATTATTGAAGCATGTAAACAGAGATTAAGACCAATAATTTTGACATCTCTTACAACAATATTTGGTTTATTGCCTTTAGCAATGGGTATAAGCCTTGATATTATTTCTAGAGATATTCTTGTTGGTAGTAGGATTGTGGATTGGTGGTCTAATCTAGCAGTTTCAATTGTATTCGGTCTTGGTTTTAGTACTTTTGTGACTTTGATTCTAACGCCTGCAATTCTATCTCTTCCATTTGCAATTAAAAATGATTATAAAAAATTATTTAAAAATCCTTCCAATAATTTACAATAAGCAATGGCTAAATCTGATAAACAATCAAATTTTGAATCTTCGCTTAATAAGCTAGAGTTAATTGTTACAAAACTTGAAGATGAGAATATCAGTCTAGAAGATTCAGTAAAATCATTTGAGGAAGGCATTAATCTTGTAAAAAGTTGTCAAGAAGAGCTTAAAAGTGCCGAGCTAAAAATACAAAAACTTCTCGATGATGGCACTTCTGAAGATATAGAAACTTAAAATAGATAAATGCTTGAAAATTTTCTATCTCATGTCCGAGATAATGTCTCTAAAAAAATAGAACAAAGTATTGGTAATTCTAATTTCATTGAAAAAGTGATGAGCTACACAGCATTGAGCAAAAGTAAAATGATAAGAGCAGGATTAATTTTTGCTTCAGCTGAAAATAATAAAAATCTTTCATCATGTAGCACATCTACCTTAGCGGCATCAGTTGAATTAATTCACGCTTACTCTCTGATTCATGACGACCTACCTTCTATGGATGATGATAATTTAAGAAGAGGAAAGGAATCTAGTCATATTAAGTATGGTGAGGCAAATGCTATTCTTGCTGGGGACGCACTCCAAAGTCTTGGATATGAAATTATTTGTGATGATAATGACATGAATGACACTTGTAAGATAAGTGCAATAAAATTACTAAGCAAAGCGTGTGGAAAAAGTGGAATGGTATTCGGACAATATCTCGATATTGATAGTGAATCAAAAGCAATCTCTCATGAAGAAATAGAAAAAATACATTCTTTAAAAACAGGTGAGCTTATTAAAGCTTGTGTTCTTCTTGGCCAAACTGGTAATGAAGATATTAACTTAACAAATGTATTAGAAAATGTTGGACAAAAAATTGGCCTAGCTTTTCAAATTACTGATGACATACTAGAAGAAGTTTCTGATGAAAAAACACTTGGTAAAAATGCTAACTCAGACAAAAGAAATGATAAGTCAACATATTTGAAAGTTGTCAGTTTGAATGAGGCAATTAATATATCTCAAGAGCTATCCATGTCAGCCATATCTGATTTAGAAAAGCTTAAAAATAAGAGATTTGATATGTTAATAGAATTAGCGAAGTACATTTCTTACAGAAATAATTAAATGAAAGTTTTTAAAAAAATACCTACTCAAAAACCAAAAACACTATTGCTTGATCGAGTGAATGTTCCTTCTGAAATGAGATCTTTTTCTATTAATGAGTTAGAGTCACTAGCTAATGAATTAAGAGAATTTTTACTTTACTCTGTAGGTAAGAGTGGTGGTCATTTGGCAGGTGGCCTGGGTGTTATTGAACTTACAATTGTTCTGCATTATTTATTTGATACACCAAATGATAATCTTATATGGGATGTTGGACATCAAGCCTATCCACATAAAATTTTAACTGGTCGGAAAGATCAAATTGAGTCGATTAGAAAAAGGGGTGGGCTTGCCCCCTTTCCAACAAGATCAGAAAGTGAATTTGACTCATTTGGAGTAGGTCATTCTAGTACTTCTTTGAGTGCAATTCTTGGAATGTCAGAAGCTAATCAATTATTAAATCCTAATAAAAAACACATTGCTGTAATTGGAGATGGTGCCATGACTGCTGGCATGGCTTTTGAAGCTCTTAGCCATATGGGACATTTAAAATCAAATATTCTAGTGATATTAAATGATAATGATATGTCTATTTCAGAAAACATAGGTGGACTATCAAATTACTTTTCAAGAATATGGGCTTCTAAAATATATAAAGGTATAAAAAAAAGCGGTGCCTCATTCCTAAAACCTTTACCTCAAGCATATCATTTAGCCAGAAAAGCTGAAACACAAATGAAAGCCTTGGTTGCTCCTGGAACAATGTTTGAAGAGTTGGGACTTAACTATATTGGACCAATTGACGGACATAATATTAAAGAGTTAAACGACGTAATTTCTAATTTGAAAGACTTTGAAGGTCCTCAGTTCCTTCATGTAATTACTAAAAAAGGTGCTGGTCTTGACCCTGCAGAAGCAGATCGTATAGGGTTTCATGCGATAGGTAAAATTAATTCAATTAAGCAAGAAAAATCAGATCAGAAAAAGTATCAGGATATATTCAGTGATTGGATATTAGATATGGCGAAAAAAGATAATAAACTCATAGGAATTACACCAGCGATGAGAGAAGGTTCGGGACTTGTAAAGTTTAGTAAAGAATTTCCAGATAGATATTATGATGTTGCAATTGCAGAGCAGCATTCTGTGACTTTTGCTGCAGGTCTTGCTGCAGAAAAGATGAAGCCTGTTGTTGCTATTTACTCTACATTTCTTCAGAGAGGTTATGATCAACTTATTCATGACGTTGCAATTCAAAATCTTGATGTAACTTTTGCATTAGATAGATCAGGACTTGTAGGAGAAGATGGGCCAACACACTCTGGCAACTATGATATTGCATATTTAAGATGCATTCCAAATATGGTTATTTGTACCCCCTCCGATGAGGATGAAACTAGAAAATTACTCACTACAGCATATGAATATGATGGTCCTGCTGCAGTTAGATATCCAAGAGGAATTGGACCGAATTCAAAAGTTGAAAAAAGTCTTAAATCAGTACCACTAGGAAAATCTAGATTAATATGTGAAGGAAATAGTGAAATTATTATGCTGAATTTTGGCGCTTTGCTTAATAAAGCCAAGAAGGTTGCAAAAAATTTAAAATTAACCTTGATTGATATGAGATTTGTTAAGCCATTGGATGAAAAAATGCTCAAAAAATATTTCTCTAAAGCTAGTATGTTTGTTTCTATTGAAGATGCCTGTGTAAAAGGTGGAGCTGGCAGCCTTGTTCAGGAATTTTGTTCATCAGAAAGAATAAATATTCAATCAGTATTATTTGGTATACCTGATCAATTTATTGAACATGCTTCCAGAGATGAAATGCTTGATGAGGCTGGATTAACATCTGAAAAAATAGAGTCTAAATTAAAAGAATTAATAAAATGACAGATAGTATTCCAGAAAATATACCTGCAATAACATCGTCTAAGACAATGCCCAATCCATTTTTATACTCTTTATCAAAAAATGAAATAGGATAAGGTTTAAGAATATCAAAAAATCTAAATAGTATTAAAGCTATGGCAGCATAAATTATTCTTTCATATCGATCATCTGCAATAAATAATACTGGTAATAAGGAAATCCATGTGCCCACTAACTCATCAATAACAATTGATTTATGATCTTTAATAACTAAATCCTTAGTAATTTTTTCACAAATCCAAACCGAAAAAATTCCAACAGCAAATGTTAGAAAAATCATATTGATATAGTGCGACAAGAATATAAAAACGAACCACGCAAAAATGCTTCCAAAAGTTCCAGGGGCGATAGGAATTTTACCGAGACCTCCTAGGGTTGCAATAAAGTGAAGTGGGTTTTTAAGATTAGGAAAGTTTTGCATTTAAATTATTGTAACAACTTCTCTTGCTATTGATGGAGATGTGGTCCATTTACCTCCATATATTGCTATAAGCTTATCCTCATTTTGGATAAAGAAATCTCTCGATGAATTAACAAAACTTTTTTTGTTTGACTTTATAAGAGGCCTTACGCCTGCATAAGAAGATACTATTTCATTTTTTGAAATAGGATCTTTTAAATAAAAATTTATACTATCTAAAAGATATTCTACTTCGTGAGTATCAACATTAGGACTTTCTGGTGAATTTACTCTTTCTTCTGTTGTTCCTAATAACATCATTTTTTTATATGGAAGTGCAAAAATATATCTTTTTTTACATCTTCCTTTGAGCATAATTCCATTTTTTATTTCTCTTTTAATAATTAAATGACTACCTTTAATAAAATCAATTTTTTTTAGTGGTTTAATTTTATTCTTTTCTAAAAGGATTTCAGTCCACGGGCCAACAGATAAAATTATCTTATCAAATTTATAATTATCAATATTACCTCTATCATCAAAGTATTTAATTTCGTGATTTTCAAAAATATCTATATTAAGATCCTTTGCTAAATTAATAAGTTCTTGTCCAAGCATTTCATCATCCATAAATCCATCAAAAAATGAAATATATTTTGAATAATCTTCTTTTAAATCAAAAGAATCATATTTACTGATATCAAGTATTTTGCTGCCACCTATTTTTTTTGAGCCTGCAAGCATTTCATAAAGCTTAATACCTATAAAATATTTAAAAAAATTTAAATTTTTAGAACTTTTAAAAGGCATAGCTATTTGCATTTTATTTGTGTGCTTAGGAAAGTTTTTAAGCCACCATTCTCGATCTTTCAGACCATTTTGTACTTCCTTGATCTGAAAATTTTCTAAATATCTAAGGCCTCCATGAAGTAATTTAGTTGTCTTAGAGCTTGTTTGACTTAAAAGCTTATTTTTTTCAAATATTGATACTTTAAATCCTTCTCTTGCTAAGAATATTCCAATAATTAAGCCAGTTACGCCTCCACCAACTATACCCACAGTCCTATTCAAAACTATCCCAACCATTTTTATCAAATTCTAACTTTTTATTATTTTTTTTAATTACAACATCTTTTTTATTTGAAATTTGTCCAATTTTATAAAAATCTGGTTCCTGAAAATTATCAGAGTTTTTTTTTGAAGTTGTAAAACATAAAACATAGTCATCACCATAAGTTAAATCATGCATATCATTATGAATTGGTATCTTTTCATAATCGATTGTTGCCCCAACATTTGACTGTGAACATATAGTTTTTAGATCTTTTAATAAACCATCAGATATATCTATACATGATGACGCAAAAGGAGAAATTAATTCACTTTTTTTAAACTCTGGTTCTGGCTTAAAATAATAGTTTATAAATTCAGATTTCTTTTTGAGTTTAAAATCTTTTAATCCTTGTCTGGCAAGACCAAGTTTCCCCGTTATATATATATCATCACCTACTTGTGCATTTGACCTTGTTAATGGTTTTTTATATGGGTATCCAAAAACATTTACACAAATATTTAATTCTCCATAGGTTATATCGCCACCTACTAATTTGAGATTGAAATCTTTTAAAATTTGTTCAGTTCCATTCGTAAAATTTTTGTACCATTGAATATCTTTTGAGTCAGCAGTTAATCCAATGCTTATAAAAGATGGATATGCACCCATTGCTGCAAGATCACTTAATGCTGTAGAGATTGATCTGTAGGCAATATCTTTTGGATCAGAGTTCTTGGGAAAATGTTTTGAAACTGTTGAAACATCTAATGAATGAACTAAATCTTTTATATTTGATTTTATTACAGCTGCATCATCTCCTGAGCCTACTACTAGTTGAGCATCATCAAAAGGAGCTTCAACTAAATGCTGAAAGCAATTTAATATATCTAGTTCAGATATCAAGAAGGATATCTTTCAAACAATCCGCTTGCGCCCATACCTCCACCAACACACATAGTCACAACACCAAATTGTTTATCCATATTGTTAAGTTGTCTGGCCAAATGACCTACTTGTCTTGAACCAGTCATTCCAAAAGGATGGCCAATTGAAATTGATCCACCATCTAAATTTAATTTTTCCATTGGTATTCCCAGCTTGTCCCTGCAATAAACGACTTGAACAGCAAAAGCCTCATTTAATTCCCAAATGTCAATGTCTTCAATTGATAAATTATAGTTTTTAAGCATTTTTGGTACTGAAAATACTGGGCCAATTCCCATTTCATCTGGCTCACACCCCATTGTTGTAAAGCCTCTAAAGTAAGCTAATGGTTTAAGATCTAACTCTTTTGCTTTATCTTCAGACATAACGAGAGTTACAGATGCACCATCTGAAAGCTGGGATGAGTTACCTGCAGTAACTGAGCCATTTTCTGGATCGAATACTGGTTTTAAAGAAGATAATCCTTCAAGAGTCGTCTCTGGTCTATTACACTCATCTTTATCTACTGTGCAATCAATTTCTTTTGATTCTCCAGTTTCTTTATTTTTAAGAAGCATTTTAGTGCCCATAGGAATAATCTCATCGTCATAAGAACCTGATTGCTGAGCCGCAGCAGTTCTCATTTGACTTTCATACGCATATTCATCTTGAGCCTCTCTAGAAATATTATATCTTTTGGCAACAACCTCAGCCGTCATGCCCATTGGAAAATAAATACCAGGTGATTCTTGAGCTAGCTTCTCATTTACGAAGTTATCCATATTCATATTCATCATTGAAATTGTTTCAGCACCTCCAGCAATGACAGTGTCATAGCAACCTGCCATAATCTGACCAGCAGCCATTGATATTGATTGCATGCCTGATGAACAATATCTATTAACAGTTGTACCACCAGTTGTTATTGGGAGTTTAGATAAAACTGCAGCGTTCCTTCCTACATTATGACCTTGAGCACCTTCTGGATTTCCACATCCCATAATTATGTCCTCTACATCTTCAGGTGGTAAATTCGGATTTCTATCAAGCATTGCATCTATAATATGTGCAAGCATCTCATCTGGTCTTGTCATATTAAAACCACCTCTATGAGATTTTGCTAATCCTGTTCTGACACTGTCAACAATTACTACATTTTTCATAATTACTCCATAAAATAGAAGACTATTCTAGTCTATCTTTATCTTTACTTAAAGCTTTATACCAGTCTGGTATGAGATCTATATCGTATTCCTTTGCCTTTTTAAGAATATATGGAATGGAAATTGGACTAAATGGAAGAACTACTAGCATACCAAGTCCCAAACTCTTAAATATTTGTTTTAATTGTTTGTTTGCACTACTAATGTCATCCTCTGTAGCATCCCCTTCTAGATAGTTCATATAAATGTCAAGCATCTTCTTATTTTCTTCAGTTTCTTCAAGGAAAAGATCTTTTAGCTTTAAAAGATTTTGCTTTAATTTATCTGTATTCATAATTAAGAAAATATTATGCTACATTTATTAATATGATTAAATCTGAAAGGGCAAATGTTGTTAGAGAAATTTTAGATAAGGCCTACCCCGAAGTTCCTATTCCTCTTGATCATAATAATAATTTTACTTTGCTGATAGCTGTACTTTTATCAGCACAATGTACCGATGAGAGAGTTAATAAGGTCACTCCAAATTTATTTTCGATTGCTTCTGACCCCCTAAGCATGTCTAAGCTATCTGTTAACAAAATATATAAAATTATTAAGCCTTGCGGATTAGGTCCTCAAAAGTCAAAGGCAATTTCTAAGCTTTCAAAGATTTTAGTTACAAAATTTAGTTCTAATGTTCCAAATAATTTTTCTGATCTTGAAAAATTACCAGGTGTTGGGCATAAAACAGCATCTGTTGTTATGAGTCAAGGTTTTGGTATTCCTGCGTTTGCAGTTGATACTCATATCCATAGACTTGCGCAGAGATGGGGACTCACAAATGGTAAGAGTGTAAAAAAGACTGAGGAAGATTTAAAAAAAGTTTTTCCAAAAGAATCATGGAATAAACTTCACTTGCAAATTATTTTTTGGGGCCGTCAATATTGTATGGCTAGATCATGTCACGGTATTGAATGTACAATATGCAAAACATGTTATCCAAAAAGAAAAAAACCTTTTGTGCACAAAAAGCCGTAGATAATATAAAATTACGATAAATCCTATTAATATTTTTATAAATAAATTATGACACAATCAAAAAGCTATAATATTTTTACAAAAAATGTTTCGAAATCTTCAAGAAGCGATAATATATTTTCTAACGAAGAATCTATTAAAGATTATGACTCTGAATTATGGCAATCTTTTGAATTTGAAGCTTTAAGGCAAGAAGATCATATAGAACTTATTGCATCTGAAAATTATGCTTCAAAAAGAATTTTGGAAGCTCAAGGTTCACTATTAACAAATAAATATGCAGAGGGCTATCCATCTAAGAGATATTATGGTGGATGTGAGAATGTTGATATTGCTGAAAATCTGGCAATTGAAAGAGCAAAAAAACTTTTTAAAGCGGATTATGCAAATGTTCAACCTCATTCTGGCTCTTCAGCCAATGCAGCAGCATATCTTGCGTTATTAGAGCCGAACGATACTATTTTAGGAATGAGTCTTGATCATGGTGGTCATCTTACTCATGGATCAAAGGTAAATTTTTCTGGCAGGAACTATAAAAGCTTTCAGTATGGGCTTCATCCAGAAACTAATGATATTAACTATGAAGAAGTTAGATCTCTTGCAAAAGAACATAACCCTAAGCTAATAATTGCAGGATTCTCAGCATTTACAGGTATTATTGATTGGAAGAAATTTAGAGATATTGCTGACGAAGTTGGTGCATATTTTTTAGTTGATATGGCCCATGTATCTGGATTAGTTGCTGCTGATCTGTACCCTTCGCCTGTTCCATTTGCAGATGTAGTAACTTCAACAACACATAAGACTTTAAGAGGACCAAGATCAGGAATCATTCTTGCTAAAGCAAATGAAGAAATTGAAAAAAAACTTAACTCAGCTGTTTTTCCAGGATCTCAGGGGGGCCCACTTATGCATGTAGTTGCTGCAAAAGCTTTATGCTTCAAAGAGGCATTAGATCCTGAATTTAAAAATTATATTAAGCAAGTTAAAGATAACGCCAAGATAATGGCAGCCACTTTAATCTCTAATGGTATTGATATCGTTAGCAATGGAACTGAAAATCATATTGTTTTGGTTGATCTTCAAAAAAAAGGAATCACTGGAAAAGATCTAGAAAAACTTCTTGGATCTGTGAACATCACTGTAAACAAAAATGCAGTTCCAAATGATCCTGCCTCGCCATTTGTTACGTCAGGAATAAGAATTGGTACGCCAGCAGTAACAACTAGAGGCTTTAAAGAAAAAGAAATAATCCAAGTTAGTAATTGGATATCTAATATCATTAATGACTTCGATAATGAAGAATTACAAAAAAATATCAAAGAGGAAGTACGAAATCTAACTATTAATTTTCCTGTATATAACTTATAAATGTATTGTCCTTTCTGCCAAGCCGAAGATACTAAGGTGATTGACTCCAGATTAGTTGCAGATGGTTCACAAATAAGAAGAAGAAGAGAATGTGAAATTTGTCATTCAAGGTTTACAACATTTGAAACAATTGATCTTGCTCTTCCAAGAGTTATCAAAAGTAATGGTGAGAGACAACCATTTAATGGCTCAAAATTAAAAAAAGGTATGTTGAGAGCTTTAGAAAAAAGGCCATTGTCAACTGAAGAAATAGATACAGTTTTTGGCAAAATTTTAAAAGAAATTAGAACAAGAGGTGTTCGTGAGATAAAGTCCATTGAAATTGGAGAAATAATGATGAATGCTCTAAAACAAGTTGATAGTGTTGCTTATGTAAGATTTGCTTCTGTTTATCGTGATTTTCAAGATATTAAAGATTTTTCAGAAGAGATTAATTCACTTAAAAAAGAAAAGCCGTCAAGTAAACAAAATAAAAAATGAATTACAAAAAATTCATGCTTCAGGCTATTAATGATGCTGATAAATATAAATATACAGCAAAGCCTAATCCAGTTGTTGGAGCTATTTTATTAAAAGAAGAATCAATAATTTCTTCAGGGTGTCACGAACAATACGGATGT
Source organism: Gammaproteobacteria bacterium (assembly GCA_002721465.1). Classification (GTDB taxonomy): domain Bacteria; phylum Pseudomonadota; class Gammaproteobacteria; order Magnimaribacterales; family D2472; genus SAR86A. The sequence continues at coordinate 41,850 of PBKO01000015.1, read as the reverse complement.
AATCATGCTGAAATAAATGCAATTGAGAACGCAAAGAAGAATATTGGAAAAATTTTTAAAGATTTTTCTGAACTTACTCTCATTTGTTCACTTGAGCCCTGTAGTCATGTTGGGAAGACAGGCTCTTGCGCTCATAAAATTGTCGAATCAGGGATTAAGAATGTCATAATTGGGTCAATTGATCCAAATCCAAAAGTATCTGGTAAGGGTATAAAAATTTTAAAAGATAATGATGTAAGTGTAACAATTGGTATTTTAGATGAACTCGTAGAGCAACAAAACAAATCCTTTTTTTTTAAGCATCGAAATAAGAGACCATACATAACTGTTAAAATTGCATCCTCTAAGGATGGCAAATCTCATTACCCAAATATTTCACAAACAGATATAACTTCAAAAGAATCTAAAAAAGATGTCCAAATTGTTAGAGCAAATCATGATGCCATTCTAACTGGAGGAAATACTCTAAGAAGTGACAACCCTAGAATGAACGCAAGAGTTCATTTTTCACTAAATCAGCCTAAAAAGATTCTTCTCACAAACAAATCTTTTGATTTAACATATAATTTTTTTAAAGATAATAATGTTGATATTCATAAAACTAAGAACTTAGACAAGATTATAAAATCTTATTATCGTGATGAGATAACTTCAATATTAGTTGAAGCAGGGCCTAAATTGGTAAATTCATTTTTAAAAGCAAATTTAGTTGATGAACTTATTGTTTATAGGTCTAATATCGAATTAGGTAGTGATGGAGTTGACTGGTTTGAAGATAATAATGCTATTGAAAAATATGATTTTAAATTAGAATCCTCTTGTAGAATTGATAATGACATTAAAGAAACATACAAAAAATGAATAAAAATAACACTCAAGAAATTATTCAAGATATTAAAGATGGAAAAATGGTAATAATTCTTGATGACGAGTCTAGAGAAAATGAGGGTGATTTAGTCTGTGCAGCTGAGCTTATAACTCCTGAAATTATAAATTTTATGGCTTCAAAAGGTAAAGGTCTGATTTGCCTTCCAATGAGTCAAGATTTATGTAAAAAATTCGGTCTTAAAATGATGACTAGTAATAATCGTGCCGCAAATAAAACAGCTTTTACAGTTTCTATTGAAGCTGCTGAAGGAATTACAACTGGAATTTCTGCAGCGGACAGAGCTCATACTATTAAAACTGCAGTTAATAAAAATTCAAGCTCAGATGATATTGTTCAACCTGGACATGTGTTTCCGCTAAAAGCCATGAAAGGAGGAGTCCTTAGTAGAGCTGGTCATACTGAAGCTGCGTGTGATTTATCAAAATTAGCTGGACTCCAGCCAGCAGGAGTAATTTGTGAAATAATGAATGAAGATGGGACAATGGCAAGAAGAGACGATCTCATAAAGTTTGGAAAAGAAAACAGCATCAAAGTTGGAACGATTGCTGACCTTATTGACTATAGACTTTCAACTGATTCGACTATTGAGTCAGTTGTTGAAAAAAATGTAAAAAATGAGTTTGGTGAATTTGTTCTTAATGTATGGCGCGATAAAATTTATGACGAGTATCATTTTTCACTATCAAAAGGAGATTTATCAAAAGCAGAATCACCTCTAGTGCGTGTTCAGACACAAAGCATTCTTCAAGATATGCTCGGAATAGAAGAGCTAGGAAAAAATTGGTCTATAAGGAATTCTTTGAAAAGAATATCTGAGGAGGACTCAGGTTTATTTGTTTTAATTAATCATAGAGATGCCAAAAGTTACTGGTTGAATAAGCTAACCAAAAAAGAGATTGAACCAAAAACAAATAGAAGGGTCATAGGTGTTGGATCACAAATATTAAGAGCTCTTAATTTAAAAAAAATAACTGTATTAGGAACTCCGACCAAATATAACGCAGTCTCTGGCTTTGATATTGAGATAACTGGTTTTAAAAATGAGTAAGATTCTTATAGTTTGCACATCTTGGTATGAAGATCATTTAAAAAAAATGATCCAAATTTCCAAGACTTCTTTTGAAAGTGAATATGACGTTCAATTTTTGACTGCTCCGGGTGCAATTGAATTAGCAGCATTAGCAAAAAACTCTTTAAGCAAGGAAAATTTCTCAGGTGTTTTATTTTTAGGGATTATTATAAGAGGAGAAACCTCACATTATGATTTAGTATCACAAGAGACCTTTAGGTCAATTGGAAATTTAGCTTTAGAATATCCAGATAAAGCTTTTATAAATAATGTTATTTGCATCGAAAACGAAACTCAGCTTGTTGAGAGGATTGAAAAAAATACTCTAAATAATTGTAATGCTCTAAAAAGCTTAATACATGAAAAATCTTGCTAATTTTAAAATATCTGTAAAAACAAGAGAATATTTAATTCAAGCTATATTTCAATTTTTGTTCAATTCTCAAGCTACATCGGAAATTATTAATCAATTTAAACAAGAACATAAATCTAAAAAAGTTGATTTTAAGATGTTTTGTAACTCTTTGAAATCAATAGAAAAGAATAAATTTAAAATTGAAGAAGTAATTAAAGGGTTAGATATTAAAAGCTCCAGCATTGAGCTTATAGATAAATCTATTCTTTTTTTTGCAATCAATGAAATACTTTATGGAAAATTAGATAAACTAATTGCAATTGATGAGTCTCTTAGGTTATCGAAAAAATTTTCTAGTCCAGAATCATATAAATTTATAAACGCCAGTCTAGATAATTTTATAAAAAAATAAATCTATCTGTGAATTGTCTGGTCTCTTGAAGGTCCTGTTGAGATTGTTGTTGCTTTGCATTCAATAAATTTTTCTATGAATTCAATGTATTTTTTTGCATTTTGAGGCAGCATTTCATAATTAGAAATACCTTCTGTAATACTTTGCCATCCCTTCATTGTTTGATAGATAGGCTCGCCAAGATTATTGTATTGAACACATATTTTAATTTCTTTAAGCTCATCAAGAACATCTAATTTTGTAATGCATAAATCAGTAACAGAATTCATAAAAACTGTTTTTTTAAGAGAAACAAGATCTAACCAGCCACATCTTCTTGGTCTGCCAGTTGTTGCACCAAATTCATTACCCTTTCTAGCAAGATGCTCACCATCTTGATCAAATAATTCAGTTAGAAATGGACCCTCACCTACCCTTGTTGTATAGGCTTTAGATATTCCAATTATTTTATCAATGTATTTTGGGCCAATGCCGAGACCAGTAGATACTCCACCTGCAGTTGTATTAGATGAAGTAACATAAGGATATGTGCCATGATCAATATCCAGCAGAGATCCTTGGGCACCTTCAAATAAAATAGACTTACTGTCTGTTATCCAATTATTTACCAATGACTGTGAATCAACACAGTAATTATCAAACAAATGCTTATAGTTTAAGATTGCATCAAATATCTTTTCTACGTCATGTGTGTCTCTTTTATAAATATTTTTTAATAGTTTATTATGATAATTAACTTGAGTATTTAATTTTTCTCTTAGCTTTTGTTCATCAGCCAAATCATCTAACTTAACAGATCTGCGTCCAACCTTATCTTCATAAGCAGGGCCTATACCTCTCCCTGTTGTTCCAATTGATTCATCTTTGTCTCTAGCTTTGTCTATGGAAATATGTGTAGGTAATATTAACGGGCAATTAGAACTAATAAAAAATCTATTATCAAAATTAATTCCAACAGCTTTTAAATCATTAATTTCTTTGTCTAATGCATCAAGAGCTAATACAACTCCGTTGCCAATAAGGCAATTTATGTTTTCATGTAATATACCTGATGGAACGAGGTGAAGAACTGTTTGCTTTCCATTTACTTTTATCGTGTGTCCTGCATTGTGACCACCCTGAAATCGGCACACTGCATTAATTTTTTCACTCAGAAAATCAACAATTTTGCCCTTGCCTTCATCACCCCATTGGAGGCCAAGAATCAGGATATTTTCAGACACAAGATTGCCTATTCAATATCTTTTTTTGCGTTTAAATATTTAAAAAATTCTGAATCTGAATCTATTAACATTACGTCGGATTTGTTTCCAAACGTCTCCACATAAGCCTTCATGCTTCTTGTAAATTCATAAAATTCTGGATCTTGAGAAAAAGAGTCCGCATATATCCCAGCTGCTTCGGCATCACCCTCTCCTCTTAATTCTTCAGATTGCTTATAGGCCTGGGCTAAAATAACTACTTTATCTTTGTCAGCAACAGCTCTTATTTCTCTAGCTATTTCCTTTCCTTCAGATCTCAACTCTTCTGCTAATCTATTTCTCTCAGTCCTCATTCTTTCATATACTGAGTTACTTAGATTAGATGGTAAATCAATTCTTTTGACTCTGAAGTCAATGATTTCTACTCCTAAATCTGCAACTGAATCATTTAGTGAACTTAACATAATACTCATCAGCTCATCTCTTTCTCCAGATACAACTTCTTTTACGGTTCTTTTACCAAAGTTATTTTTTAAAACAAACTCAGATCTTTGGCCAAGTAAGCTGTTCAAACTATTAAAGCTACCATTATTTGCCTTATAAAAAGTAAGCACATCTGTAATTCTATATTTTATAAAAGAATCAACTAATAAATACTTGCTTTCAACGGTAAGAATTCTATCGGGTTCTTCATCAAGAGTTTGAATACGAGAATCATATTTTTTTACATCTTGAATGACTGGGATTTTTAAATGAAATCCTACAGGAATATCAGGTCTTACTGCCTCACCAAACTGGAACACTATGGCTCTTTCTTTTTCACTAACAATAAAAAAGCTATTTAAAAGCAATCCAAAAGTAAGTGCACCAAAAATTAAGTATAAAGTTCTTTTATTCATCATCAACTCTCCTTAAGGTTCTAGAATTTTCTTGTTTCTTGTTTTCTTCCATTATTTTGTCAAGTGGTAAATAAAGCAGATTATTTCCACCCTCAACATCAACCATGATTTTAGTAGAATTTGAAAGCACGGACTGAAGCGCATCAAGATATAGTCTATCTCTAGTTACTTCTGGTGCTTTAGAGTACTCTGCTAATAATTGATTAAACCTTTCAACTTCACCTTCGGCTTTTGCTACAACTTCCTCTTTGTATGCTTCGGCTCCTCTTATTCTTGCTTGTGCCTGCCCTCTTGCTTCGGGAACAATTGACAAAGCATATCTTTCTGCCTCATTTTGAAGTCTTTCCTTGTCCTCTCTTGCTGCTACAACATCATCAAAAGCATTTTTTACAGCTGCAGGCGGGTCAGTTTTTTCAATATTAACTTGCTGAACCAATAGACCAGTCTGATAAATATCAAGGTATTCCTGAAGCCTTGATTGAACCTCTTGTGCTATATTTTCTCTGCCAACTGTGAGTGTTTGATCTAATGTATTGTCTCCTACAACATGTCTTAGAGCACTCTCAATGGCATTTCTTAAACTTCCTTCTGGATCTCTTACATTTAAAACAAAGTCTTTTAAGTTTGCAATCCTGTATTGAGCAGAAACAGTAACATCTACAATATTTTCATCCTTTGTTAACATACTATTAGTTTGCGTATATCTTCTTGTTAAAGAAACATTTTCAATATAACGTTCATCGATACCAGCAAGTCTAAAATTTAAACCTTCTTCTTGTTCTTCGTAAAATTTACCAAATCTTAAGATGACTGCCCTTTCTGAAGCATCAAGCTGATATATGCACTGAGATGCATAAACAATTGAAAAAGCAAAGAAGCCATAGAGTAAGACTCTTGATAGAGGAAAATTAAAACCATTTCCTGGACCTGAACCTGATCCTGAACCATTTGAGGATGATTTCTTACCACCACCAAGAATAGATGAAAACTTTCTCATTAACTCATCAAAGTCAGGTGCATCATTCTTATTGCCCCATGGATCTTTATTTTGATTATCCCAATTCACGTTAGTACCTCATTGTAGTATGTATTTTATAATATGTTGGGGCTTATTATTAGATTTAAAGTAAAGATATAGCCTTTTTAAATTTATTTTCCATTATATTTGTATCGTTTATATCATAGATCTTATTTTTATCCCAACTTCGAAGCCAAGTAACTTGACGTTTGGCTAGTTGCCTTGTTGCATATAAACATTCTTGTTCAAATTCTTTTAAAGTATATTTTTTCTCTATGTAATGAATGGCTTGCTTATAATTTACTGCTTTTCTAAGAGGATGATCTAAAGGAATATGATATTTATCAAGTAAAAAAATAACCTCATCTATAAGACCTGCTTCAATAATTTGTTTTAATCTTTTTTCAATTCTTTGATGAAGAATATCTCTTTCATTTTCTATTCCAAAATGAAAGATTGTAAAATCATCCTTAAAACTATTTTTTGGTTTTTCAGATAGAATATTGCTAAGTTTTTCATCAGTTGCATGAATAATTTCTAACGCCCTTAGTATTCTTACATCATCATTTTTATTAATAGTTAATGAATATTTTAGATCTAGGTCCTTCAACATATTAAATAAATAATCGTCGCCATTTTTAATCTTTTTTTCATGGAGAATTTTTCTATACGCTTCATTTCTTTTTGGTAAGTCATGAATTCCATCCATAAGGGACTTAAAATACATCAGTGATCCACCAACAAATAAAGGAATTTTATTCTTAAGATGTATTTTTTTGACTAAGTTTCTAGAAATTGTGCAAAAATCTGCAACAGTGAAAAGCTCACTTGGCTCAAGAATATCTATCATGTGATGCTTATACTTTTTAAGAATACTTTTACTGGGTTTTGCAGATCCAATATTACAATCCTTATAAACCATTACTGAATCAACACTTATAATTTCTATTGGAAATTTTTTTAAAAGTTCTATTGCAATTTCTGTCTTACCGGAAGCGGTAGGACCAAATAAAAATATTATTGGCTTTTTATTATTTATGATCTTTAAAGAGCGTCTTCGTTAGTTTCACCTGTTCTTATTCGAACAACCTCCTCAATTGATGAGATAAAAATTTTTCCATCACCAATTTTTCCAGAACCTGCTGATTCAACAATAGCTGTTTTAACCTGTTCAACCATTTCATCAGAAACAGCTATCTCAATTTTTATCTTTGGTAAAAAATCAATTGTATATTCAGCCCCTCTATACAATTCTGTATGACCTTTTTGTCTTCCAAATCCTTTTACTTCAGTCATGGTCAATCCCGATATTCCAATTTTATCAAGAGCTAGTCGAACCTCTTCAACCTTAAATGGTTTAATTATTGCTGTGACAAATTTCATTTTTAATATAAAAGTTCAGATATTAATCTAAGCTGTTTATTGGAAGCTCCCTTATTTTCTTCAACCACACTTAATGCATTATGAATCAATTTCTGTCTTAATTCATTATTTTTTAACAAACTTGCAAATGCATTTGTAAGTTCTTTTGACGAATTGGCAACAAAGCATGCATTTTTTTCAATAAAAAGATCTATAATTCCTTCAAAGTTTTTCATGTATGGGCCAACAATAAAGCTACATTTATTCGCAGCAGGTTCAATAATATTATGACCTCCATATTTGTCGATTAAGCTACCGCCTACAAAACTTATCTGACAAATACTATAAAGCTGATTTAAGACTCCAGTTGATTTTATTATAAAAGCGTCTTTATTTTTAAATTCTTGAGGTATGTTCTCAAAAATTTCATATGGAATATCTTTTTTCAAAAAAAGTTTTGCAACACTAGAGCACCTTTCAGGGTGTCTAGGCACTAAAACTAATTTTATATCTGGAAATTCATTTTGAAGATTTTCAAAAGAATCTATTAATATCTGTTCTTCACCCTCATGAGTACTTGTTGCCAAAATAAATTTTTCATCAAACTGAGTATTTTGAAATTTAAGAGTTTCGCTATCAAATTTTACTGAACCAACTGTTTTTAATTTTTTGTTAGGTATGCCCATTTTTTTAAACCTTAGTTTGTCACTTTCTGTTTGAGCAAGAACTAAGGTTAGCATTTTAAAAATACCCTTAAAAAAAAATTTTAGTAATGAATATTTTTTATAAGAAGATTCTGACAACCTTGCATTTGAGAGAATTATTGGAATTTTTCTTGAATTAAGCATAAAAATAATATTTGGCCAAATTTCTGTTTCAAATAATATTAATGCTTTAGGCTTAAATTTTTTAATAAATAATAGAACAAATAGATAAAAATCCCATGGTGCAAATACAATCTCAATATCATTTTTATAAATTTTCTTGGCTTCTCTAAATCCTGTTGGTGTTGAAACTGACAAGACAACTGAATGATCTTTAATTAAGTTTTTTAGGATACTTTTTGAACCAATTACTTCTCCCAAGCTTACAGCATGAAACCATAAAAACTCTTTACTTAAATTAGTTTTATAAATTCCAAATCTGTTAAAAAAATTTCGTATGTAATCTTTATCTTTTATGCTTTTAAAAAATATTCTAGTTATGAATACTGGGAGAAGTATCAAAATTAAAGAGTTATATAAAAAAATTTTCATTAATAATTCAAATTGCTTATAGTGTAATAATACATGCTAATGACTTATGAATAGAACATTAATTACGATTCTTATACTGTTCTGGAAAACAATAATGTTGTTACCGAGAAGTTTTCAGATTTTTTTATCAACAATTATTGGAAAAGTTCTCATACTTTTAAATATTGAGAGAAATAAGTTTAGTAAGATAAATATAGATCTTTGTTTCAAAAATTATTCAGAATTAGAAAGAAATAAAATCTATAAAAAAAATATCATGAGTAGTGCGAGAGTTTTATTTGATACAGGTGTTGCTTGGTTTTGGTCTGATTCCAAAATTGATAAAAATATACCATATAAGATCAATGGGTTAAAAAATTTAAAAAAGCATCAAGATAGCGGAACAGGTATTTTAATGTTTTTCAAACATTCCTTGCACCTAGAGCTTGACGCAAGAATATTAGCAATGAATTGTGAAGTTTATGGTGTTCAAAGAAATCATAATTCAGAAATTTTTGAACAACTTCAAAAAAATGGAAGGCTTAGAAGTATAAAGGGGATTGCAGATAGAAGAAATGCAATCAGATTTATGAAATGGTTAATAAGTGGTAAAACTGTGCTCTATGCACCAGATCAGGATTATGGAACAAAAAATTCAAATGAAATAAATTTTTTTAACAACCCAGCAAGCACCATCTCAGCTCCTTCAAAGATCGTAAAAAAAACAAAATGTAAAACTTTTTTTGTAGATACATTCTTCAAACAAAATATTTTAAATATAAATATTGAAGAATTAAAATTAGATAATTCATCTTCAATATCATTTTCAAAACAACTTAATGAGTATATTGAGAGCAAAATAATTTTGAGTCCACACGAGTATCTATGGCAACACAGAAGATTTAAATCTACTTTAGGTAAAGATAATATTTATAAATGAAAGTTAGCGAAATAGATTCAGTAAAAGGCTTTATGCCGATACATGAGGGTAAAGCTCTTACAAAATGGTCACAAAAATTTTCTTTAAAAGGTGATATTTTAGAGATTGGAACATATTGTGGGAAATCAACTTTGTATATCGCAAAAGGTGTCATTAATAATGATCGATATATTTTCACAGTTGATCATCATTTAGGTTCTGAAGAGCATCAGCTAAACGAGGAATATTTTGATGAAGAAATTTACGATTACAAAAAAGAAATAATTAATACATTTCCATTATTTATAAAAAATATGAATATTTTTAAAGTGAAGAATGTAGTACCTATAGTTTTAGAATCATCTGCTGCTGCAAAAAATTGGAATTCTCCCCTTGCTATGGTGTTTATTGATGGAAGTCATTCATTAGAGTCCGCAATGAAAGATTTTCTTTTTTGGAATAAAAAGATAATTTCAGGTGGCGCACTTGTAATTCATGATATATATGAAAAACCAGAAGATGGAGGCCAAGCTCCATATGAAGTTTATCTTTATGCTCTTCAAAATGGATTTAGTGATTTTGAAAGGACTGATACTATTGTTTGTTTGATAAAATCATAATTGGTTCTTTGTAAAAAGATCTGAGCCTGCAGTAAATTCAAAAATAGTGTCAGCGGCTAAAATTAAAGCAGCTGCAGTCCAGCTAGGTTTTTCTTCTGGCCAAAAAATACTCTCTTCATATTGCCAACCCATATAAGGTATATTTTTTGAATCTGTGATGTTCATGACTTCNANTAAAATCTTTTTAGCATCTTCTANTCTGTTNGATATCATNAATGCGATAATAAATTCNGCTGTTTCAGCAACAGTTATCCATGGCTCNTCAANAACACATTTAACTCCAATGCCCTCAACATAAAAATTTTTAAATACTTTCTTTATATAATAATCTTTCTGAGTTTCTGAAAGGACNCCNGAAATAATTGGATAATANCTATCCATAGAAAACCTAGACCTATCTATNGTTTTNTCAAAAAGATNNTNAGGGTTTTGGACAGTATANGAAAGAGCNTNATAAGCTTNCATCCATTTTTCATTANTTTCTTTATTTAAAATTTTTGAAATTTTAATTCCACACTNAATACTTTTTAAAATTGATGATGANCCNGTGAGCANNTAATCATNNTCTATATTNTNTTTATNATCTACTGACCATGGAATAGTCCCATTNGAGTTCTGNAGATTNATAGAAAAATCAATAGCAGAACTNATAGTATTCCAAAGTTCTTNGAGCTTTTCTTTGTCAGAAAAAATTTTAAAATAGTGAAGTGCTGCAACAGAAATATANGGNCCAAAATGAGTTGGTTTATTNAANTCTATTGGTTTTTCATNNTAATATTTTGCATACCAGCTNCCNTCATCATTTTGATTATTCTTAAGCCANTTCAATCCTAGTTCAGNAGACTTTTTATCNTGTAAGAAGTTGAGTCCCATTATTGCTTCAATATGATCCCANGGGTCATGAGATGAATCTATATTCGATGGAATTGCTCCTGAGTTTANTTGAACATCTTTAATTGATTCAGCAAGTTTAATAAAAATANCTTTNTNTANTAGGTTTTTATCCCTAAACTTTTGTTGAGGTTTAAACATTTTTTTATTTTTCAAAATACATTGAAAAACTTTTGCCCAGTATTGGATTAAGTCCTTTATCAATNAGATCCAAAATCTTTGGTTTTTCTAAAATATGTCTCTCAAGAACTTTTTTATATCCTTTAATNAGGAAGTTNGTCTCTTGAGTTTTCCAAAACATGCATCTCAGCCACCAATAAGGAGCATGTATTGAATGAAATTTTTCTTTAGATAGNAGCTTGAAACCTTGCATTTCAATTTCTTTAACAAGATTTTTTTGATTAAAAATTCTNAGATGNCCACCNGGTTGATTTTGATAATCTTTTGACAAAGCCCAACAAATTNTTTCAGGCCATGAAGCAGGAACNCTTGTATAAAATTTTCCNCCTTTCTTTAAAACTCTATATACCTCTTTGATAGCATCATTATATTGATGAAGATGTTCAAGAACTTCCGAGCANACAACTAAGTCAAAAGTATTATCATCAAAAGGAAGAGAATATGCAGAAGCTTCCATAAATTCAGCTCCAGCATTGGATATNGATTCAAAATATTCATAGCCCTCTTCAGCTTTTTGTAAAGATTCCTTATGAGGATCAATCCCAATACATTTCATNTTTGGATAAGACTGCATTACGCCAAATATGTGTCTTCCCTCTCCACAACCAANATCTAACATAAGACNNTCTTCTTCNTTGATCTTATGTTTTGTGAAATTAAAAGTTAGCATTNTTTAAATTTTTCAATTGTTTTATATAAGATTTTTTCNTATTCAGCTGTTATTTTANNCCAATTAAATGTCTCAATGACGTGTTGTCTTCCTNTAATTGCATTATCTTTATAATCATCATAATTATTTAAAACTTTTTCAATATTGANACTTAACTTTTTTTCNTCTTTTGGATCAATAAGAATCCCNTAACTCCTNACCAATTCCGGTATTGAAGAAATGTTTGTAGCAATTAAAGGAACNTCACAACTCATTGCTTCAATAACAGGATAACCAAATCCTTCATATAAAGATGAAACAATNGCAATTGAGCTTGTTGAATATAATTCTNTAATTTTTTCTTTGGAAATATTTTTTTTAAAAANAACATTATCTTCAATATTNAATTTTTTTATTAATTTTTCTGTATGTCCATTCTTTTTAGGGGCTCCTATTATNATCAAGTGAATTTTAGGATTATTTTTTTTCAAAAGTTTAAGTGCCTTCAATGAGAANTCCAGNCCCTTTAATGCAACATCCGCGCTAGCAGTTGTNATCAATCTATTTTTATTTCTCTCNANATTTGAAATTGGTGCAAATTCTTCATAATCTAAACCNTTATTAATGACAGTAATATTTGANCTTTTACAATTAAATTCAGCAACTATTCCATTTTTTGAACTNTTGGAGGGCGTAACTATTGTTTCAAGTTTTGGAGCAACCTTTTTTTGCATTATCAAAAATGAGTACCACAGATATCTTGAAATNTTATACTTAATTTTTTTGGTAGAAGCTAACTCAAACTTAAAATCAANAGTGATGGGATGATGNATTATTTCAACAAGTGGAAACCTTTTCTGTATTTCAATCATTCCATAACTAATAGATTGNTTATCTATAATAATGTCNTAATCTTTATTTGAATTTAAAAATTTATTTGCTCTATTTCCAAAAGTCCTNAGTTCAGGAAATCCACCAATTAATGTNGAAAAAAATTCATAATAATCATCATTAGTTTTGCTCTTCTTTTTTATAAATTTGTTTAATCTGTCTCTAAACGAAAAGGTTTCAAATAGGTTTAAACCTGGCAACTCTATTAACTTTATTCCATCATGCAATTCGGGATAAGGTGGCCCAGATATTACATCTACTCTGTGTCCCATNAGGCTTAATGCAAATGAGATATCTCTTATATAAACGCCTTGTCCNCCACCAAAACGAGCACTTCTATAACTTAAAATTGCTATATTTAATTTTTGCAAATTTTATTTTTTNGTGAAGGTTAGCCAATGTTNGAATTTATTATCTTTTCCAGAGATTATATCCTCAAACCTCTTTTGAAGATCATAGGTNATATTTCCTCTTTTGCCACTACTAATNAGCTTATTGTCTAATTTAGTAATAGGAGTAATTTCTACTGCGGTACCTGTAAAAAATGCCTCGTCAGCATTTGCNANTTCATCATATTCNATATCCTTTTCTATTACTTCTANGGNGCTNTCTTTAGCAATCTCAATAATGGACTGTCTCGTTATTCCATTTAGACAGTGGTTTGTTGTTGGTGTATAAATTTTACTATCTTTAACTATAAATATATTTTCTCCACTNCCNTCTGAAATAAATCCGTTTTTATCCATCATTAANGCTTCATCAGCCCCACAATCTTGAGCTTCATGAAGCGCCATTGTATTACTAAAGTATGTNCCAATAATTTTGTTTCCAGAATGTAATGGATTTTCATATTGCTGATNTGAAGANTTTATTANTGATATTCCAGCTTCTTTNGCTTTTGGNTCCATNTATGANGGCCATTCCCAAGCAGCAACTGCTNCATTCACACTTAAATCTCTTGCGCGCAAACCAAGTCCCTCATTTCCAAGATAAACAATTGGCCTTATATAACCTTCGCTAAGTTTATTGATATTAAATGCATCGCATTGAGCTTTATTTAATTGATCTTNGGAGAAAGGTATTTTAATGCTTATCTTATCTGCTGCACTAAATAGTCTNTTTGTATGNTCATTTAATCTNAAAATCGCNGGGCCANTTGNAGTGTTATAGGCTCTTACACCCTCAAAGACTCCTGTACCATAATGCAAAGTATGTGATAGAACATGAACATTTGANTCATCCCATTTTTCAAANGANCCATTTTTCCATATTAATTTGTTTTTAGTATTTATAAACACTTTTCAAGATATAATTAANATTGCTTATTATTGCAAAATCAATGATATAACAAAAGAAAAAAATGGAAATTACAAAATCAATTTTCAGAGAATATGANATAAGAGGAATTTANCCTGAAGAAATTAANGAAAGTATAGTTAGTCTTATTGCAAAAGCGATTTCTTATAAATGTAAAGAGAAGAATATNACTGAGATTTGTGTTGGAAGAGANGGAAGACTCTCAGGAGAAAGTTTATTAANTAAATTATCACAAACATTATCATTATTTGGTATCAAAGTTATTAATTTGGGGCTTGTAACCTCNCCTCTTTTNTACTTTGCTGCAAAAAAAAATAAATTCAAAAGNGGTGTAATGATNACTGGAAGTCATAATCCAAAAGAATATAACGGCNTAAAGCTAGTCATAGATGATAAACCTATTTCTGGTAGTGATATTTTAGANCTNATAGAAAATAATAAAGTTGTTGAAAATCCTTTTTTAAATGAAATAGTNAATNTAGATATTAAAGATGANTACATTAAAGAGGTAAAAAAAAATCTTACTATTAAAAAAGGAACTAAAATTGTTATTGATTGTGGCAANGGTGCAGCAGGATGTATAGCTCCAAAATTGTACAAAGAGTTGGGTTGTGATGTCATTGAGCTTTTCAGTGATGTNGATGGAAATTTTCCAAATCATCATCCTGATCCTGGTAAGATTGAAAATCTNNATCATCTCATTGATGNANTAAANAAAACTAATGCTGAATTAGGATTAGCATTTGATGGAGATGGAGATAGAGTTGGGTTAGTGACTAATGAAGGTGAAATTGTATTTCCAGATAAAATCTTAATGATGTTAAGTGAAGATATTTTATTTTCAAAAAAAGGTTCAATAATCTTCGATGTGAAATGCTCAAATTCGCTACCTAAAATAATTAAAAAAAATGGTGGTAATCCTATTATGTCTCCCACAGGACACTTTCATATAAAAAATGCTATTAAAAAATACAATCCTTTGCTGGCAGGTGAAATGAGTGGACATATATTTTTTAATGATAAATGGTATGGATTTGATGATGGACATTATTCAGGTGCAAGAATAATTGAACTAATAACAAAAAATGATAAAAGCATTTCAGAGATTAGCCACAGTTATGGTAAATTTTTCTCTACGCCTGAATTAAATATTAATACAACTGATGACAGAAAGTTCGAAATTGTCGAAGAATTCTCAAAAAATTTTTCGTTAAGTGGTGAAAAAGTTACCATAGATGGATTGCGAGTTAATTTTGATAATGGTTGGGCTTTGCTGAGAGCATCAAACACAACTCCTAAACTAGTTTTAAGATTTGAGGGAGACTCTCAAGAGGATCTTAATAATATTAAAAAAAGCTTTCTGGATGAACTTTCTCGCATTTGTCCTGATATTGATATAAATTTATAAGAAATGGCTAAAGATAGAAAAAATATAATCTTGCAATCACTAGCAAGTATGCTTGAAGAAAAAAATTTATCTAAAGTAACAACAGCCTTACTTGCAAAAAAATCTGGTATTACCGAAGCAGCGCTTTACAGACATTTTCCAAGCAAACGCTCAATTTATGCAGAATTATTTTCTTTTTGTGATAATGCGATTTTTCAAAAATGTAATGAACTAAAAAAAAGTGACATCTCAACAAATGAGAAAATTAAAAATATATTCATTTTTTTTGTAATATTTATCGAGAAAAATAAAGGCTTTGCCCGACTTTTATCAAGAGAGGCTCTTTCATCAGGTGAACAAAATGTAAGCGAAGATATAAATCAATTTTATGAGAGATTAGAGCTAGTAATAAGACAAATTTTAAAAGAAGATTCTGATAAATTAATTTCGCAAGCTGGACTGTCTGCTCAAGTTATAGTAACTGTTCTTGAAGGAAGTATCGGAAGATATATTAGATCTAAATTTAAAGATTCACCATCCACTTATGTTGACAATTTATGGCAACTTACATCAATTTGTATTTTTAAAAACTAATTAATATTTTCTTCTAAGAATAACTCAAAATAAATATTATCATTTGAATCTTCATCAATCCTACCCGTTGATTTATTAACTCTTACAAATGATATATTTTCTGGGATTTTCTTTTTACTAACTGGTAAGGACTTAAGTTTAAAATTCATATAATCTAACCAAATTGGCATTGCAATGGTTGATCCATATTCATTTTCACCTAAAGAAGTAAAATCATCGTTGCCAACCCAAACAGTAGTAACTAGATCGTCATGAAATCCTGAAAACCAAGTGCTAATAGAATCATTTGTGGTTCCAGTTTTACCCCCAATGTCATCTCTTTTTAAATAAGCAGATTTTCTACCAGCAACACCATTTTTCATAAACCCTCTTAGAGTATCTTTTATTAAATATGCAATTCTCTCATCAATTACCTTTTCATTTATATTTTGTTGCTTTAAAAGGTTGTAAGGCTTTTTAACATTCATTTCTGTTGTATCAAGCCATGGAAATGCAATAATATTTTTTATGTTAATTTGTTCTTCATACTCCTTATGGGTAAAGATATTTTTTCCAAATCTGTCTTTAATACTGTCTATATAATGAATATCAGTTGTTTTACCATTGTTTGCGATTACTGAAAAAGCTCTTACCATCTCAACTGGAGAGAAGTTACCTGATCCAAGCGCCAAAGATAAGTCCTTGGGTAATCTTGATTTTTCGAATCCAAATTTTTCCAAATAATTATGAGTATTTTCTATTCCTAACTCACGTAATAATTTAATTGAAACTATATTTATAGATTTAATTAGAGCATCTCTTAAGGAGATTGGACCATAATACTCACCAGTATAATTTTTTGGACGCCAGATGCTCTCAAGATTTTCATCTTCAAAAACAACAGGTGCATCATTAATTAAAGAAGATAAATTATATTCATTTGCTAGGCCACTTGCGTATATGAATGGCTTAAAACTTGAACCTGACTGAGGGTAAGATAATCTTACTCTATCAAACTTGCTACTATTATAGTTTTTTCCACCAATATATGATTTTACCGAGCCAGTAGTTGGATCTATTGAAATCAAACAAGCTTCTGCACTTGGAATTTGATCTAAAGAGAAGAATTCATTATTTGTTTTTAGATATACGAAATCACCAACTTTAATTATGTCTTTAAAATTTCTAGGCCTTGGACCAACCTCATTAATTGATATTTTTTTTCTTGCCCAATTATATTCATTCGTCCAAGAAATATTTTTAACATCAAAATTCTCATCTAAAAAATATGCTTTTTCTTCATCAACTTTAATAGCTATTGTCTTAATATGAGTAGAGTAATATGGATAATTGAAAAAAACTTCAGTTAATCTTGTTAAGATATTATCTTGATTAAACTCGTTATAAGTTTGCTTGGCGGCATCAAGAAAATCTATGTTTAAATCTGCCAACAAAGAAACTTGTGAGTTTGTAAATAAGTTAAAATAGTTTTGAGGTTCTACCCAGCCATGTCTTTTGTTATAAAGAAATAAATTTTTCATTAAGCTATCTTTTGCAACTTGTTGTGATTCTGAATCAATAGTTGTATAAACTGACCAACCCTCTTTATATGCTCTTAAACCATATCTTGACACAACTTCTTGTCTTACAACTTCTGCTAAATGAGAAGCGTCAATTTCATAAAGATCAATATTTTTTGATATTTTTACCTCCTCATTTAATGCCTCGAGATAATCATTTTTATTTATAGATTTTAGTAAATACATTCTTGAAAGAATCCAATTCCTTCTTAACAAAGTCCCTCTTGGATCCTTAACTGGGTTTACTCGTGATGGAAGTTGTGCCATAGCTGCAATAGTTGCAGATTCAGATATAGAAAGATCAATTAGATTTTTATTGAAGTATGTATTTGCAGCAGCCTCGATACCATAAGATCTATTTCCTAAAAAAATCTTATTTACGTAAAGTTCGAAAATTTCTTCTTTTGTAAGAATGCCTTCTAGCTGAAGAGCTAAAAATATTTCTTTTATTTTTCTTACAATTGTTTGCTCAGGAGTTAAAAGATAGCCTCTTACGACCTGCATTGTAATTGTGCCACCGCCACCTTGACATCCAGAGGGTTTGATACATCTTATAAAAGATCTTATTAAGCCTGTATAGCTTATACCCTGATGATTAAAAAAATTATCATCCTCTGCTGCTAAGAATGCATTTTTTATTTCTTGGGGAATGTCTTTAAATTCAGTTGGTCTTCTTTTTATTTCACCAAATTCACCTATCAAAATACCATCTTTTGAAAAAACTTTTAATGGAATTTGAAGTTCTGATTCATCAACCAAATTAATTTCAGGAAGTGTTGGACGAAAGTAAAGGAAACTTATTAAAATAGACATAATTAGAGATGCGCAAAATAAAATGCCAATAGCGAAAGATATTTTAATTACTTTATACATACCTAATTTTAAATCTTTAATTAATTAGAATAAATCATTTCTAATTTAAAAAGTGCTTTTCTTTCTTTAAATGTTAAAATCCAAAATTATAAAAATAACTTATGAATATATTTATCGTTGGGCCAATGGGGTCAGGAAAATCTACAGTTGGAAAAATTATTTCTGACGAGTTATTTTTGAGTTTTTTTGATACAGATGCAGAAATAGAAAACAGAACAGGAGCATCAATTGATTGGATTTTTGATCTTGAAGGTGAAAATGGCTTCAGAAAGAGAGAAAGTATGATTCTAGAAGAAATGGTAGAGAAAAACTCAATAGTTTTATCGACCGGTGGTGGTATTATTTTGTCTGAAAAAAATAGAGATCTGCTTTCATCAAGAGGCACCGTTTTTTATCTTGAAACACCTATAAATGTTCAGGTTGAAAGAACATCAAAAGATAAAGATAGACCGCTCCTTAAAAAGGGAGATCCTGAAACTATACTCAAAGAACTTCATGACAGTAGACAGAAATTATATGAAGATGTATCTGATCATATTGTTATGACTGGAGACAAGTCTAGCCAAGATGTTGCTGCAGAGATAATTGAGTTAATAAAAGGTTAGAAATGATAAAAAGTGTTTATGCTGGCAAAGGTAAATCAAAATACGAAATACTTGTTACTGGTAAAAGTATACAAAAAACTCAACTTAATAAATATTTAAATAAAAATAGGAAGATATTATTAGTAACTGATGACGGAATTCCTAAACTTCANTTAAAAAAAATTCTCGGGTTAATTGATAAAAAGAAAAAAGTTTTTGTTCANACTTTAAAAAAAGGTGAGCGTTCAAAGTCAATCTCATCATATNAAAATATTCTTCATGAANTAATAGATTTAAAATTTGATAGAACTGATTGTTTGATTGCTCTTGGTGGCGGCGTTGTTGGAGATGTTACNGGGTTTTGTGCTNCTACTTATCTGCGAGGCATTGACTATATACAAATCCCNACAACTTTGCTGGCACAGGTNGATTCCTCAGTTGGNGGGAAGACAGCAATTAACACTGTNCATGGTAAAAATCTNATTGGATCTTTTTATAATCCTAAATTTGTNCTAATTTCTACTTCNTTTTTAGATACGCTNCCTTTGAATCAGTTTAAATCTGGACTTGGCGAAGTAGNTAAATATGCGTTTATTGGTAATANTAAATTAAGGAAAATANTAAGAGACAATCCTAANAANATACTTTCAAAAGATGAAAAAGTTCTTAANTTNATTATAGAGGAGTCTATAAAAACTAAATCTCAAGTTGTAACTAAAGATGAAAAGGAACAAGGANTNAGGGCTATTCTCAACTTTGGACATACNTTTGGTCATGCTATTGAAGGTTATAGTAACTATAAAAATATAACTCACGGTGCTGCNATTACTCTNGGTATGGTTATTGCTNCNAAAGTTTCATTGCNTGANGGGCATATAGANCANTCTCAGATGACTCAAGTTNTAGAGATATTNGAATCTCTGGANTTAGACACGAATTATCAAAAGTANAAATATTCTGATNTAAAAAAATATTTCATTTCGGACAAAAAAGTAGCGGATGGAAAATTAAACTTAATCTTAATTGANAAGAATTTTAAAGCTTTTAAAACTNATAAATTTTTGAATAAAAATATTCAAAAGGCAATNAATTAAGCAGCGTTTGCAGTTGTCGCTTTTAATAAGTCTCTAATATTTGAAGCNGCNGGCATNACNAACCAAAAGTANGGTTCATATTTTTCAAAATCATCAGAAATATCTTTAGCTTTTGCACTTCCTGTGTACTTNTAGTGATTTTCAATAATCTCTTTCAAGTGCTTTCTATGCGGTTGCATATCTTCAGTAGTTATTCTCTCTAAATTAACTAATCCTCTATTACATTTATCAAAGAAAGTTCTTTCTTCGTCAAGAACATATGAAAAACCNCCTGTCATACCTGCACCAAAATTTAGACCAACAGAACCTAAAACAGTTATGTGACCTCCTGTCATATACTCACAACAATGATCTCCAGCACCNTCAATTACAGCTCTTGCACCNGAATTTCTTACACCAAATCTTTCACCAACTNTTCCAGATATATANACCTCTCCTCCNGTAGCTCCATACAAACATGTATTTCCAGCCAANACAGTATTNTTTTTNTGAGAGGCATAGTTGNATTTATTCTTAATAACTATTTTGCCTCCATTCATTCCTTTACCAACNTAATCGTTNGCATCACCATCCAAAATTAAATTCAAACCNTTAGCATTCCAACATCCAAAACTTTGACCAGCTGAGCCTGNAAAATNTAATTCAANAGGATTTGTNAGGCCANTTTCACCNTATTTCTCAGCAATATANCCAGACACATTNCCACCAACNGATCTATCGGTATTTTCAATTTTAAAATCNATACTTANTGANTCAGAATTATTTATTGCTTCTTTTGTTTTTTTAAATATTTTTTTAGANAGAACTGCTTTATCCCATGGATCATTTTTNTTAACAGTGCAGAAGAAAGATTCTTTAATTTTTTTATCTTTGTATAGTAATCCTGANAGGTCAATTGATTTATGTCTATCATCAATGTCATCAATTACTTTTAAGTATTGAGTTTGGCCAATNATATCTTCCANNTTAGTTACTCCCATTTGAGATAAATGATATCTAACATCNTCAGCAATGAATTTAAAATAATTTCGNACTCTATCTTTTTCACCAACAAAATGATGNTTTATAAGATCTTCTCTTTGGGTTGCAACACCTGTTGCGCAATTATTTAAATGGCAAATTCTTAGATACTTGCATCCCATAGCAATCATTGGCCCTGTTCCAAATCCAAATGATTCTGCACCTAAGATTGCTGCTTTAATTACATCTAAACCTGTCTTTAAGCCACCATCAGCCTGAAGTCTAATTTTATGCCTTAACCCACTATCTCTNAGACTTTGTTGNGTCTCAGCTAGACCNAGCTCCCAAGGCGATCCNGCGTATCTTATTGACGTAAGAGGACTAGCACCAGTTCCTCCATCATGACCNGATATAGTTATAAGATCTGCATATGCTTTTGCAACACCGCATGCTATGGTTCCAACACCTGGCTCAGAAACAAGTTTTACNGAAACAAGAGCCTTTGGATTAACCTGCTTNAGATCAAAAATTAATTGAGCTAAATCTTCAATTGAGTAAATATCATGATGAGGAGGTGGAGATATTAATGTAACTCCNGGTGTTGAATATCGTAATTTTGCAATAAGNTTATTTACTTTACCACCAGGTAGCTGTCCTCCCTCACCCGGTTTAGCTCCTTGAGCTATTTTTATTTGCAGAACTTCTGCATTTCTTAAGTAATGNGGAGTTACACCAAAGCGACCAGAAGCAACCTGNTTGATTTTAGACATNTTTGCGTTTCCGTATCTTTCAATAGCTTCTCCCCCTTCGCCTGAGTTTGATCTTGCTCCTAAGCTGTTCATNGCCTCTGCTANTGTTTCATGNGCTTTTGGTGATAATGCTCCCAAACTCATTCCNGCAGANTCAAATCTTTTTAGTATNTTTTTTTGNTTCTCAANATTATTGATGTTNACAGATTTGTTCTTANTTACTTCTAATAAATCTCTNAGCATTGCNGGAGGTCNATTNTCTACCAAATTTGNATATTCTTGATATGTATCATATGAAGTATGAGCAACAGCATCTTGTAATTTTTTTACNATNTCAGGGTTATATGCATGATATTCGCCACCATGAATATATTTTAGCAGTCCGCCAACACTCATATCTGCAAGATTTGATCTTGNATATTCTGATAAGCTTCTTTGNTCAAAGTCTAATTCTNTAAATCCTTTTCCTTTTATCCTGCTTACAGTGTTGGTAAAACATAAATCCACAATNTCCTTATTAAGTCCAACAACTTCGAATAACTGAGAGCCTCTNTAACTAGAAATTGTTGAAATACCCATCTTGGATATTATTTTNAAAAGACCTTTNTTTATACCTTTTCTATATCTAGCACAATTACTGTGTGGAGATCCTTGTAACTCATTTCTGTNAGAGAGATCAAGAATTGTTTGATACGCTAGAGTTGGNTATACNGCNGTAGCTCCAAAACCAATTAAGCAAGCTATTTGATGGGTATCTCTAGCAGATGAAGAAGTCACAACAATATTTGCNTCGGACCGTAAGCCTAGTTTTACAAGTTCTTGATGAATACAGCCAACCGCCAAAAGAGCATTAATTGANAGACTATCTTCTTNTGGTAACTTTTCAACAAGATGAATAATTACTTTTCCATTTTTGANGCTCTTAACAACNTTCTTNTGAAGATCCTTTAAAGCATTTAANAGTTTTTTATCAGATGAATACTCTAAATTAAACTCTTCACATGAAAAATATTTATTTTTTAAAATTGACTGTAGTTTTTTNTGGGATAAAACAGGTGTCGATGTTACTAGTCTTTTTGCATGTTCAGGTGTTTCTTCATATACATTAAGNTCNGGTCCATAACATGTCTCTAACGACATAACACCAACTTCTCTTAAAGAGTCAATTGGTGGATTTGTTACTTGTGCAAATTGCTGCCTGAAGTAGTCATAAATTTGTCTATGTATTTTGCTCATGACTGCTAGCGCTGTATCATCACCCATAGAACCAGTTCCCTCTTGAGAGTCGACCGCTAAAGGTTTAATNACNGAAGTTCTNTCTTCTTTGAATAATAGAAATTGTTTTGAGGAAATAGCAAANTCTTCAGCATCCATTTTCTTNANTCCTGGACCTTCANANGTGTCTANTGTCGACTCAATATATTCTGTATTCTTTTTGAGCCATTCTCTGTATGGNAATTTTGTCTTAAGATCATTATCAATTTCNGTTTGATTTAATANTTCNCCTGTGAATGTATTGACTGCGATTATGCCACCAGGACCTATNCGACCTTTTGAAATAANCTTATCATTNTCTACAGGNTTNACACCTGTTTCTGAAGCAATGGTTATATTATCATCATTATCAATTTGAAATCTTGCTGGCCTTAATCCATTTCTATCAAGGAGGCATACAGCCCATTTACCATCAGACATGACAATTCCTGCAGGACCATCCCAAGGCTCCATATGCATGGAATTATATTCATGGAAACTTCTTATATCTGGATCAAGTATCTGAGCATTTTGCCAAGCAGGTGGAATAACCATTCTGACCGCTCTAAATAAATTTACACCACCTTTTAGTAAAAGCTCTATCATATTATCCAATGATGAAGAGTCAGATCCAGACTCATTCACAAGTTGTTTAAATGTTTGAACTATAGGTATTAGCGGAGTTTTAAACTTTGAAGATCTTGCTTTAACCCAATTTCTATTTCCTCTAATAGCATTTATTTCTCCATTATGAGCTAGCAATCTAAAGGGTTGAGCTAGATGCCATTTTGGACTTGTGTTTGTTGAAAATCTTTGGTGGAAAACACATATTGATGACTTGAACTCATTTGACCCCAAGTCAAGATAAAATTTATCAATAGCATTAGGCAGCATTAAGCCTTTATAAACAATTGTTTTAGAGGAAAAACTACAGAAATATAACTCTTCATCGTCTTGATATATTTCTTCGATAAATTTTCTAGATTGATAAAGACTTGTATCGAATTGATTTTCATAAAAAATCTTTTCATTTGATCGAACAAATAATTGATAAATATTTGGAAGGCAGTCTAATGCTATTTCACCAAGTATTTTTTTGTTAACTGGAACTTTTCTGTAAGCTATAAGTTTTAACTTTTGCTTATTAAAAATTTTTTTAATTTGCGGAAGTATCTTTTCAATCTTTGAGGATAAAAAAAGTTGTCCTATTGCATAATTTTCAATTAATTCAATATTTTGTTCTGCTTTGAGAGTTTTTTTGAAAAAATCTTTATCTATATCTAGTAATAGCCCACAACCATCACCAGTTTTACCGTCTGCACCGATTGCACCTCTATGAGTCATACTTTTTAGAGCTTTTATTGAGTCTTTAACAATATTGTGAGAAGGATTACCCTTAATATTTGCAATCAATCCAAAACCACAATTGTCTTTGAAATCTTTTTTTGAAAATAGTTTTGTCATAATGATGTGTGATTAAATCATAGTTTAGCTTATATATCTATGAAAAATTTCAAAAAAGTGTCATACTATGTCATACACACTACATACATATATGGCCAACAAAAATAAACAATATAAAGTTGAAAAAGGCTTATTGCTTTTTACGCAACCAAGATCTCCTTATTTTTATGGAAAGATAAGATTAAATGGAAAATATAAAACTAAATCATTTGCCCCTATTTCTGATTTTGAAAAAGCAAGAAAGAAATTATTTGAATGGAAGGATGAATTAAGTTCTGTTGAATCATTTGAAGAGGTGACGCTCAATCAAACTACTCAAGATCGAAATGAGTATCTAGATTATGAAAAATTAGATAATCACTTTCAGTTTTTAGATGTAGGTAGATATGATCCAACGAAGAAAATACCTGAAGTTAGAAAAATTGAGTTTCTAGAAATATATGGTGAATATAATCAAACACAAGCAAGTAACCAAGCACACAGATGTTTGGATTGTGGAAATCCTTATTGTGAATGGAAATGTCCAGTTCACAATTACATTCCTGATTGGTTAAAACTTGTCAACGAAGGTAACATTATAGAAGCTGCAGAGCTTTGTCATTCGACAAATAGCTTACCTGAGGTCTGTGGTAGAGTTTGTCCTCAAGATCGTTTATGTGAAGGCGCTTGCACCCTTAATGATGGTTTTGGAGCAGTTACAATTGGGTCAATTGAAAAATATATCACTGAAAAAGCTTTTGAAATGGGCTGGAAGCCTGACTTATCTCACAGAAAATGGACTGACAAAAAAGTTGCAATTATTGGGGCTGGACCTGCAGGAATTGCATGTGCAGATGTTTTAACTAGATCAGGTGTAAAGAGTATAGTTTTCGATAAAAATGAAGAAATAGGAGGTTTGCTTACATTTGGCATTCCTGAGTTTAAACTTGAAAAATCAGTTGTTAGAAGAAGAAGAAAGATTCTTGAAGAGATGGGAGTTAAATTTAAACTTGGAAAGGAAATTGGAAAAGATATTTCATTTGAAGAATTGTATAACGATTATGATGCTGTTTTCTTGGGAATGGGTACATACACATCACTAGAAGGTGGTTTTAATGGCGAAAAGCTTCCTGGTGTATATAAAGCAATAGACTATCTTATATCTAATACAAAGAAACTACTTAATGTTGGTAATGGGAAAACTGAGCATATTAATTTTAAAAATAAAAAAGTTGTCGTCCTTGGTGGTGGAGATACAGCTATGGATTGTAATAGAACAGCTATAAGACAAGGTGCAAAATCTGTAACATGTTTGTATAGAAGAGATGAAAAAAATATGCCAGGATCGAGGCGTGAAGTTAAAAATGCTAAAGAGGAAGGTGTAATTTTTAATTTCAATGTTCAGCCTATCGACATTCTTGGAAATACAAAGGTAGAAGGTGTTAAAACAGTTGAAACTGAGTTAGGCGAGCCTGATCAAAATGGAAGAAGAGTTCCAATATCTATTCCGGGATCAGATAGAATCTATGACGCTGATGTAGTGATTATTGCATTTGGTTTCAGGGCGAGTCCTGCGCCATGGTTTGAGAATTTTAATATTAATACTCAAAAAAATGGCTTAGTTATTGCTGAAGAGGAACAAGAATTTAAATTTCAAACATCAAACAAGAAAATATTCTCTGGTGGAGACATGGTTAGAGGTTCTGATTTGGTCGTTACTGCAATCTGGGAAGGAAGAGAAGCTGCTAAAAGTATAATTAAATTTGTTTCGTGAGTCCTTCCAAATCAATTTTTTTAAAAGCTCTTAATAGAGAAATATTACCTACTGCTCCTATTTGGTATATGAGGCAAGCAGGAAGGTATATGCCTGAATATAGAGCTGTAAGAAAGAAATTTAGCAACTTTATGGACATGTGTAAGAATCCTGAAGTTTGCTGTGAGCTTGCGCTCCAGCCATTAAGTGTCTATGAATTAGATGCTGCAATTTTATTTTCAGATATATTGACGGTGCCGGATGCTTTAGGCATGGAAGTAAACTTTGTTGAAGGAAAAGGCCCTATCTTTAATAAACCAATTAACACAGCTAATGACATATTCAATCTCCCCATCTTTGATCCTGAAAATGTTTCTTATGTTTTTGAAGCTGTTTCTAATATAAAGAATGCAATTCATGAAGATATTCCTCTTATTGGTTTTACTGGAAGTCCTTGGACTTTAGCAGCTTACTCAATTGAAGGTCAGTCATCAAAAAAATTTAATAAAACAATTGGTTTTTTAAAAGAACAGCCACATGCAATAGAAACACTTTTGACCATGTTAACTGATGCCTGCTTTATATATCTAAGGAAACAAGTGCAATCAGGTGCTGATGTTATTCAAATATTTGATTCATGGGCAAATCTATTGAATGAAAAAGAGATTGAATCAGTATCGCATAAATATATAAAAAATTTAATTCAATATCTAAAACAAGATTCAATTACAAAAAATATTCCAATAATATTATTTTCAAGAGATCCGAAGTGTTCCTCAATAGCTTTAATAGAGACTGAAGCTGATTGTTTAAGTCTTTACTCAACCATGGTGAATTTTGAAAAAGAGTTAACATATGGAAGAGTTGCAATTCAGGGAAATCTAAATCCAAAGATTTTGCTTGAGTCTAGAAATATCATAAAAGATGAAACATATAAAATACTATCTAAGTACAAAGATTATCCAGGATATATATTTAATCTTGGTCATGGGATTACACCAGATATAAATCCAGATAATGTGAAATATCTAACAGATATAGTGAGGGAATTTTAGTCATCCCAAAGTCTTATAAGGCCCTCTTGTGTGCAAGATGCTATTAATTTTCCGTCTCTAGAAAATATTGAACCACTTGCAAAACCTCGTGCGTTTCTAGTTATTGGGCTTTCAATGGAATATAGAAACCACCCATTTAAGTCTAACTCACGATGAAACCACATAGCATGATCTAAACTGGCATTTTGAAGGTTTTTTGTTAAAAAATTAACACCAACAGAATTATTGGCGGCTGCCAGCAACCCCATATCTGAAATATACAACAAGAATGCTTGTTGTATAAATTGATCGTTTGGTATTTGTCCTTCTGATTTGATCCAGGTATTTTTATAGGGTGGCATTCTTTTAGGATTGATATAATTTGGTTTTTCAACTGGCCTCATTTCAATTTCTTGTTGTCTTGCAAACATTGGCATATCTTCTTTCTTCATATTAAGCTCAGCCAATGCAGCTTCTCTATGTTCTTGTTCATTTTGTAATGACTCAGGCTCAGGAACTTTAGGCATCGATATTTGATGTTCAAGACCTTTTTCCTTTTTTTGAAAAGATATTGAACAATTAAAAATTGCCTCATCATCTTGCATCGCTTTAACAGTTCTAGTTGAAAAACTTTTTCCATCCCTAATCCTATCAACATAAAAAGTTATAGGTTTTTTCATATCACCTGGTCTTAAAAAGTACGAATGAAAAGAATGAGCATAATGCTCAACATCGATTGTTTTATATGCAGCAATAAGCGATTGAGCCATAACTTGACCGCCAAAAATTCTTCTAAAACCAACATTTTCTCCAGTCCAAGAAAACATATCTTTATTTATGGTTTTTAAATTGAAAAGATCTAAGACCTTTTTAAGAATGGAAATTTGATTCATTATCTATGTTGCGCTTAATCCACCATCTATTAATAATTCAGTTCCAGTAATGAATGACGACTCATCTGATGCTAAAAAAACTGCTGCATTTGCAATATCAATTGGTTCTGCCAGCTTTCTCAATGGAATTTGTTTTACAAGTTTCTCCTCTATATTTCGATCTGGTGCAGAATCAATTAATGTTTGAACCATATCTGTTCTTGCAAAAACTGGATGTATTGAGTTACATCTGACTAAATTAGTTGTCTTTGCACAGTGAAGAGCTACTGACTTAGATAGATGCCTAACAGCTGCTTTTGAAGAGTTATAAGCTGCTAAGTTATGAGAAGCAACTATTCCAGACATTGATGAAATATTTATAATTGAGCCATCGCCAGATTCTCTCATTAAAGGTAAAGCATATTTGCATCCTAGAAAAACAGAATTTAGATTGACGTCATGAACTTTATGCCACATTTCAATATCTGTTGACTCAACGTTATCTCCTCCTCCAATTCCAGCATTATTTACTAAAATATTTAATGAGCCAAAGTCTTTACCAATTTTTTTTATTATTGACTCCCATTCTTCTTTACTAGTTACATCAAGCTTAAAAAAAGATGAAGAAAACTCTTTTGCTGTTTTTTCGAGCAAAGTCTCATTAACATCAGAAAGAATTACTTCAGCCCCCTCTTTAATCATTGAGGATGCCATTTCCTTTCCTAGCCCTTGTGCAGCTCCAGTTATAAGAGCAACTTTATTTTTTAATCGTTGCGACATAATTTAAATTTATCTTTAAGAAATACATCTTACAATGTTTAATAAAAAACTAGAACTTTATCTCCTCAAAAGGTAGGATATGCAGCTCAAATATAAACTTTTACACTATGTCTACAATAAATAAAATTGAATTGCCCAATAAGCCAGATCATAAGTTTGATGTTTCTAAAACATTTGGAATTAATTCTAAATTATCTGTTAGAGGTTTCAAAAATAAGACAGATTGGGTGCCTGAAATTGACGCTAGTTATGTATTTGATAAAAAAACTACTTTATCTATTCTTGCAGGATTTGAGCATAATAGAAGAGTAATGGTTCAAGGCTTTCATGGTACTGGCAAATCAACTCATATTGAACAAATTGCAGCCCGCTTAAACTGGCCTTGTGTGAGAATAAATTTAGATAGTCACATAAGTCGAATTGATTTATTGGGGAAAGATGCTATCAAGCTCAATGATGGTAAGCAGGTCACTGAATTTCAAGAAGGTCTTCTTCCATGGTCAATACAAAATCCTGTTGCGTTAGTATTTGATGAATATGATGCTGGTAGACCCAATGTTATGTTTGTAATTCAAAGAATTTTAGAGGTTGAAGGAAAGTTAACTCTATTGGATCAAAATCAAGTCTTAAATCCGCATAATTCCTTTAGATTATTTGCTACAACAAATACTGTTGGACTTGGTGACATGACAGGTCTTTATCACGGAACTCAACAAATTAATCAGGGGCAAATGGATAGATGGCATATTTTAGCAACTCTAAATTATTTAGATCCAAGTCAAGAATACAAGGTTATCATTTCTAAACTTGGCAATCTAAAAGGAGCTAAAAACCAAGAGATGATAAAAAATATGGTTAAGTTGGCCAATTTAACAAGAGCAGGTTTTGCTAATGGCGATATTTCTACATTAATGTCTCCCAGAACAGTAATATCATGGGCTCAAAATTTTAAGATTTTCAAAGATTTAGTCGATTCATTTAAGCTTACATTTCTAAATAAATGTGATGATATTGAAAAGTCCATCATTTCAGAATATTTCCAAAGATGTTTTGACCTCGAAATAGAATTCGAATAGTAATAAATAATAAATGGCATGGATAAAAAACAGAGATAAGCTTCACGAAGCTGCAGTATCTACAGTAAAAGCTATTGCAAATGATAAAAAGCTCTCTTCAAGCACTGGTCTTTCTCAAAGACCACCATTACAGAAAAGTATTGTTATACCCTCTGCTCCAAGATCTAGCGTAGAAAAAAGCAAATGGAGAGGTGAATCTGATTTTCAGGCCTTTTGGTATCTCTTTCACAAACAAACTAAAGAGTTCCCTCTTACATTGCCAGCAAGAATGATTTTTAATGAGCTTGAAATATCAAGAACTGAGATCTTAGGCTCAGAAATGTATTTAGGTTCAAAAAATAATTTAAGTGAGTATATAGAATCAAAAAGCATTGGCCTTGTTGATGAGAAATCAATGAATTTTTTTTCTCATGGTGCTAATTTATGGTTAAAAAGTATTTTTGATTTTCCTATTGGAAAGAAATCTGAAGATATATTAGTTAAATTTTTAAAAAAATATAATATTAATTCTTCATTCAATCCTTTAATTAATAAGATAAGAAATAATATTAATAATCAAGATGAGTTTGAAAAATTGTCTGTTATTTTTTTAAAACAAATAAATCTTCTCAAGAATTCTGATAACAAGGATGAAGATGATGATTTTATAGAACCACCAGGTACAACAGATGATTTTGAAAGTGAAAGTGATGACTCAGATGGTTTAACTGAACAAAATGAAGATTTTAGTTTAAAAGATATTAATGCAGAAATTGAAGATATTGATGCTGAGCTTAAGGAAGTTGATGATAGTGCAATTCAAGAGGAGCTTGAATCACTTGTCTATCCAGACAACCAATACAAAAATTCAATCAAACTTGATTATTCAATATATACGTCACAATTTGATGAGATTATTGAGGCTAAAGATCTTGTGACTGCTGATGAGTCAATAAGATTAAGAAATCAACTTGATAATTTAATAAAACCACATCTGTCAACAATTGGAAAGTTGGCTAACAGACTTCAAAGACTCTTACTTGCAAAACAAAACACAAGCTGGAATTTCAATCTTGAGGAGGGATTGCTTGATAATGCTCGTTTGCATAGGGTTATTGCTAATCCAGGCTTTCCTCTTAGTTTCAAACAAGAAACTGAAAATAAATTTAAAGATACTGTGGTTACCCTTCTTATTGATAATTCTGGTTCTATGAGGGGAAGGTCTATAAGTCTTGCTGCAATATGTACAGATATTATTGGAAGTACTCTTGAGAGATGCCAAGTAAAAACTGAAATACTTGGATTTACAACAAAACATTGGAAAGGTGGGGACTCAAAAAAATTGTGGATCATAAAAGGTAATAGTTCTAATCCAGGAAGATTAAATGATATAAGGCATATTATTTATAAAAGCGCAGATAATAGTTGGAGAAGAGCCAGAAGATATTTTGGAGCGATGTTAAGAGAAGGTCTGCTAAAAGAAAATGTTGATGGTGAAGCACTCGCATGGTCACATGAAAGATTAATAAAAAGACCAGAAGAAAGAAAAATTCTAATTGTAATTTCAGACGGAGCGCCAGTTGATGATAGTACTTTATCAGCAAATAGAGAGGACTTTCTTGACAATCATTTAAAAGATATGATTTCAAAAATAGAAAGTGATAAGAATGTTGAGCTTCAAGCAATCGGGATAGGACACGATGTTACTAAATATTATAAAAATGCTCTTACTATAAACAGAGCTGATGAGCTTGGTGAAGTTTTGCTAAGTGAGTTAACAAAACTTTTCAATGACTAACAAATATTATAAAATTAGTCTATCAAATATTAAAAAATATAAAGAGTATTAAAATTATGAAGATTCGTAAACAGAATGGACCCCCAGAGGATTTAATATATTTTGATGAAGATCTAAATCTTACACAAAATAATGTTGAGGATGTTGTTGAAATTTTTAAAACACCTCTTACAGGATCATATAACTGGGATTACACAGTTGCAGATAATAGAATTAAAAAACTTTACGAATTAGGTAAAGAACTTAATTGGAATGGTTCTATAGACCTAAACTGGGATTATACCCATCCTTCTGATGAAAGATTAATCGAACCTGATGAGGAATTACCTCATGAAACTCTTGAAGCCTATCAAAAACTTTCAGAAGAGGAAAAAATACTTTTCGATAGACATTCTACTGCTGAATTGATGAGCCAATTTCTTCATGGTGAGCAAGGTGCATTACTAGTTGCTTCTCAACTAGCTAGCTGTGCACCAACTTATAACGCTAAATTATATGCAGCATCACAAACATTTGATGAAGCTAGGCATGTTGAGGTTTTTAATAAATATTTACAGGACAAAATTGGTATACATTACCCCATTAATCCATCATTAAAACTTTTGTTAGACAAAATACTCACTGACGAACGATGGGATCTAAAGTTCATTGGCATGCAGATAATCATTGAAGGATTAGCTCTTGCGGCGTTTCAAATGCTGAAATCGATCACTAAAGATCCGTTATTGAAACAGTTGCTTCATTATGTTGTAAGAGATGAGGCAAGACATGTAACCTTTGGTATTAACTACCTAGAAGATTTTATCCAGACTTTGACTCCCGAAGAGATTAATGAAAGAGCTCAGTTTGCATATGAAGCATGTGTAATTTCTCGAGAAAGACTAATAAATACCAAAGCAGAACAAAGATTTTTGAAGATGTCTGAGGAAGAAGCTCGAGAGTTTCAATTAAATACTAAAACATTTGATATGTTTAGGAACTTCCTTTTCTCAAGAGTCATACCAAATTTATCAAGAATCGGACTGCTAACCGATGAGGTAAGACCTAAATTTGAAGCACTAGGATTACTGGAATACGA
The DNA here is from genome assembly GCA_002721465.1 of Gammaproteobacteria bacterium. GTDB lineage: Bacteria > Pseudomonadota > Gammaproteobacteria > Magnimaribacterales > D2472 > SAR86A. Next base: position 9,075 of record PBKO01000015.1, on the reverse strand, counting down.
ACACGCTCCAGATGACTTTGAATGTGATTGGGCTGAAATGAGAAAGCCACTTGAAAAGTTTGGACAAATTCCAGAAGCAATCTAAAAATAAACTTTCTTTAGCTTTAAATAGTTACTCAATTAAAGCTACATAAACTATGGAGTAAAAAATATGTCAAAACATGCAGCAATAAATAGGTTCGGAAGATCTGCAAATCCAGCATTTACCAAAAATTTTACATCTTCTTTTGATAGCATACCAATTAGTGAAAGAATGACGCTTGATGGTGCGGTAAATAAAACTGGAATTTTGCTTGGTCTTTGTTTTGCTGGGGCTTTTGTGGGCTGGAATATACCTGTACTAGCAATACCATCAGCAATAATTGGTTTGATTCTTGCCCTAGTAACAATTTTTAGAAGTCCTTCAAAGGCAGGTTCAACTGCTCCTTTATATGCTTTAGTTCAAGGTATTTTTCTTGGTGGAATTACTCTTATGTTCGAATCTCAGTTTGATGGAATTGCTATTCAGGCAATAGGACTTACATTTGGTATTCTTGCCTCATTATTAGTTTGCTACAAAAGTGGTTTGATACTTCCAACTGAAAATTTTAGGTTAATGCTTGGAGCTGCGATTGGCGGAATAATGATTTTATATCTAATTAACTTTGTGATGAGTTTTTTTGGATCAACTCTTAGTTTTTTAACTTCAAATTCTCTAATGAGCATTGGTTTTTCATTTGCGATAATCGCAGTAGCTTCCTTTACCCTTGTATTAGATTTTGATTTTATTGAAGAAGGTGCTGAAAAAGGTATGCCTAAGTACATGGAATGGTATGGTGCTTTCAGTTTGATGGTTACTTTAATATGGCTGTATTTAGAAATATTAAGATTATTGGCCAAAATTAGAAGCAGGTAAGATAATGAACTCTATAGTATTTGGACTCTTAGCGGTGCTATCTTTATACGCGTTTTTTAAACTTGCAAAGGTAAAAGCATCAAGTAAGCAACTTAATAGAAACAATAGAATAAACAGATTTGGAGATAAGAACTCTGACAATATTATTGAAGGTGAATCAGAAGAAGTAGTTGAAGATAATGATGATAAATAATTATCTAACGCCTATGTATAAAAAGATTTCATTTATTTTCCTAGTTTTAGCTCTTTCAAATAATATGCTCTATTCAAATGAGGATAGTTCAGACGCACCAATAATCCAACCCGGTGCCCCAGGTGAGCCTTCAAAAAGCCTTAATGAAGAAGATGCCACCAATATTGCAAACACTTCTTATATTAAAGCAGATGTAAATTTTCTTCAGGGTATGATAATTCATCATCAACAGGCCATTGTTATGTCAAATATGGCTGAAAATAGAACTAATAATAAAGTAATTCTAGAATTGGCAAAAAGAATAGAGGTTTCCCAAGAAGATGAAATCAATTTTATGGGTAGTTGGCTCAAAGAAAGAGATGAATACGAAACTAAAATAAATAGCCATAATCATATGGATCATATGCACTTAAAAATGGTTGGAATGGCATCAAAAATGCAAGTTGATAAACTTGAAATGTCAGATAGCTCAGACTTTGATAGATTGTTTTTACAATTAATGATTGCACACCATGATGGAGCATTGGAAATGGTCAAGGAATTAAAGAAATATCCTGGGTCAACCTATGACCCAATTTTAAATGAGTTCGTATCAGATTTAGTTAATGATCAAGGTATTGAGATAGAGAGAATGAATACTATAGCAGTCAATATATCTGATGATCCAAGATCAGGACTTTCACCCGGTTTATATATTGCTGATGAGGCCATACTAAACCTTGAGTTAATTGCTTCATTAAAAAAACCATCTGGGTTTTTTGATCCCAAGAACCCATCTGCCAAAGGCTCTGAAGATTTGACAGAGGATAATTCTGATAAAACAACTGAAGAAATGTCCCGTTCTTTAAGAAGGCCTATGTTAAGTTTTGCAAATACTGATATGGCATTTAAAGATGATGTCATGGTAGCCGGGAGTTATCACGGTTTTAATATCTATAATCTTAAATCAGATGGCATTCCTGAACTTATCTCATCAGTCGTTTGTCCAGGGGGACAAGGAGATGTCTCAATTGTTGGAAACCTTCTCATTATGTCTGTTGAAGAAAACAGAAGCAGAATTGACTGCGGTCTAGAAGGTATAGGAAGTGATGCTAGTCCTGAAAGATTTAGAGGCATTAGAATTTTTGATATTTCAAATTTGTCAAAACCTAGACAGGTTGGTGCTGTACAAACCTGCAGGGGATCACATACCCATTCTGTTGTGTCTAGTTCAACATCTGAAAATAAAATTATTATTTATAATTCTGGAACAGGTCGTGTAAGAGATAATGAAGAATTATCATCATGCTTGGGATGGACTGGAGGTGGTTCTTCTTACTTTACAATTGATATTATTGAGATACCAATTAATGATCCATCAAGCTCTAAGATTGTAAAAAGTCCAGCTGTCTTTACTGATATTGAAACTGGTAATGTTGCTGGTTTGTGGCGAGGTGGTGATCATGGTGATGAGACTCAAGATACTAACCCAACAGATCAATGTCATGATATTACAGTTTTTCCTTCAGCCAATATCGCTGCAGGTGCTTGTTCAGGTAATGGAATCTTATTTGATATCACTGATCCCTACAATCCTACAAGGCTTGACGTTGTGACTGATGTAGGTTTTGCATACTGGCACTCCGCAACGTTTAATAATGACGGAACAAAAGTAATATTTACAGATGAATGGGGTGGTGGTGGTCGTGCTAGATGTAGAGCATGGGATCCTTTAGATTGGGGTGCAGATGCTATATACGATATTGTTGATAACAAGTTAGAATTTAGAAGTCACTATAAAATGCCTGCTCCTCAGTTAGAAACTGAAAATTGTGTAGCGCATAATGGCTCAATAGTCCCTATTCCAAATAGAGATATTTTTGTTCAAGCCTGGTACCAAGGTGGAATGTCAATAATGGATTTTACTGATTCAAGCAATCCAATTGAAATAGCATATTTTGATAGGGGTCCAATTTTAGAAGATTTACTAATAACTGGTGGTTACTGGTCAACTTATTTTTATAAAGGATTTATTTATGGAACTGAAATAACAAGAGGTCTTGATGTTTTTAAACTTGTTCCAAGTGAATTTTTAAATCAAAGAGAAATTGATTCTGCTGCAAATGCGTATCCAGTTGATGGTATTAATGTATTTAATCCTCAACAACAAATTCCAATGGCATGGCCTGAAGGTGCATCTGAATAAATTAGACAAATATGATAATTGGAATTGATTTTGGAACATCAAATACAGATATTGTAATTTCTGATAACGGAGATAAAGAATTTTTTTCAATGCCATCAGAGCAAATTAATGATGAAATTCTTGACAAAATACTTCACTACATTGATGTAGATACAACAAATTTAGAAAAAATTGCAGTTACTGGTGGTAAATCAAGTGATCTCTCAAATTCAATCAAAAATATTCCAATTATTAAAGTGAATGAAGTTGATGCTATTGGATATGGTGCATTGGAATTATATGATTTAAAAAACAAACCTTTTGTAGCAGTTAGTGCCGGAACTGGAACAGCATGTATCTTTCATGATGATAATAAGTTTAACCATCTTGGCGGAATTTCAATAGGTGGCGGTACTCTTTTAGGCTTATCAAATTACATTTTAAATACTACAGAGGTCTCAGAACTTGAAGAGCTATCTCAAAAAGGTAATAGACAAAACCTTGATCTTCTTATTGGCGAAGCTGTAAACGAAATAGGCTCTTTGTATCCTGAGATTTCAGCCTCAAATTTTCTTAAAGGAAGATCTTCTAAAGATCATAATCCATCTGATATTGCGGCATCGCTATCAAATATGATTGGTGAAGTAATTGGGACTATAGCTTATCTTAATGCCATTGTATGTGGTCAGAAAGAAGTTTATTTTATGGGCAGAACATCTCAGATAGAAACAATAAAAAAAGGAATTGAGGATAGGCTTAAATTAGCAAATATTAATGGAATATTTGAAGAAAATAGAGAATATGGTAATGTACTAGGTGCATTAAGAGCATTACAACAAAAACAACTATAATATTCATAATATGGAAGTAGTCACAGACAAATCAATGATAATAACACTTGCAATACCAGTGTTTTTTTTACTTATTATTATTGAGTATTTTTATGGAAGATATGTTGGTAAAAATACTTATCGCTTAAACGACACAGTCACGAGTATTACTGTTGGAATGATTAGTCGATTCCCAACAATGTTAAATCTTGGAGTACAAAGTGTAATCTTTGTCTACATTAGTTCGTACTTAAATATGGAGTTACTTTCTGTAAAAAATCCATTTACATGGATTATAGCGTTCCTTTTATATGATCTTTCATATTATTGGATGCATAGAATGCATCACGAAATTAAAATCTTATGGGCAACTCATAGCGTTCATCATCACGGTGAAGACTACAATTTAGCCACCGCCCTAAGACAAACTAGCACTGGTTGGCTTTGGAAATGGATATTTTATATGCCAATGATAATACTTGGGGTTCCAGGTGAGGTATTTATTACAGTTGCAGGAGTAAATTTAGTTTATCAATTTTGGGTTCATACAGAACATATTGGTCATTTAGGTTTTCTTGAAAAGATATTCATTACACCCATGAATCACAGAATTCATCATGCAAAGAATAAAGAGTATATTGATGCTAATTATGGTGGTGTTTTTATAATTTGGGACCGAATGTTTGGAACCTATAACCCTCAAAGATCAGATATTAAACCAGTATACGGAACGGCAACACCATTAAATAGCTGGAATCCACTATGGGCAAATTTTCAAGTTTTTTCAATTATGATTAAAGACACAATAAAAACTAAATCTTGGAAAGATAAATTTAAGGTATGGTTCTCTAAGACTTATTGGAGACCAGAGGATTGCATAGAAGAAAAGAATCCAAATGAGTTCTATAAAAAGTTTAATCCAGAGATAACAACTGATATCAAACTATTTAGCTTTTTTCAAATGCTGTTCACGATCTTAGTATCTGGAGCAGTAATCACTTTTATATCTAATCATGCTTATAGCGAAATTATTACGTTTGGATTATTTATTATTGCTCTAACATCTCTTACTGGATACTTGATGCAATCAAATACTAATGCTTACCAATTAATTTTGTACTTTTCTGTAATCTCAATTTTTTCTATTCTTTATTTTGAGCTTCTTAGTTTTGAACTACTTTCTACAAAGCTTCTTTTAGCTCAATTACTTGCTAATACATTAGCAGTAACTGGAATAAGGTTATTCCAGTCACTAATATTTTCAGGCTTGCTAAAGGTTAAATAAATTACTGGATATCAAATCTATCCGCATTCATAACTTTGTTCCATGCAAAAACAAAATCATTAACGAATTTGCTATTTGAATCATCCTCTGCATAAACTTCAACTACAGCTCTCAATTGAGAATTTGAACCGAATACAAGATCAGATCTTGAAGCTGTTCTAACTTTCTCTCCAGAGACTCTGTCAAAAGCTTCATAAGAATTTCCAGTTCCATTTGGTTTCCATTTGACGGACATATCAAGCAGAGTTTTAAAATAATCATTGCTTAGATTATTCTTATCTTCACTAAATAAACCATATCCATTTGAGCTTATACCTAATGATCTCATTCCACCAACAAGAACTGTCATTTCAGGTGCAGTAAGTCCTAGTAGTTGAGCTTTATCAAGAAGAATTTCCTCAGGAGGTGTATTTACACCACTAGCATGAAAATTTCTAAATGCATCTGACTTTGGCTCCAGGACAGCAAAGGATTCAACATCAGTTTGCTCTTGTGATGCGTCACCTCTTCCAGGAACAAATGGAACTTCGACACCAGATGCCATTTCAATTCCTAAGTTACCAGCAAGTATAATAATATCTGCAACAGAAGCGCCTGTTTCTTTTGAGATATTTCCATATATTTCAAGAATTTTTGATAGTTGATTTGGATTGTTTGCCTCCCAATCTTTTTGAGGAGCCAATCTAATTCTGGAACCATTTGCACCACCTCTCATGTCTGAACCCCTATAGGTAGAAGCACTAGCCCATGCAGTTTCAACCATTTCTTGTATAGATAATCCAGAGTCTGAAATTAGTTTTTTAACATTCTCAATATCATAGTTACTATTTCCTTCAGGAACAGGATCTTGCCAAATTAGCTCTTCATCAGGAACTTCAGGACCCATATATCTAGTTTTAGGTCCCATATCTCTATGAAGTAGCTTAAACCAAGCCCTTGCAAAAGCATCTGCAAATTCATCAGGATTTTCATGAAACCTTTTTGAAATTTTGTTATAACTAGGATCAACACGCATTGCCATATCAGCAGTTGTCATCATAGTTGGAACTTTTTTTGATGCATCTTCAGCATCTGGAGCCATATCTTCTTCAGTTTGCCCAATAGCATGCCAAATATGAGCACCAGCTGGGCTTTTTGTTAACTCCCATTCATAGCCAAACAATAAATCAAAGTATCCGTTGTCCCATTTTGTTGGATTAGCAGTCCACGCGCCTTCGATACCACTTGTAATAGTGTCACTACCAACACCAGATCCAAAAGTACTAGACCATCCAAATCCCATTTCTTCTAAAGGTGCTCCTTCAGGTTCAGTTTGAACATTTGTTTCAGCGCCGGCACCGTGAGACTTACCGAAGGTATGACCACCTGCAACTAAGGCAACTGTTTCTTCATCGTTCATTGCCATTCTTCCAAATGTCTCCCTAATATCATGAGCACTGGCTAAAGGATCAGGATTTCCATCTGGACCTTGTGGATTCACATAAATTAATCCCATTTGTACTGCTGCTAAGGGATTATCTAACTCTCTTTCACCTTTATATCTTTTATTATCAAGCCATTCAGACTCAACACCCCAATGAATATCTTCCTCAGGTCCCCAGATATCTGGTCTTCCTCCACTGTATCCAAAGGTTGTACCACCCATAGATTCAATTGCGGCATTTCCAGATAAAATTAAAAGATCAGCCCAGCTAATTTGTTTTCCATATTTTTGTTTGATTGGCCAGAGCAACCTTCTAGCTTTATCTAGATTACCATTATCAGGCCAGCTATTAAGTGGTGCAAAACGTTGAGCACCAGTTCCACCGCCACCTCTTCCATCAGTGTTTCTGTATGTTCCAGCAGCATGCCATGTCATCCTGATAAAGAATGGACCATAGTGGCCGTAATCTGCTGGCCACCATTCCTGAGAATCAGTCATAAGATCATAAAGATCTTGTTTTAGCGCATCATAATCAATTTTTTTGAATTCTTCCCTGTAGTCAAAATCATTATCCATTGGATTAGATTTTCTATCATGTTGATGCAATATATTGAGATTTAGCTGATTTGGCCACCAATCTTTAGTTGATGTTCCAGAAGAGCTGTTTGTTGTCATTGCCCCATGCATGACGGGACATTTTCCTTCGGTTTGTTCAACCATAGTTACTGATTCTCCTTAAAAGTTTAAATGTGCAGTTTATAGATAAATTAAAACATAAATATACTATTAAAATAACCAAAAAAAAAGCATTTTAATAACACATTTCTTTATATTAAGATTAAGTTATTTATAAGTGTCGAATAAATATGTATTATTTATAATATATTAATCTGCATACAATAAATGTGTTTTTTAAAAAAAAAATTTTTATAATTTAATAAAAAATAAATAAATAAATACAGGAGTTTTTATGGATATCAGTTTTGGAAGCTATGTAGCTGTTTTTTTAGTAGTTTTAATTATTTACGTAATTTATTTAGGAATAAAAATTGTTCCTCAATCAAAGGTTTATGTTGTTGAAAGATTTGGTAAATATACAAAAACATTAGAATCTGGTCTGTCTATAATAGTTCCTTTTATTGATAGAGTTGCTTTTAAAGTTGATATCCTTGAAAGACAACTACCTCCATTTAAGATGTCAGTAATTACTGAAGATAATGTTGAGGTGGAGCTTGTCTCTACTGTTTTTTTTAGAGTTTTAGATGCATCTAAATCAGTATATAGAATTAGAAATATTGATCTTGCTTTAGAAAACACAGCCATATCTGTAATCAGATCAGCAGCAGGAAAGCTTCAATTAGACGATCTTCAATCAAGCAGAGAGGCAATGAACCAAGAAATTGCAACAAGATTATCTAAAGCTGCAGAGGTTTGGGGTGTTGAGGTTACAAGAACAGAAATTTTAGATGTATTAGTTGATGAAAAAACAAAGGAATCTCAACGGCAACAACTTAATGCTGAAAGAGAAAGAAGAGCAACAATCGCAAGATCAGAAGGTGACAAAAGAAGTATTGAGTTAAAAGCAGATGCTGAATTATATGAAGCTGAAAAACAAGCTGAAGCTGTAAAAGTGGCTGCAGATGCTGATGCATATGCAGTTAAGGTTAAAGCAGAGGCTGATGCAGAACAAACTAGATTAGTTGCTGAAGCTATAAATAATGACGGTCAACCTGCAATAAATTTTGAAATTATGAAAAGGCAGGTAGATGGTTTATCTCAACTAGCTTCTTCCAATCAAACAAAAACCTTAGTTGTACCATCAGATATTACTAAGGCTTTAGGTACAATTGAGCTATTTCTTGATACAGTTAATAAAGAAGACAATACAAATGATTGAAGAACTATTATATTCAGGGAATGTCTGGCTTATTATTGGGCTCCTACTAGCTATAATTGAGCTATCCAATGGGACTCTCATAGTTTTTCTTCCAATGGGCATAAGTGGTCTAATTACAGGCTTAATTCTCAAGCTTCAAGAAAATGGTAATCTATCAATTATTCTTGATAGCTGGTCATTTACTTTAGTTATTTGGGGTCTGGTTTCTTTAGTTTTATCGCTTCTTCTAAATTTTATTGTCAAGAAAAAGGAAAATGCAAAAGATGTCAATAATTACTAATTCAAATAAAAAGTTTAAAACTTAAACAAAATAATTCATTAATAAATGGTGGAGCTACGCGGGATCGAACCGCGGACCCCCTGCTTGCAAAGCAGGTGCTCTCCCAGC
>PBKO01000014.1 GCA_002721465.1 Gammaproteobacteria bacterium | reverse complement strand
GTGGAGAGGGTAGGATTCGAACCTACGTAGCCGAAGCGGCAGATTTACAGTCTGCTGGTATTAACCACTCACCCACCTCTCCATTTAAAGGTACGTATTTTTGTTCTAGAATGAGTTTAAGTCAACTAATATATTATTTTGAGCAAATATAACACGATAGAATTACTGGGTGAAATTAAAGAAAAAGCTATTGAAATAAGCATTTATGACGATATTGATTCCACAAATGAAGCGTCTAAAAGAGCAAAATTAAAAAAAGACTTCAATCTGATAGTCTCTGAGACTCAAACAAGTGGCAAAGGTAGGCATGGTAAAAAATGGTTGAGCTCACAATCTGGAAACATTTATATGTCTATTTCAACTGAAAAAGACACCAGTTTACTGCCTTTAAGCATTATTTCTGGTGTAGTTTGCATAAAACACATAAAAAGATACATAAAAAGTGAGAATATTGGAATTAAATGGCCAAATGACATCATTTTTAATTTTAAAAAAATTGGTGGGGTATTGATTGAGAAAGAGCATTTCAATCAAAAGGTAAAGACAATAATTGGAATAGGTATAAATTTAAAACAAGACATAAAAGAATCATGGTGGGCAGATTTATCAGAATTTAACTTAAAAGAAAAAAGAAATTTCATCGTGAGTCGTATAACTGAGGATATAATAAATTGTATTAATGGTGAGCATTTTGATTGGATTAATGCTTGGAAAAAAAGTTGTGTTCATATTGGAAAAAATGCTGTGAGTATTAATAATAATGAAAATAATATAATTGGGACTTTTCATGATATTGATTCTCAAGGAAATGCAATTGTGGTGACCAGAAATGGAATAAAATCATATAGTAGTGGGGAAATAAAAATAGAGGGTATTTATTAAATGCTTCATTATGTAAAGAACATAGACATCGAAACAAACTGTCCAGAGGGATTTAAGGAAATTATTTTTGGCGCTGGTTGTTTTTGGGGTGTTGAAAAAAAATTTTGGGATCAAGCTGGAGTTTTTATGACCTCTGTAGGCTATTCAGGTGGAGATATTGAAAATCCATCATATAGGCAAGTATGTTATGAGAATACAGGTCATGTTGAGGTAGTAAGAATTCTTTATGACCCTATAGAGATTACCTTAGATAACTTACTTAAAATTTTTTGGGAATGTCATGATCCGACTCAAGGTATGAGACAAGGCAATGATATTGGTACTCAATATAGATCAGTTATTTTCTGTAGTGATGAAAACGATATTAAGGTTTCAAATAATAGCAAGGATTCATTTCAAAAAATTCTTACAGAAAATAATTTTAATAGCATCACAACAGAAATAAGTATGTTAAAAAATTACTATTTAGCAGAAGAGTATCACCAACAATATCTAGCTAAAAATCCTAATGGATACTGCGGACTTGGTGGAACTGGTTGCACCGCAACTTAAAAATCAGTCCGGATTGTACTGAAGTAATACCTGTTCCATATATGATCTTACTGATTTAAAAGTGTCACCAGCTTCATTTAAAAATTCATTAAATTGAGGTGTGCTCTGATAGTTAGAAAGAAATTCAAGCACTTCTGAGCTAGAGTTAAAATATACTGAAACAGAATGAGTAACGTTTCCACCACCAAGATGTTGTTGTCTTAAAAGATATGCTTCACCACCAAACGACTCTTCAAACATTTCTGCAGCCATTTTTTTAAATGCTGGGAAATAAGAGGCAGGATTGCTGACTTGATCAACAAAGGTAACTCCAAAGTTTGCACCCCTTCCGTCTCCTTCAGCTATTAAATAACTTGTAAGATTATTGTAGTAAGGCTCTGCACCTGCAGCAGCCATATCTTGACCAAACTTACCAAATGCAGGTGAGCTTGAAAAGACTTCTCCTGCTTTCTGAAATCTTTCAGCGCTTTTGTAATAAAAATTTATTGAATGAGTAATATTTGGATATCCTTGCATACTGATTCTTGAGAGTCCAGCTTCATATTTTTGAGCTTTTATTTCAGGACTATTCATTAACTCATCAAAAGCAGCGCCACATGCTGGTTCATTTGGGCAACTGAAAAAATAGTTAGCCTGGAATTTAGAATAGTTTGGTTCCGTATGATCATCTGCAATAATTAATGTAGATGTGAGTAAAGTTGTAAGTAATAAATATTTCATAATTTTCTCTTAATAAAAATTTGTACAAGATTGAATTATATACATAATTTGAAACAAAAATGTTAATTTTTTAAAACAATGATGTAAAATTCAGTTCGTGCCACCTTAGCTCAGTTGGCTAGAGCAGTTGATTTGTAATCATCAGGTCGTCAGTTCGAATCTGACAGGTGGCTCCATTTGTATATTTTTTTTATATTGTCTAATATTAATTATGGATTCTGATAAAGATAAAAAGCTAAAAGACGAAACGTTAAAAAAAGACTTTAGGTTTGGGATGTATGTTTACACAATAATTTATGCATCACTAATTGTTGCTTTAATTGTTGCATACATTTGAATGGACCTAACAACTTATGTTATTGGTAATATTATTCTTATAGCAATGCTTTACTGGGTTGTTAAAAATAAAGATAACTAATTTCTATATGTAGCAGGTTTGCTTGGTTCCTTTGTATATCTATCGCGAAGTCTTGTAGACCTATTTGTTAAATCTATGTTCTCACCGTTAACAAATACAACTTCCGGCATTGAGGATGGTTCCAGAGGGTCAGCATCCCAAATAATTATGTCAGCATAGTTTCCTGCTTTTAAAATTCCTCTTTTTTCAATATCAAAAAATTTTGCTGGATTAGATGTTATAGACTTCATGGCTACAGAGTAAGACATTCCATTTGCAACAGCTACTCCTGCTCCTTGTCTAATCAAATGAAAGTTATGACTTCTTGAAACATTAAAAGTAAATTCTACTCCAGCTTCCTCTAAACGTTTTGCCATTTCTATATTTGAAGCAAGTTCGTCAAAAGAATTTGGAATATTATTTATAGGATTTATTATTAGGGGAATTTGATTTTCGGAAATGGCATCACTCACCAAATGAGCTTCTTGCGCACCAATGATTACTAAATTAAGACCATAGTTATTTTTAATTTTAATAAGTTTTAAAATATCAGAGGCTCTATTTGCTTTAATTATTATAGGAATGTTTCCATTTACTAGTTCGTAAAGTGCTTTTACATCTCTAGGATGAAGACCCATTGATTCTGCAATAGACGATTCACCTATTATTTCTGTTATGTCTTTGTTTGAGTTTAGATCTTTTTGATCAATTGATTTAGCGAAAATTAATAAATCATCTATTATTGCAAAAGTCTCCGATCTAGAAGCATTGTAGTCACCACCAACCTCTCCAATCATTACCATGTCTTTTTTACCAGAAATTTCAAGATTTCCATCCAAAACAAAGAAAGATCCAAGCCCTCCTATAGGACTTGAAGTGTTTTGTGGAAGAGTAATCGCTGACGTTATGCCATTAGATCTATTCCAAGGTATCAAAGTCGAATTTGGATTAAATGCATCAAAAATGCTAAATCCAATTTTATATAGTTCTGATGAATCATCTCTGGTAACGCTTAGAGCACCAATTTCGACAATACCAATATCAGTATCTGTTGCAATTAATCCTGGAGTAATGATCATCCCCGTTGCATCAATTACAAAATCTCCTTGTATGGAATTAGAACTTACCCTACTTATGAACTCGTCTTCTATGAGAATATTACCTACAAAAGGATCATTATTTTCACCATCATATATAGTTCCATTTTTTATTAAAATAGTTTGTGAATATGTGTGTGTGATAAAAAACAAACAAAAAAAGAATTTCAAAAAATTTTTAAGCATTCTATTCTTCAATCCTATTTTTATTTGGACTTATTATTCCAACGTCAAAATCACTTGATGGGAAATAATTTGATTTTTTGTCAAACGCCAACCCACCATCAATAAAAACTTTTTCAGCTAGTGCATAAACACTAAATGGATTTTTTGACCATATAACCACATCAGCATTTTTTCCAATTTCAAGAGACCCTGTTTGATCATAAATACCCGCAGCTTTGGCGGGATTGCTTGTAATCCATTTCATTGCTCTTGCTTTAGAAATATCAAAACCTGCCCTTATTCCAGCAGACAAAGCTTTAGATGCTTCTTGATTTAAATGTTGAATGCCTATTGCATCATCTGAGTGGACTATTGCACAGCCAGTTCCATTTCGTGCCTGATCTACTATTGCAATATTGGCTTGCACCATATCATATGCTTCATGCTTAAAGCCCCACCAATCTGCCCAAAGTGCTCCACAAATTCCATTATCAGCCATCAAATCAGCAATTTTGTATGCCTCTACACCATGATGAAATGCAGTAATTTTATAATTAAACTCCTTTGCAATGTCTATCATTGTTGCCATTTCATCTGCTCTGTAACAATGATTATGGACTAAAATTTCTCCCTTAAGCACTCCAGCTAGAGTATCCATTTCTAAATCTCTTTCAGGAGCATATTCAAGCTCTTTTGCTTCATCTGATTTTTCTTCATATTCTGATTGTTTTCTTAAATAACTCTCGGCTTTTATCCATGACTTTCTGTATCCAGCTGCATTTCCCATCCTTGTGGACGGAGCTTGTTTTCTATTGCCATAAACTCTTTTTGGATTTTCACCACAAGCCATTTTTAAAGAATGAGGTGCGTCTGGAAATTTCATTGAATTAATAGTATTTCTTTGAAGATTTTTTACAGTAACGCCTCTTCCACCAATTAAATTTGCAGAACCTGGTAGGACATGAAAAGCAGTCACGCCACCTCTTAATGCAAGAGCATATTGAGGGTCTTGAACCCACATGGAATGTTCAGCCCATACATCTGCAGTAACTGGACTGGTTGATTCATTCCCATCAGAACTAGTCGAGACTCTTGGGGCTGCATAAACTCCCATGTGAGAGTGAATATCAATAATTCCAGGGGTTACCCACTTCCCAGTAGCATCAATAATTTCAAAGTCTTGAGAAACTGGTAGGTCTTTCCCAATTGCAACAATTTTCCTATCTTGAATTAGGAGATCAGTTTGAATAAATTCATTACCCTCTCCATCATAGATATTTGCATTCTTGATAAGAACATTTACTGATGGCAGAGGTTTGTAAGTTGATTGAAATGGTTTTGATTCAATAATATTAATTAAACTTAAGTTCAAAAAAAGACAAAAAGAAATTATATATTTTAGCTTGGCCATACTTACACCAATAATATAATCTATAATGAAAAAAATAAAAACATATAAAAATTATGCAGTTAAATTTTTTTAATAGACCATATTTTGAAAACGGTGCTATAAAACAAATATCTGAAGTTCTAAGAACACTTGGAGTAAAAAATCCTCTTATTTGTACCGATCCTGGCCTTTCTTCAATAGGAATGACTGATAAAATTAGAAATTTTGTTTCAAATGAGTTTTCTGTAACTTTCTATGATGGGACTCCTGCTAATCCTACAGAAACAGCTGTTAATGAGGCTTTAGAGTTATTTAAAATAAACGATTGTGATGGTGTCATTGGATTTGGCGGTGGGTCGAGTATGGATTTAGGTAAAGCAGTAGCGCTTATGGCTAATCATGACGGTAAGCTTCTAGATTATGCAGTGAATGAAGGTGGATATGGAAAAATTAATGAGACAATGCCCATGATAGCTATTCCAACAACCTCTGGGACTGGAAGCGAGGTATCTGTTGGATCTTTAATCATAATGAATGATGGGAGAAAATTAATTTTTGCAAGTCCACATTTAATGCCAAATGCAGCAATTTGTGATCCTGAACTTACATTAGGATTGCCACCAGTCCTTACAGCTGGAGCTGGAATGGATGCTTTAACTCATTGTATAGAAGCCATTTTATCTCCAATTAATGACCCTCCTGCTGAAGCTGTTGGTATAGATGGAATTGAAAAAATCATTAAAGAAGGAAGTCTTATTAGAGCTTATAAAGACGGGCAAGATAAGGAGGCAAGATGGAGCATGATGATGGCATCTACAGAGGGTGCTATGGCATTCTCGAAAGGGCTTGGAGCAGTCCATTCGATGAGTCATGCATTGGGAGCTAATCAAGAGCTCAGGCTTCATCATGGAACTCTTAATGCAGTGATCTTGCCGGCAGTTTTAAGATTTAACCAAAATCATGTTGGAAATAAGTACTCTAGGATTGCTAATGCAATGGGTAAAGATGAGTCAACTAATTTAGCCAACGAAATTGAAGAATTAAACGAAAAGATTGGAATGCCTAATAGTCTTTCAGAAATGGGAGTAACAGAAGACATGATTCCTGAGCTTATAGAACACGCTATGACTGATCCTAGCAATATAACTACCCCTAGGGTTCCCAATCTTGAAGAATGGGAGAAGCTATTTTTAGAGGCGTTATAATAAATAACTTGAAATATATTAAAATTAATGGTCTAGTACTCTTCAAATGGTTGTAAACAAAAAATATTTTATATTTTCACTTCTTTTTTTAGTAAGTCTCTCTATACACAGTTTTGTTGATCATCATGAACATCAAGATCATCACAACTTTGAAAAAGATCATGTTGCTGAATGCCAAGCGTGTGAGGAGAATGTAAATTTACAATCTCACATATCAAAAAAAAATACTTATTTAAAGAATGATCTACTGAAGACAAGTCTTTACAAAAAATTTCTTAGTTCAAAAAATCAATCAAACCTATCAAGAGCACCACCTTACAAAAGTTAATTTTCTTTATTAATTATTAACTTTCCCTAAGGAGGAAAAAATGAAAAAATTTTTAAATGCTATTGTTGTTATCATTGCATTTCATTCAATTAATGTTTCTTCACAAGATATTGAAGAAGTTGTTGTTATTACATCAGCTCTAGTTGATACATCAGAAATTACAAATCCATTGTATGTAATTGATGGTGAAAATATTGTTGATGATGCTACAACTAGTTTGGGTGATGCTATTGATAGTTACTTGGGTGTTTCTATTGCTGACTATGGTGCTGCTGTTGGACAACCAATTATCAGAGGGATGTCAGGCCCAAGAGTTAAGCTTCTTAAAAATGGTATGGTTAACCGTGATGTGTCAGGCCTTGGTGTTGATCATTTAAATGATGTTGATTTGAATGATATAAGTCAAATTGAAATTGTGAAAGGTCCATCTTCTTTACTTTATGCTAATGGAACAATTGGCGGAATAATTAATGTTGTTGATTACACTATATCAACAGTTAATTTTGAGGCTCCTAAAGCAAATCTTGGTTTAGAAACGCAATCTGTAAATGATGGTGATGCTCAGTCGTTTAGCTACAAAGAGAATATTGCTGGTTTGAATTTTAGCTTTGGTTATAAAGATGTAAATTTTGGAAACTATGATATTCCTAGTGGTGCTGTAATGCATGAAGAAGAAGAGCATCATGATGAGGACGATCATGACGAAGATGAGCATGAAGATGAACATCATGAGGAAGATTTAGGATACGTAAATAACTCAGACTTTGCGGTCGAGGCTACTAAATTTGGTATTTCAAAAGTAGGAGATTGGGGTTACATAGGATTTGGAATAGATAATCTTGAAAGTGTCTATGGTATTCCTTTCCATGGAGATGAACATGAAGATGACCATGGGGACGAGGAAGGACATGATGAGCATGGAGAGGAAAGAATTTTTTCAACTACTGACTCTGAAACATTTACTATAAAAGGTTCTTACAACGTTAACGGAAGTTTAATAAATAAAATCGACTTCAACTATCGTGATTCTGATTACACTCTAATTGAGGCTCATGAAGAGGAAGAACATGATGAGCATGAAGAAGAAGGACATGATGAAGACGAAGAGGAACATGAAGATCATGCACCAACTGTCTTTGCGAATGAAGCGACAGAATATGGAGCAATTTTTGATATTTCTAATGATTATGCAACTCAAAAAATTGTTTTTAATTTTGTTGATGAAGATAACTCAATTGTTGGAGAAGAAGCATTTATGAATCCTGCAAATAATGAAGAATTCACTATGGGTTACTATTTAAGTAAGGATTTTGACTTATTCAATATTGACCTAGGAATGAGAATTGATCAAATAGATAGATCAGGAAGTGTAACTGATGAAGATCACGGAGACGTTGATAACTATACAATTGATGATAGCACTAATAGCCTTGCTTTTAGTCTAGGCAGAGATCTGAGTGATACTCTTGATGTGAATGTTGGCTTTGCAAGTGTTGAAAGACTTCCATCAGTCATAGAATTATTTATGAATGGTCCTCATATGGCTACTGGTAGATTCGAGGTTGGTGATCCAACACTCAGTGCAGAAACTTCAAATAACTTTGATATTACTTTCAACTTTGATAATGGTGATTTTTATGGTTATGCAAGCTTTTATGTTACTGATGTAGACAACTATATTGCTTTAGTAGATGAAGACGAAGATCATGATGATCATGAAGATGAACATCATGACGATGAAGATGAGCATCATGAGGATGAAGATGATCATGAAGATGGTCATGATGATCATGGTCATGGTAATTTAATTCATGCAAATTATGTTCAAGAAGATGCGGAATTTGATGGATATGAAATTGAAATTGGAAGAACAATTGAAATGGCTAACGGTGATTTAACTCTTTCATTTGGTAGAGATGTTGTAAATGCTGAATTCTCCGATGGACATAACGTTCCAAGAATAAATCCAGCAAGAAATATATACTCTCTTATCTATGATCAGGACGATATTTTGTTCAAACTAAGTCTAAAAGATGTTGATGAGCAAAATGATTTTGGCGAAGGTGAGACTGCAACTGATGGATATCGAATGCTCGATGCGAGATTCACAAAGACATTTGATTTGGATGGAAAAAGTGAATTAAAGGTTTCATTATTTGGAAGAAATTTGCTTGATGAAAAAGCCAGAAATCACTCATCATTTGTCAAAGATCAAGTTCCCCTTCCTGGGAAAAATGTTGGAATAAAATTTAATTTAACATATTAAATTTTTTCTCTTGAATACTATATATATTGGGACATAATGTCCCAATATATATTTTTACATTCCTATGCTTTACTTATTATTAATGGCATTTTTTATGCTGCCCTTTTCTTTTTCAGAAGAAGTTGAAGAAGTAATCGTTACAGGAACAATCTTAAACAATTCTGAAAATAATGATTCCACTCTGAAGGTATTAACTAATTCAGCTTTTAACGAGCTAAATATTATCTCTTTTGCAGAATTATCAAAGTTTCTGACTAGTTCTTCAGGATCTAGGTTTCAAACGAATTCCCTTGATGGCGTTGATCAAGGTATGTCGAACATCAATCTTAGAGGTCTTGATAATACATCTACTTTACTTTTAATTAACTCAAAAAGGACCACAAATGCAGGCACACCATCTACAAGAGGTCAAGGATACGTAGATACAAATTTAATTCCTGAAATAGCAATTAAACAAATTCAAATCCTAAAAGAGAGTGCCTCACCTCAATATGGCTCGGATGCAGTAGCCGGTGTAATTAATGTATTAACCTATAAAGAATTTACTGGNNTAAGAATAAAGGCTGATTATCAAACAACAACAAACTATGACCAAGATAATGCTCGATTGGGCTTGCTGTATGGTGCAAATAATAAAAANAGTAATTTTGTAGTCGGTTTTAATATACTTTCAAANACGCCATTATCAGCNTCAGAAATTCCAGGTATTGCTNANCTTGCAATCAGCGGTCTTGGAAGATCATTTAAAGTGTCAGATGCGGATACTGTCTCAGATGGAGTTTGGAAAGGTGTCTATTCGAAAAATCANAAAATTCCTGATCCAAATTGTATTGTTAATGGAGGTNANCTCACAAATCCTACAACATGTGGTTTTCTTTATGGTGAAAGATTTAATATTGTTAATGATGAGGACCATTTAAAAATGTACTCAAATTACATACATAATTTTGATAATTNTNAATANGTNATNACTTTTATTTCCTCAAATGTCGACGTAAATGATAATCCACAATCACCTTCNTATCCTGCATTGCCATTTTTAAGAAGAAAAATTCAACCAAACGAAGGGGGAAGTCCTTTTAATGTTCCAGTTACATGGTATGGGCGACCTCTTGGCTCNGAGTATGCATCTCCATTCTCGCCAAAAGACATAAAACAATTTAATGTTAATCAAAGAATCATNTTTAATGTNAATGAAAGTACTAATCTTGAATTNTCAATTACTCAAAGTAAGCATTCGAACAAACACTTTAGGCCNGACATAATAGATTCAAGATTCTTAGAGGCAATCAAAGGCNNCGGTGGTCCAAATGNAAATGAGACNTGGAACCTATTTGATTCTAGTCANAATTCACTTGAATTAATAAATTATGTAAAGGGAGCTGAAATNTCTNAACGAGAAGCTAAGTTAAATGTAATTGANTTAATNTTAAATTTAGATAGAGAAAAGGTTAACTATGCTTTTGGTATAAGTTCTTANAAAGAATCCTTAGATATATATTATGAGGAAACAAGCAGAGCGAGCTTTAATGATGATGGTCAATTAANAAAAACAGCAGATTTATTCTTTTTAGGTGGAGGAAAAAATGTTAACAGCTCAAGAAGAAATAATTCNTTNTTTTTNGAATTAGCTTCAAANATNAGCAAAAATTTAAATATTCAAACATCTGCGAGATATGAAAAATTTCAAAATGATAATTCATTTGATCCAAAGATTTCATTTAATTATTCACTAAATAATAATTTCTTATTAAGGGGTTCTATTTCTTCNTCATTTGTCATGCCNTCTATGGCGCAAATGTTTTCAAGTGAAATAAATCTTGGCAGCGTNAGGGATATTGACAGNTCNCCATTTGTAAGACAGGCCAGAATTGGTAACAAAGATTTAAAACCAGCAACTGCAGATAGCTTTAATATTGGTGTTATCTATGACAAAAATGCACTCAAATTTTCTTTAAGCGTTTGGTCAATAGACTTCAAAGACCGAATTGAATTAGAAAGTGCTCAGGCTCTTCTAAATCAAGATTCATTTGGATCGAGAATCACAAGAAATTCTGAAGGTGATCTTATTGGAGTTACCACCACCTATTTTAATGAAGAAAAAACAGAAATTTATGGATTTGATTTNAATTTNACAANAAGTTGGGAAATNGATGAGATAGGATTATTGAGTTTTATTATAGATGCGAGNTCAATTGAAAATTTCTCTACTCCTGATGCTTTAAATAAAAGTATGGTTAATCGTGTAGGTCGTTTTAATTATGATGATCATACTTTTTCTCTACCAAAAAATAGAATAAATTCTGTAATNAAACTCGACTATAAAAATTATGAATTAAACATTAATACTAGATACNTTGATAGTTATATCAATTCAAGACCACTTTCAGGCTTNGCTTTGGAAAATGGTTATAAAAATAAAGTANATTCTTTTTTTGTTCTAGATTTCTCAGTTTTGAAAAANATTAAATTGAATCAANGTGATTTAGATNTNAAGCTNGCAATATTGAATCTTTTNGATAAATCAGCTCCNAGNCTATATGACGCACCTGATTTTAGTTTTGATACTAGAGTTCANGATCCCAGAGGAAGAATTATTGGAGTTAGTTTGGAATATAACTTTTAACATCAANTTTAATAATGAATTATTTAAAAAAATCAATTGATCAGATAATTTCAGAAAATAANATACCTTTCAAATGGTCAGCCAAGGTTANTAATGAGCTTTCTTCNCTNACATTTTCNAATGAATCNAANAGGATAAATCTNGAAGANATGCCTTTTGTAACAATTGANGGCAAGGATGCTAAGGACTTTGATGATGCTGTATTTTGTGATGAGAATNAAAGTGGATATATCCTTTATGTNGCAATTGCTGATGTTGCAGATGTAGTTAAAGAAGAAACGGAGATTGATAAGGAGGCTTTTANAAGAGGNACTTCTATTTATTTCCCNAAAAAAGTTATTCCAATGCTTCCTGAAAAAATATCTAATGACATGTGTTCATTAGTNCCTNATCAAAAAAGAAACGTTCTTGTATGTAAGATTTATTTTNATACTGAAGCAACAATAAATACCTTTGAATTCATCGAAGGTNAAATTAAATCATCACAAAGATTTACATACGAAGANGTTGAGCGCTTTGAAAGCATAGATNCAAANATATCTAACTCAATTTCATCATTAANATTGTTAACNAAAAAACTTTTGTTNAAAAGATCGAAAAGACATGCNNTGGAGATNGAGTCATNGGAGCCANATATTGCTGTNAATGATGAGGGTGAGTTGCAAAAAATTTCATTTCCAAAAAGACTTTTTNCNCATCAAATGATTGAAGAATCTATGATTGCTGCAAACGTATGTGCAGCAAAATTTATGAANCANAACTTTGGCTATGGCATTTACAGNGTGCATGAAGAGCCAGAATTTNTAAAACTAGAAAACTTGAAAAAATTTTTTCAACTNAAAGGTCACTCTGNAAGNNCATCATCAAATGCNTTAGATCTTTTAAATTCNTTTAGCAAACATGCNAGTAAAAATAGTGAAAATAAACTCTTAAATATTTTAATNCTTCAATCTCTTAAAAGAGCCCAATATTCTACAAAAGAAATAGGACATTTTGGTTTACAACTAGAAAGATACTCACACTTTACTTCACCAATTAGAAGATANCCTGATCTNCTTGCTCACAGNNTAATAAAAAGTGTAATAAAAAATTCAAACAAAAATTANTCACAAGAAATTTTTGAANAAAATCTTAATGAGNTATCTTCCCTTGAAAAAAGAGCTGAAGTTGCCTCTAGGCAAGTTACACAACAAATGATTTGCTATCATCTTCNNAAATTTTTAGGTGAAGAANTCNATACTGTTGTNGTTGGANTTNCAGAATTTGGNCTTTTTTGTGAAATTNAAGATAAANATATTTCTGGATTAATTCATGTATCAGACTTNAANAGNGACAGGTATATTTTTGATTCTCAAGCAAATATACTNAAGGGAAANCGAACAGGTAAGACATATAGAATTGGNCAAAAAATTAGAGCTCAATTAGTTAATGTAATTCCAGAGGATAGAAAAATTACACTNNTGCCANCATANTCATGAAAAACAANGAAGANATAAGAACNGGNTTTCATAGTATTGAAAATATAATAAGTTTTAATCCATTTAAAATAAAAAAAATTTTTTTGCCATCTTTGAGAGATGANGAAAGAATTGAAAATTTAATAGAGTTAGCNAACAAAAATAATATTTCATTTGAGATTTCCAAAAAGCTAAAAAAAGAGCCNCAGGCAATAATTAAAAAAGAAAAAAATTTNGATTTAAAAGATTTGAAGAAATTTATTGATGAAAATAAANACAAAGAATTTTCAATCTTAATATTNGACAATATTCTCGATCCAAGAAATTTAGGTGCTTGCATCAGATCTGCTGCTGTTCTNNAGGTTGATGCANTAATCATAAATAANCATCAATGCGCTCCTTTAAATGATATTGCTCACAATGTTTCAGCCGGTGGTGCAGAAATAGTTAATATTTTTCATGTAAGTAATTTAGTTAATTGTGTTAAATACCTTAAAGATTTTGGNATTCAAATATTTGGATTAAGTGAGCATGCNATTGATANTTATACTGATTGTAGTTTTACTAATTCATGTGCAATTATNATGGGATCCGAAGAATTTGGACTTCGAAAAAAGACGNTAGAAANTTGTGANANNCTTATAAAACTTAATTCCAATAAAAATTTCAAAAGCTTTAATGTTTCTGTTGCAACTGGGATAATACTATCTGAACTATCAAGACAGCGTAAGTGTTGATAATATTGTTATAAATTAAATGTTAAAACAAAGAACTCTCAGAAATTCAATAAAAGCAGTAGGTATTGGTCTTCATACTGGCAAAAATATTAATATGGAATTATTACCTTCAGATGAAAATACAGGAATAAATTTTATAAGGACAGATATTGATGAAACATTAATAATTCCAGCTATCGCAGAAAATGTTGGCGATACCAGCCTCTCTACTGCGCTTGTAAAGAATAATGTTAAAATATCAACAATTGAACATCTTTTATCGGCAATTGCAGGCCTGGGTGTTGATAATTGTCTTGTAAAAGTTGATGGTCCTGAAGTTCCAATAATGGATGGGAGTTCAAGTCCTTTCGTTTTCTTGATTCAATCTGCTGGGCTAGAAGATCAAAATTCTCTAAAAAAATTCATAAAGGTAAAAAAAGAAGTTACTGTCACAAGGGATGATGCCTATGCAACAATAAAGCCATTTGATGGATTTAAGGTTTCATTTAAGGTTGATTTTGATCATCCAGTTCATAAAAAACTTCCCTCAGAGTCAATTATTGATTTTTCAAGCACATCATTTGTAAAAGAAGTCTGCAGAGCAAGAACTTTTGGTTCAATGAGTGAGGCTGAATTTCTAAAATCGAAAAACCTTGCATTGGGTGCAAGTGTATCTAATGCAATTGTATTTGGTGAAGATGATATTTTAAATGATGAAGGTCTCAGATTTAACGATGAGATTGTTAAGCATAAAATGCTTGATGCTATTGGAGACCTATATTTGCTTGGTGGTAATCTTATAGGTGAATTTTCTGGCTACAAATCAGGACATGAATTAAACAATAAACTTTTAAGAAAGATTATAGAAGACGATGATGCTTATGAAACTGTTGAATTTGAAAACTCTGAAAATGCCCCAATTTCATATGTCAGGCCTCCTTTTGGAGATGTTGATTAATAATTTCTTAATGTGTCTTAGGTAGTTAAAATGTTTAACCTTTTTTCTAATATTTTTGGTTCTAGTAATGATAGAACTTTAAAAAGAATGATGGTTTATGTTGCAGCTGCAGGTGACCTAGAATCAGAACTAAGTGAAAAGCCTGATGAGTTTTTTAAAAATCTTAAGGTAGATCTTCTTCAAGAATATCAAAATAACAATAACGATATATACAGTATTTTACCTCTAGCTTTTGCAGCTGTAAGAGAAGCCAGCAAAAGAACTATTGGCCTTAGGCATTTTGATTCACAAATGCTTGGTGGTATCTCTTTAGCAGAGGGGAATATTTCTGAAATGAAAACTGGTGAAGGTAAGACACTTGTTGCTACCCTTCCAGCTTATTTAAATTCATCAATTGGTAATAAAGCTATTTTGGTAACAGTAAATGATTATCTTGCAAAGAGAGATGCTGAGTGGATGCGACCAATTTATGAGTTTTTAGGTTTAAGTGTTGGTATTGTGAATTCAAATCAAGCAATACCTGATAAGGTGGAGGCTTATAAATCTGATGTCATATATGCAACGAATAATGAACTTGGTTTTGATTATTTAAGAGATAATATGGCTCATTCCATTAATGAAAGAGTGCAATGCTCACTTGATTTTGCCATTGTTGACGAAGTAGATTCAATACTTATTGATGAGGCAAGAACTCCATTAATAATTTCAGGACCGTCTTCAGAAAGCTCTGAGTTATATAGACACATTAGAAAGTTTATACCTAAGTTGATTAAGCAAGAAAGAGAGGGAACGGAAGAAGAGCCTCTAGAAGATTCAGAAAAAGGACATTACCTAATTGATGAAAAAAATAGGAGTGTTGAGCTAACAGATGATGGTTATGTTTTAGTTGAGGGACTCCTTGAAGACTCTGGAGTTCTAGATAATTCTGATGGACTGTATTCTGTTTCAAACTTAAAAGTAATGAAATTTGTCCAAGCAACATTAAGAGCTAATTTTCTATTCCAAAAAAATATCCACTACTTAGTAAGAAATAATGAAGTTTTATTGATTGATGAGCATACCGGAAGAACCATGCCTGGGAGAAGAATGAGTGAAGGAGTTCATCAGGCACTAGAATGCAAGGAAAATGTTCCAATTCAAAGAGAGTCTCAAACACTTGCATCTACAACATTTCAGAATTTTTTTAGATTGTTTTCAAATCTTTCTGGTATGACAGGCACAGCAGATACTGAAGCATTAGAATTTAATCAAATATATGGTTTGAATGTAATTATTATTCCTACAAATGTTCCTATGATCAGGAATGATCATAATGATTTAGTTTTTTTAACAAAAAAGTCAAAGTATAAAGCTCTTGTTGAAGAAATAGATTTACTAAGAAAAAAATCTGCTCCAATACTGGTTGGAACTGTTTCTGTTGATTCTTCAGAGGAGGTATCTGAATATTTAAAAGAAAAAAAGATACCTCATCAAATATTAAATGCAAAACACCATGAGAAAGAAGCAGAAGTTATAGCAAACGCTGGTAAACCAGGAATGGTTACCATTGCAACAAATATGGCTGGAAGAGGAACAGATATAGTACTTGGTGGTAAAAAAGAGGATCAAAATAAAGATGTGTGGATTGAAAATAACAAGAAAGTTATTACTTCTGGTGGTTTGCATATTCTTGGTACAGAGAGGCATGAATCAAGAAGAATTGATAATCAGTTAAGAGGTAGATCTGGAAGACAGGGTGATCCAGGATATTCTAGATTCTTTTTGTCCCTTGAAGATGATTTATTAAGGTTGTTTATTTCAGATAATAGGAGATCACTATTTGAGAGGATTGGTATGGGTGATGATCATATTGAACATAGAATGCTTTCAAAAGGAATTGAGAATGCTCAAAAAAGAATTGAGAATAGAAACTTTGATGCAAGAAAAAACCTACTAGAATATGATGATGTTTCTAATGACCAGAGACAAGGAATTTATTCACTGAGAAATCAATTACTTGAAGAGGATGATATTAGTGAAACAATAAATAATCTTATCAAAAGTGAATTTAAACAAATTACCAATACTTTTATACCTGAGGAATCAATTGAGTCTCAATGGAAAGCAAAGGAATTAGACAATCATTTGTCTGAAAATTATGGTCTTGATATGAATATTACCTCATTAATAGAGGATGATAAGAAGTTGTTGCCTGATTCTATTGCTGAAATTGTTTGTGAAGGTGCATCAAAGTTTTATTATAAAAAATTTGAATCTTTAGGTGAGAATAGGCTTCTTTTGGAAAAACAGGTTATGCTTCAAGTACTTGATGTTCACTGGAAAGAGCATTTGAGTGAAATTGATCACTTAAGAGGAAGTGTAGGTTTAAGAGCTTATGCTCAAAAGAATCCAAAAAACGAATTTAAAAAAGAAGCATATTCAATGTTTGAGTTTATGTTAAATGAAATAGACTCCGAAACTATAAGAATTCTATTTTCCATTCAATTCTCAAAAGATGAAGTAATAGAAAATTTAAAAAATATAGAAAAGGATGATATTACATTAGAAAAACCTAATCCAAATATTGATAATTCTCAGAATAATATAGGAATGGAAAACGAAACGGATAATAAAACTATTATCAGGAATGAGCACAAGTATGGAAGGAATGAGATTGTCAAAATAACAAATGGGCAAGAAACAAAAGAAATAAAATATAAAAAAGCAATCTCTTTAATAGAAACTGGTGAATGGAGGTTATTGTAACTTTATCGAAGAAAATTTAGTCTTCATAAAAGTCTTCAGATTTTATTGGTCTCGAAATTGAATTTTCCTCATTCGCCCAGGTTCCAAAATCGATTAATTTACATTTTTCACAGCAAAATGGCCTAAACTTATTTTCTTGTTTATTAGAAGTGTCTTTTTGACATCTTGGACATTTACTCATTTACTTTTAACCCTAGGAGCAATTGATGTGTTTTGATAACTTCTTTTTTTAAATTACCATATGAGGAATCATTATTTATCACATAATCAGCAATTGAAAATCTCTCTTCTCTTGTGGCTTGATTACCAATAATTTTTAAAATACTTTCTTCAGTTTGGTTATCTCTTTGCGAGGCTCTTAAAATCTGTGTATTTTTATCGCAATCAACAACAACAATTTTGTTATAAAAGTCCTCAGATTTAGTTTCAAAAATTAAAGGAACATCTATTATTGTATAAATGCTTTCAGATTTTTGAATAAATTTGAAAATTTCTTCTCTTACAATAGGATGAATTATTGATTCAAGTTTTTTTATTTTACTTTTATCATTAAAAATATCTTCTCTTAAAAACTCTCTGTTAATTTTATGATTTTTTAGAATATATTTATCACCAAATTCTTCGATAAATAATTTTCTAGCATTTTTATTTGAATCGAGTATATTTTTTGCAATATCATCTGCATCAATAGAATCAATACCAAGTTCTTTAAAAATTTTTACTGCAGTAGATTTGCCTGATCCAATTCCACCTGTAAGCCCAACAATCATTATTTAATTATAAACTTAGACATAAAAAAAGGCTCTCAGTATTTACTAAGAGCCTCAAATTAAAAAGCCTGACGATTTCCTACTCTCACACAGGGAGACCCTGCACTACCATTGGCGTAAGCTCGTTTCACTTCTGAGTTCGAAATGGGATCAGGTGGTACCAAGCTGCTATTGTCATCAGGCAAACCGGTATGTAATTTATCAATCACTGAAATTTTAAATATATGTAAACTTTTTTAAGGTTACATGATCAAGCCTCACGAGTTATTAGTACAAGTTAGCTCAACGCCTCACAGCGCTTACACATCTTGCCTATCAACGTCATAGTCTATGAC
>PBKO01000013.1 GCA_002721465.1 Gammaproteobacteria bacterium | reverse complement strand
CTATTGATTGGATTAATGAAAACACATCATGGGCAGGCGGAACAATAACTGATAATGAGTCAAGCCTCAAGACAACAAATTATTCATTATCTAACAATGGGAGTAGCAATTATATAGTCGATAACATTAACGCAGCATCTACAGAATTCATTATTTATGTAAAAGAAGGTGACGTGATTCAATTTGATGCTGCTGGCTCAGTTACATCAAACCACCCTTTCAAGATGTCTACTGTTCAAAATGCTTCCTCTACTGATTCAGGAATGATTGGGACAGCTGAAGGATGGAATGAAAATACTCTTACCTTAACAGTCAGTGCAAATACACCAGATACAATTTATCCATATTGTGATTTTCACTCTGGAATGTATACCAACGGAAAAATAGTAAAAGTCACTTCATATGACATGTCTAAAATAGATATTACAAGTGTGTCTTCTGCTCTTCAGGTGAAAGGTACTGTTTCATCTGGTCCTTTCAAAGGTGCCTCAGGATATACCTATAAAGTATATTTGACTTCACAGGGAGGTTCAGAACATACACACGAGTTTTATGAATATCCAGGATTAACATTCTACATGACTGCTGATCAAGGATATCATGGCTCTATGAATAAATCTGGTGATGAAATATTTAAACCTAAGTCTCATTACTCAGCAGCTGATGAAGGTGGAGGAAATACAGGATATTAATTACTAAAGAGTCAAATTATTTTGGCTCTTTAAAATCTTCTTAGGTTCTTCGCAAGTTTCTTTGCAGACTTTTTAAATTGGGTAAGAGCTGTTTCATAAGATACAAAATCAAATCTCTCGGCTAGTGAGTATCCGTCCCAAAAAGATATATAGAATTTGTCTACTCTAATCTCAAGTTCCACCGTGGCAGGATCTTGATTCTCAACATCAATATTGGTAATAGTTACTTTTTGATCTGAAATTGAACAAGTTGTATTTAAATCATTAAAAAAAGATTTGTGTAAATTCTCAAATTTTATTTTATCTTTACTTATGTTTGTTTTGATCATACGAATGATGTCTTCCAACCTTAAAATCTCTTAGTTCAGAGTGTTTAGTTTTTCTTCCTCTTACTCTTTCTCTCCATAAATTGAAGCTTTTCTTTTTTAAATTTTTTCTCATTAAGTTTACTACTTCATCATGAGTTAAATTGAATTGGGCTTCTATAGCATCAAATGGAGTTCGGTCCTCCCATGCCATTTCAATTATTCTTGAGATATCGCTTTGTGATAAGTCCACTTAATTTAATATAAAACCATATTGTTTGCAGCCTTATCATATACGAAAAAAAGAAAGATCAAAATCTTGATTTTTACTGAATTTTTACTGAATTTTTATAAAAGAATCATAAATAAATATCAAATCTTGTACTTTTACCTTTTACTTGATAATTAATATTACTATGAAGTTTTTTTGCTTTTAGAGGTCTTTTTAAAATTAATTTTTGATAATCCTCTTTCATAAAACTATTAATCAATGAATTCTCCTCATTCAAAATATTTTCAATTTCTAAAATGGATCTCAAGGAGTCAAGGTCACCAGATTTTTTTATGTTCTTTTTTGAGATTGGATACATTGGGTCAAGATATACAATATCAAACAACTCTTGAGAGCTTTTGTAAATATCTAATGAATTAGCATTGATTAAATTAATATTTTTTAAAAAAGGTATTTCGTTCTTTGCTCTTTTGATCGCATCATCAACTAATAAGAATATTATTTTGCTTTGTTCCACAGCAACTACCTTATGACCTAGCGATAAAAAAATCATGGAATCAGATAAAAGACCTGCGGTTGCATCAAATATAACTAAAGAGTTCTTAGTTCTACCTAAGGCTTTCTTTAAATTACCCTCATGGTCTGCTCTTTTAAGTCTCCATCCAAGCTTTCCGCTCATAAAATTTACGTTTATTAACTTTGTTGTATTATTGGAGCCTAAAATGAAAGACAATCCATTTGTGTCATATATAAAATAATTCTTGGTATAAGGTTTTTCAAAAACTATTTCATAATTAAATCTTGTTGAAATCTCTTCTACATAATTATCAAGAAAGATTTTATCAACATAGATTTGCATCTAAATTATTAGTAATAAAAATAATCCTAAGAAAAGCCTATACACAATAAATGGGAGCATGCCTATTTTTTCAACAAATGCCAAAAATAACTTAATTGTGAGAAATGCAAATATCATTGATACAAAAAATCCAACAATTAAATGTGCCATATTAAATGCAATATCAAGCTTTTGAATATCAATAAGAAGTAAAACAAGAGCACCAAGGATTGTTGGGATACCAAGCATAAAAGAGAATTTTGTTGCATCTTTTATGTTCATTCCTATTAATAATGCTGCTGTGATTGCAGTTCCAGATCGAGACGCCCCTGGAATAAGAGCAAAACATTGGAAAATTCCAATGAAAAGAGCTCCATAAAGACTCAATTGATACAAATCTTTTTTCTCTTCTCTCTTTAAAAAAGCAAACAGAAGTATTCCTGCAAAAATTATATTAACTAAAGCGATACTCTGAATGCCAAAAATTCTTTGATTTGCAAGATCTGAAATCGAAAACCCTACAAATACAATTGGAATGGTCGCAGCCATGAGACACAAGGCTAGAGTTTTATATTTATTCAGATCATTATTATTTACATATAAGGATTTAGTCATCAGCATAATTTCTGATTTAAAAAAATATATTACTGCAACTAAAGTTCCTGTATGCACTGCTATGTCATAAGATAGACCTAAATCTTTTAATCCAAATAATAATGATGGTAAAAGTAAATGTGCTGAACTTGATATTGGTAAAAACTCTGTTAAGCCTTGAATGATTGCTAGGATAAAACTCAAAAAAAGATCAGACATCTACTTCTTTTTAAACCCTGGATCTTTTGGATAAAATGGGTTTGCATCACCAGGGTCAAAATCTTCCATGCTTGGAATATCTTTTTTTAATTGTTCTTTTGCGATTTTAGCAATTGAATCTGCTTTAATTTCATCAGTGCTATTATCTTTCACTACCATTAAGGGTTTATTTAATGCAACTGAAACACCCTTTAAGTAACTAGCCACAGTTCTTGTCGCTGTATAAGAATTTTGAGAATCTGCATAAACAAACAAGTCTATTTCGTTTAGATTAAAAATTTTATTAAGGCCAATGTTTTCAAGAAAAGTATCCCAATTAGGCCTATCTTTTCTTTCATGTTTAGCTGAATAAGTATTAATTTCATTTTGTAAAATCACACTCATTGATGTGGTATCACCAGTACTTTTAATTGCCAAAATATTCATCATTAAATTTGAGAGGCAATATTTTTAAAAACATCCTCTACTGTTTCAGACCCATCGACTTTAAATAGCTTTAAATGTCCGTCATTAGAAAGATTTTTATAAAAGTTTGTTAAAGGTTTGGTTTGAGAGTGATAGACCTCTAATCTTTTTAAAACAGTTTCAGGCTTATCATCTTCTCTTTGTATAAGGGGTTCACCAGTTTCGTCATCTAAGCCATCAATTTTGGGTGGGTTAAAATCAATATGATAATTCTTGCCTGTTCCAGGATGGACTCTTCTTCCAGACATCCTATTTACGATAGTTGCATCCTCAACAAATATCTCAATGACATGAGTAAAATTTACTCCCATTTTTTTAAGTTGCTCTGCTTGCCCAATTGTTCTGGGTACTCCATCAAACAAGGAGCCATTTTCACAGTCTGGTTTTGTAAGCCTTTCTTGGATTAGGGATCCAATAATATCATCAGAAACAAGTCCACCTGTATCTAGGATTTTTGAAACCTTAATGCCCAAATCACTGCCAGAAGCGACTGCTTCTCTAAGCATATCACCAGTACTGATTTTTGGAATACTGCATAAGTCACATATAAGATCTGCTTGAGTTCCTTTTCCAGCTCCAGGTGGTCCTAATAAGATTATATTTTTCATTTTTCTAATATTACAAACGCAATTGCATTATCTTTTTCATCAGAAAGACTAACATGTGTTCCAACTATACCAAAACTTGAAAGAAGTGCAGAGGAGGAAGAATTAAAGTTCAAGAAAGGTTTGCCCTTCTCATCTCTAAGTATTTCAATATCTTTGAATCTTAGACTTTTATTTATCCCAGTACCAAATGCTTTTGAAAAAGCTTCCTTAGCTGCAAACTGCTTTGAAAGAAAATATATCTTCTTTTCGTCATCAATTGATTCGAATATATCCATCTCTTGATTTCCCAAAATCTTTTGAGCAAATTTTTGAACAGAATTCATTTTTTTTATTCTGCTAATATCAACAATGTCTGTTCCAATTCCAAAGATCATTGTTTTATTGACTTAAATATTTTGCGACTTGCAAGATCTCTACCATCGAGGCAAGTACTAATTGCTTTTTTGGTTATATCTTTTAAATTGTTTAAAGATACTTTATCCAACTCTCTATTTTTTAAATTAATTATATCAATACCTGATAATTTTGAATTACTAGATTTTTTAAATCCCCTTTCAGTTACAAATGCATAGTTTGAATTTGGATCAATAGGTTGATTATTATCAATGTCATAATTGTAATCAAAACCATATCCAAGCATATCTAATAAATCTAGTTCAAAATATCTTAGAGTTAATTCAAGGTTTTCCTTGTTATTTATATCCTGAAGAAACTTATCGTATAAAAAAAATAAATCCTCTTGTTTAGCATCTTTGGGTAGTAATCTTATTAAAAGCTCATTGATATAAAGAAGGCTATAACTTGTTTTAGTCATTGTATTTCCTAGATCACCAAGATTTCTATCAACACTGGTAAGTGTTTTAAGTTCTGATCTTCCTGAAAATGTTATGTTTAACTTGTGAAAGGGAACAAGATAACCAAAAAATTTTGATTTAGGTTTTTTTGCACCTTTAGCAATCAATGAAATTTTTCCATTATTTTTTGTAAAAACCTCAACGATTAAGCTCGTCTCACCATATGATCTTTGGTGAAGCATAAAACACTCATCAGCATTACTGTGACTCATGACTGCCTCCCACTCCAATACTTTGAATAAATCCTGAATTTGTATTCCAATTTTTTTTAACCTTTACCCAAGTCTTTAGAAAGACTTTTTTATTAAGTAGATTTTCAATTTCTGATCGAGCTTCCTTACCTATATTTTTCAATACATTCCCGCCCGAGCCAACAACTATCTGCTTTTGAGTATTTCTATTAACATAAATAGTTGCATAAATTTGATAGATATCTTTTTTATCCTCACATTTATCAATTTCTACAAAAGTATCGTAAGGAATTTCATCGCCAAGCTTTCTAATAATCTTCTCTCTAATCAACTCTGAGAAAATAAATTTATTATCCTTTTGGATGTTAAAGTTTTCATCATATATATGATTATTTTCTGGTAGGTTTTTTGAGATTAATGAAATAAGATTTTCTAAACCATCCTTTGTTTTAGCTGAAAAAAGTAATATGTCCTTAAAAGAATATTCATTTGATATTTCATCAATAAACGGCAGCAACTTATTTTTGTTATCGATTTGGTCAATCTTATTGATCACACAAATTATTTTTTTATTAAAATTTTTAATTTTCTCAATTATTTGCCTATCAAGCATATCTATTTTTAATCTTTGAAGAACCAGAATAATTATGTCAGAGTCCTCAATAATACTTTCAGCAGACTTATTGAGAATCTTATTCATAGTTTTCTTTGATTTTATATGCATACCTGGAGTATCAATAAAGATCATTTGTTTATTTTTTATAGTTTTGATGCCAAGAATATTATTTCTAGTAGTTTGTGATTTCCTGGAGGTTATAGAAACTTTTTTATCAAGAATTGTATTTAAAATAGATGATTTTCCAACATTTGGTTTTCCAATAATTGAAATATAACCACAATAATTTTTATCCATTTTGATCTTTAAAGTATTTTAATGCTTGTTTAGCAACTGCTATTTCAGCTTGTCTTTTTGACCTTCCAAAAGATGAAAAATTTTCTTTGTTTATTTTAATTTGGCTATTAAAGCCTTTTGTTGAATCTTCAGTTACATAATTAGGAGGATTTAATTTTTTTGATTGAAGAAGCTCTTGTAGTTCTGTTTTTGAATCTCTAAATTCCTGGTCAGATTTAATTTGACTTAATTCATCATTAAAAAAATTAAGTACAAAGATATTTACTTGCTCCCAACTGCTATCAAGAAAGACAGCACCAATAATTGACTCAATTGTGCCTTCTAAAATTGAAGATTTTCTTTCTGATGAAAGGTTTGAAGTGCCTTTTGAAAGGCATATATGATCTATAAGATTAATTTGATTAGCTTTTTTTGTAAGGGTCTCGCCCTTAACTAGATAAGATCGCATTCTGGTCAATTGGCCCTCTTTTACAAGTGGAAATTTTAAAAATAAGTATTGTGAGATAACTGAATTTAATATTGAATCTCCAAGGAATTCTAGTCGTTCATTATTATCAGTATTATTCGAGCTTTTATGAGATAAAGCTAAAGTTAGAAGATCAATATTTTTAAATTCATAATTTATTCTTTTTTGTAATTTATGAAGATTCATTAATTTATTTTTCCAACTTTCTCAAAAGAAGGTATGCAAGTCCAACACTCCCAGCTCATCCACAATATATCAGCTCTTCCGAAAAAGTTTGCTCTAGGTACAAATCCAACATCCTTTGTGCTGTCATTAGAATTATCTCTATTATCTCCCATTACAAAATAGTGATCATCTGGAACAACCCACTCTTGAGGATATTGTTGATTTTCATCCCTTGTATTTCTAATAATATATTCTGCTGAACCATTTCTTTCGTAAAAAAGATCACCAGTTGCATTCATTTCTCTAACAATAGTTTCCCCAAAGCTATATAAATAACGTTTTTTTAGTGTAATCTCTTCTGACTTTATGAATGATCTCTCTAAGGGAATGCCATTCACAAAAAGCTGTTTATTAATGATTCGAATGACGTCATTTGGCTTGCCAACTAAACGTTTAATATAAGGTACAGGATTATGTGGAGGAATAATCACAACCGGATCACCATATTGAGGTTCACTTCTTAAAAAACTAGGGATTCCAATTCTATTAATCTTCAACCCATAGGCAAACTTATTAACTAGTAAAAAATCACCTTTTTTGAGCTGAGGCTCCATTGATCCTGACGGAATTTGGTAAGGCTCGTAAAGAAAGGTTCTTAGAACAAAAATTAGAAAAACCGGAATAAAGTAACCTCTGGAGGTTGTAGTTATATTTTTATTTTTGAGAATAAGGCCTAACAACATAACTAAAAGCGAAACAATAGATCCGAAAAAGAGGACTATTCCGAGATCACCAGAATTTGTGAAAATACTCATTAGTACAAAAGCTCCAGAGATGAAACTAATAGTAGATATGTTCTTAACGACTATAGATTCTTTTAATTCTTTATTGATATTAAATTTAATCCAGCTGTATAAGCATAAGATCATGCCCAAGATACCAAATATAAAAAGCGGATCAGTAATCATTTAATCTTTATTCTCCTGAACTGAAATAATTTAAAAATGCATCTTGCGGAATAGATACCTTACCAAGCTGTTTCATTTTTTTCTTTCCTTGTTTTTGTTTTTCAAGTAACTTCATTTTTCTTGTTACATCACCACCATATAGTTTAGCGGTAACATTCTTTCTGTAAGCTTTTACCGTCTCTCTTGATATTATTTTAGCACCAAGAGCAACTTGAATAGGAACATCAAACATTTGTCTTGGAATTAATTTTTGGAGATTTTTTGCAATTTCTCTAGCTTTTGATGTTGAAAATGATTTATGAACAATCATAGATAATGCATCAATTTTGTTATTATTTATTAAGACATCAATTTTTGTTAAGTCTGATTTTTGGAATCCAATTAAAGAATACTCTATGGAAGCAAACCCTTTAGTAGATGATTTGATTTGATCAAAAAAATCAATAATGACAGAAGATAATGGCATTTCAAAAGTAATTGATACCTGATTTCCAAAGTATTTCATATCCTTTTGAATCCCTCTCTTAGAAGTACAAAGTGTAATGATATTGCCAATATAATCATTGGGGGAAATAATAGTTGTATTAACAATTGGTTCTCTTATTTCATCTATCTCATTTGGAAGGGGTAATTGAGAAGGATTATCACATTTTAATATTGTTCCATCTGTTTTGAGGACTTCATATTCTACTGAGGGGGCGGTAGAGATTAAATCGAGATCATATTCTCTTTCGAGTCTTTCGCGAACAACTTCCATGTGCAGTGTTCCTAGGAAACCACATCTAAAGCCGAAACCTAAGGCATCTGATACTTCGGGCTCATATATTAAAGATGAATCATTTAGGACTAGCTTTGATAAGGCATCTCTAAACTTTTCATAATCATCAGAATTCAATGTAAATATTGAAGCAAATACTTTTGGATTAACTTTTTTAAAACCAGCCAATGCTTCAGTTGACTCATCATTATGTTCTACTAAAGTGTCTCCAACTGGAGCACCCTTTATATCCTTTATTCCTGCTACTAAATAGCCTACTTCACCTGCCGACAATTCAGATTTTGAAATTTT
Source organism: Gammaproteobacteria bacterium (assembly GCA_002721465.1). GTDB lineage: Bacteria > Pseudomonadota > Gammaproteobacteria > Magnimaribacterales > D2472 > SAR86A. The sequence goes on along the minus strand of PBKO01000013.1, from coordinate 23,770 downwards.
TTTAGGTGAAAAAATTCCAACGTCATCCACAATATATGTTTGTTTGGTGGAGTGAATCTTGAACTTTTGTCCAGTTTTGATTACTCCATTCTTAATTCTAATTAATGAGACTACTCCAAGATAAGAATCAAACCAAGAATCAACAATAAGAGCCTGTAAATTTTTGGTAATGTCGCCCTCTGGACTTGGAATATCTTGTACTAATTTATCTAACAGCATTTGAATGCCTTCTCCAGTTTTTGCGCTTACTAGCGGTGATTCAGATGCATTAATCCCAACCATTTCTTCGATCTCAACTCTTACTCTATCTGGTTCAGACTGAGGAAGATCAATTTTATTGATTACAGGGACAACTTCCAAACCCTCTTCAACAGCTGTGTAACAATTTGCTAAGGTTTGTGCTTCTACTCCTTGTGATCCATCAACAACTAAAAGGGCACCCTCGCATGCTGACAAAGATCTTGATACCTCGTAAGAAAAATCGACGTGACCTGGTGTATCAATAAAATTTAATAGATATTCACATTCATTCGTCTTATATTTTAGAGAAACCGCTTGAGCTTTAATAGTAATGCCTCTTTCTCTTTCAATATCCATTGAATCAAGAATTTGTGCCTCCATTTCTCTTGATGAAAGTCCTCCACAAAACTCAATTAATCTGTCAGATAAAGTAGATTTACCATGATCAATATGCGCAATAACAGAAAAGTTTCTAATGTTCTTCATAATTTGTTGCTATTTTACAAGCAAACTATTAAAAAACGTTAGCAATCTTGAATCTTAATTTAAAGTGATAGATTGAATTAATCTATTTCCAGACCTAATAAGGTGTATGGCAATTTTGTCATTTGATGAAAAATTATCAACAGCTTTATCGAACGATTCTGTATCGAAAATATCATACTTTTTTCCTCGATATTGAATCATCGTTATTACATCACCTCTAGTGATTTTGCCAGAAGCTGAGGAGTTTGGGCTTACCCTTGATACAATCACACCATCAGGCAAATTAGTCATTGATGGATTATCTCTATCAATGTCTGCAACTTTAAGGCCAAGAGGATCCGAAGAGGATTGAGTTTTAGCTGGAACAAATGAATCTTTGTTTACAGGTAACTCACCTAGTATAAAGTTAAGAGTAATTTCTTCACCATCTCTAATAACTTTTGCATCTGCTTCTGTATTTGGTTTTATCTGGCCAACAACATGAGGCAAATCTGTACTAAATTTAATTTCTTTATTGTCAAATTCAATTATGACATCTCCAGGCGCTAAGCCGGCATTGTCAGCAGATTCTCCTTCTTCAACATCATTTATTAATGCACCGTATGGTTTTTTCATTCCAAGAGCATCAGCAAGATCGCTATCAACCTCACTCATCCGCACTCCCAAATAACCTCTTGAAACCTCACCACTAGAGATAATTTGATCAGCAACATCAACTGCAACATTTATTGGTATAGCAAAAGCCAACCCTTGATATCCTCCACTTCGAGAATATATTTGGGAATTAATACCTACAACTTCTCCATCTAAATTAAATAAAGGACCTCCAGAATTACCAGGATTAATTGCTACATCAGTTTGAAGAAAAGGAACATAATTTCCGATATTGTTATTTTGAATACTTCTCCCTTTTGCACTAACAATTCCTGCAGTTACTGAAAAATCAAAACTAAATGGTGATCCTATAGCAATTACCCAATCCCCAACCTTAAGTTTTTCGCTATTACCAGTATTTACTGTTGGTAGGTCTTGTCCCTGAACCTTAAGTACTGCCAAATCTGATAACGGATCAACCCCAATGACTTCTGCAACAAATTCTCTTCTATCCGATAGTGAAACTATAACCTCAGTTGCATTTTCTACAACGTGAAAGTTTGTCATTATGTAATTATCTTTCAATATAAAACCTGACCCATAAGATATAGCCTCTCTTTTTTGTTGAGGCATATCTCTGAACTGTCTTGGTATACCAAATCTCTCCAGCATCTCATCAGGAATACCCCTATAGCCATATGAAGAACCTTGAGCAATTTCCCTTTTTGAAGTTATGTTAACTACAGCAGGTGCTGATGATTCAACAAGATCAGCAATGTTGCTAGGAAGAGCTGATGCATAGATATTTATAGAGTAAATAAAAGTAAAGGTTATAAATACATTTTTAAATATTTTTTTTCTCATATTATTTTTGCTATTTAATTTTTTCAGCTATTGCAAGTGCTGTTGAACGTGAAATATTACCATAAATTGTAATAACCCTTCCATCACTTAGTGGAACAAGAAATATATTTTTATTTCCATGCCTCCACGATTTTACTTGTTTTATACCTAAATTTTTCTTTTCAACACGAAGATTAAAATTTTCATTACCTCTTATGTAATTAGAATTAATACTTTTAAACCCTACATCTTTAAAATCAAGATTTTTATTGTTAGACATGTATGTTGGATCATTTATAACCTTCATAACATGATCAGTAAGAAATTCCTCTGATTGAGAAATAATTTTTTTAGCTTCAATGCTATTAATAGCTGACTCAATTTGATTGGCTGAGTCTAAATTAATTTTCATTCTTGTTAAATCTGAGTTATTAATAACTATTAAAGTGAGTGCTATTGAGGCGGCTGCTGTTATGCTGTTTGAAAACCAAAAATTATAAAATGATTTATTAACGTTTTTATTTATTGGGATAGCCTTATTTCGATCTGCTATTGAAAGTGAAAGAAGGCTGTACAAACTCATTTTATTTTCTAACAAAGGATCATCGCTTACAGCATCTATGAATTCATCTAATTCTGCTGCATCTAGCTCACCATCAAATAGTGCAGATAGTTTTTCTTCGTTACTAATCATTTATAATTAAATCCTTTTTAATATAGTCTATTACAAGCTCCCTTGCTCTGAATATTCTTGATCTCACTGTGCCAATTGGCGTATCAGTCATTTCTGAAATTTCTTCATATGTTTTTCCACTCTCTTCTCTTAAAATAAATGATGTCTTAAGGGACTCAGGGAGTGTATCGACATAATTACTAATCTTTTTTAAAGATTCATCATGAATTAGCAAAGATTCAACATCGTTAAATAAACTAAAATCCATTTCAAATTCATCTATCGAGGCATTTAAAGACTGTTTCCTATAATTTGCACTTGCTACAAAGTTTTTCGCTAAATTAATTGCTATTCTGTATACCCAGGTAAAAAAAGCGCTGTCGCCTCTGAAACTATTTATTTGGTCCCATACTTTCATAAAAGTTTGTTGTGCTAAATCTTCAGAGTCTTCTTTAGATTTAGTAAAAGAGAACAAAGCCAAATAAACTCTTGGATAATATTTGATCATAAGTATTTTAAAGGCTTTTTCATTTCCATTCTTTACTTTTTCTATTAAATGGGAATCAATATCTTTTGAACTATTTTTCATATAAATATTATTCCTATGCAGTCTGACAAGAAATTGTTCTAAAAGTTTCCTTGTTTAGTGAATTTTTTTAAATACTTATTAATAAAATCCTCATGTATCTTATTATTCAAAGATTCTTGTTTAAAAATATAATCAAAAAGAGTCTGATCGTCATAATCAAGAACTTGATTAAATATAAATAGATTATCTTTATCCAAAGTTTGAAGCTTAGAATTTGAAAATTCTCTTAAAAGCAAGTCGATTTCTCTCATTCCTCTTCTACATTTCCATTGTATTCTGTTTATTTCGATATTCATTGGTTAAAATAAAGTTTTAATAAAGATATTTTACTTGAAATTGGATATTCATAATAATTTAATAAAATTTGGCTCGCTTCATCTTAAAGATATGAGAGTGCTAGATTTGGATGGTGAGCCAGAACAAGTCCATGAATTTCTTCAAGGACAAGTAACTTCAGATATAAATCTTTTAAAAAACAATTGTTTTCAGCTATCAGCAATTTGTGATCACAAAGGGCAAGTACTTTGTGATTTTTTTATATATATGAATAAGAATGTATACAAATTAATCGTTAACAAATGTTTTGAAGAGCTTTTAATAAAAGAACTCTCTGTATTTGCTAAGTTCAATAAAGTCAGCTTCGTTAAAATAAAGCAGGAAGTTTATGGTTGTGTATCAAAGAAGGATCATGTATTAAATGCATTTCTTTCAAATGATTACTTTGAATTATCAATAAGTCTTGAAGATAATTCAAAAGATGAAGCCTCAATTGAGGCTAATGCTTGGGATATTTCAAATAAAATCCTGGGCAATTTATTCTTAAACGTCAATGAATCTAAAAAATTTAGACCTAATGAAATAAATTATGATTATTTAAGGGTTTCATTTGATAAAGGATGTTACAGAGGTCAAGAAATTGTTGCTCGAATGAAATATCTTGGAGTTGATAGAAGAAAATTTTGTATTTTAATTATTAAAAATGGTTTTGATATTCCAGAGACGATAAAAATTGTTGGAGAAACAGTAAAAGCAGATGATTTAATAATTTTTAATGCGATCTTAAAAAAAGAAGATATTAAAAATATACAAAACTTAGATCCTGTTCTTTATTTAGAATAAATTTACCACTTAATTGGCTCAAGATTATTTTTAAGTAAGTAATCATTACATTTTGAAAAATGTTTACACCCAAAAAAACCTCTGTGAGATGATAAAGGTGAAGGATGCGAGCTTGTCAAAATCAAATTATTATCGTTATTAATTTTATTTAGATAATTTTTAGCATTATTACCCCACAGCATGTAAACAATATTTTCTTTTTTGTTTAGACATTCAACTACATCATCTATGAATTTTTCCCATCCAATATTTGTATGTGATCCAGGTTTTGATTCCTCAACAGTTAAAGAAGAATTTAAAAGTAAAACACCTTGAGATGACCATTTTTTTAGACAGCCGTTTGTTTGAGAAGGCATACCAATATCATTATGTATTTCCTTGTAAATATTTTTTAATGATGCTGGTATCTTTGCTCCGTCATTTACTGAGAAAGCAAGACCGTTTGCAAGACAAGGCTGAAAGTATGGATCTTGCCCAAAAATTACAACCTTAGTTGAATTAAAAGAGCAGCAATTAAAGGCCTCAAAAATTTTATTAATTTCTGGAAATATTTTTTTGTTTAAATTAATTTCATTTTTAATAAATGTCATAGGCTTGCTTAAGCTTTGAAAATTCGATTCTTTGCCAAGCGCATCAAGCCAGTTATCAGATAGAAAATTATCAAAAATAATATTGCTCATTTTAACAAATTTTTATCCACAGATTCTGTGGATAAAGTTATGGATAACTTTATTAATCCTCCTATTAAAGCCATTAAATAAGGGTTTTGACATACTTGTATAAAAATTATACAAAAATGATAAATATAACCTTATATCAATACTTTACATAATTTATACTATCTTTTTGTATATAAATGCTTAAAGATAGTTTATCTGCTTTTAACACTAAATATTTCTGTTGACAAGTGTTTTTCTATATAAAGTTCGTATTTAAAAAAAGAACGACAAAAGTCTTAAAAAAACTTGCTTAATTACAGCTACTTACAAAGCCTTACACTAACTAAACTTGGAATTTGTCTTATAGCATTTATTAGATTTTCGCTTGGTTTTTCAGACGTATCAATAAGAGTAACCGCTATATTATTTCTACTTTTGTTGATCATATCTGAAATATTAAGTTTTTCTTTGGCGATCTCATTTGTAATTTTTCCTAGCATTCCTGGTTCATCTTGATGGATTAAAATTAATCTATAGTTTGAGCTTTTGCCAAGCTTTATTGTTGGAAAATTAACTGAATTTTTAATAACTCCTTCATGTAAAAAATTCTTAACTTGTTCTGCGGCCATAATTGCACAATTAATTTCTGCTTCTTCTGTGCTTGCTCCAAGGTGAGGTAATAAAATAACATCATTAAATTCTTTTGATCTTTGAATCATTTCAGGAGTTGGAAAATCAGTTACGAAGGAACTAATGTGATTTTCATTAAGTGCATGTAATAAATCTTGATTATTAACTATTTCCCTTCTTGAAAGATTTATAAGCTTAGCGCCTTTTTTAATGCATTTTATTGTTTCTTTTGATATTAAATTTCTTGTATCTTCAACCAGAGGCACATGGAGAGAAATATAATCTGAGTTTGAAAACAAATATTTTAGGCTCTCTGCTTTTTCAACTTCTTTAGGCAACTGCCAAGCAGCATCTACAGAAATACTAGGGTCATATCCAATAACTTTCATTCCCATAACTTCTAATGATTGAGCTAATAGTGATCCAATAGACCCTAAGCCAACAATTCCTATAGTTTTTCCCTTTAACTCATTCCCTTTAAAATTCTTCTTGTTGCCCTCCACAAGGTTTGTGACTTTAATTGGATCGATTTCATCAATTCCCTCAGCAAATAAATGACCTTGTATTATTCCTCTTGAAGAAAGCAATAATCCGCATATCACTAGTTCCTTTACAGCGTTTGCATTTCCGCCAGGTGTATTAAAAACTACTATTCCTTTTTCAGTTGCTATCTCTATGGGTATATGGTTTACTCCAGCTCCTGCTCTGCTTATACACTTTAAAGATTTATTAAAATTTTTATCTTCAAGAATGTAGCTTCTAATTAAAAGAGCATCTGGCTCAACTTCATTGATAGCAAAATTATTTTCAATCAAGACATCTGTTCCCTCTTTAGCAATATTATTATGAGTTTTAAATGTATACATAGCGCTGAGATTAATGTGGTTTGGTATTAAAAAACAGAAGCATTATATATAAATTTGACATATATTAGTTATATAAATGTCCATTGTTGTAAAAAATTTAAGTATTTCATTTGATAAAGATACTCTGATTTCAGAATTAAGTTTTGAAATAAAAAATGGCGAGGTTGCGATTGTAATTGGTGAAAGTGGTGCTGGTAAATCTTCATTACTTAATGTTATTGCTGGATTAAAAAAACCTGATTATGGTTCTATACAATTGAATGGAAAACTAATTTGTGATTTACAATCAAGCCTTGATCCACACAAAAGAAATATTGGCTACGTTTTTCAAGATTTTGCACTTTTCCCTCATATTAACGCAGAAAAAAACATTCGTTTCTCTGAAAATGCTAACTCAAAAAAATTGTTTGATAAATACACAACAGAATTAAAACTTAAAAAACACTTAAGAAAGATGCCGAGCGAACTTTCTGGTGGTCAGCAGCAACGAGTATCAATTGCGAGAGCTTTAATGATGAGTCCAGAGTTGTTGATTCTCGATGAGCCTTTTTCAAACTTGGATAAACAGACAGCTCAAGGAACTCAGAACTTGATAAAGGAATATATTGAGATATTTAATATACCCTGTTTAATAGTTACTCATGACACAGATCAAATAAACTCTCTAAACATTTCTCATACTATAAAAATCTGATTTTATTTGATCGTGCTTAAAAGATAATCTTGCCATTTTGAATAATTCCTAAAATAAACATCTCTGCGATCTTTATTCACTTTATAAGATATCTCATTTTTTGAAAGATTCTCTATGCTCATACCTGAGCTGAGCATTGCAACCTTACAAGCACCAATTGCAGTTGATTCAATATTTTTGGGTTTAACAATTTCTATTTGAAGTGTGTCAGCAAGCACCTGACAAAATGTTTTATTAGAAACCATGCCTCCATCAACTAAAAGTTTTTGAATTTTAATATCATAGAGACTAAGAATATTTGTTATATCTTTTGTCTGAAAAGCAACTGATTGGAATGCTGCTGTAGTCATGTCTTCAATACTTGTATCTTGAGTAATTCCATAAAAACCACCTCTTATCTCAGAATTCCAATATGGGGCGCCTAGACCATTAAAAGCTGGTAGAAAAAATACATTATTTGAATTTCCATCTTTTCTTAAAAAATCTTCACTGTCTTCAGAGTTTTCAAAAAATTTCATTTTATCTCTCAACCATTTAATAATATTTCCACAAGAATATATGCTTCCCTCAATTGCATAATGAGCTTCATTATTTATTTTGTAAGCTACTGTGGTAAGAAGACCTTCATCAACAGAAATAATATTCTGATTTGTATTAACCATTAAAAAACATCCTGTTCCGTATGTTGATTTCATATCACCATCTTTAAAACAGTTTTGACCAACTAAAGCGGCTTGCTGATCACCTATCACTCCTTTAATTGGTATTTCTGTATCAGATATTGATAGAGTTCCGAATTCAGAGTCACAATCTTTTATTTCTGGCATCATAGACATAGGAATATTAAAAAGATTCATTAAGTCTTCATCCCACTCCATGCTATGTATATTAAATAGCAATGTTCTAGATGCATTCGTTACGTCAGTTAAATGTTTTTTCTCGTTAGTTAATTTGTAAATTAAATATGAATCAACCGTTCCAAACATTAATTCACCTTTGTTTGCTTTCTTCCTCGCTCCTTTAACATTGTCTAAAATCCATTGAATTTTTGTTGCTGAAAAATATGGATCTAGCACTAACCCAGTTTTTTGTTTAACTTTTTCTTCGTGTCCTTCAAGCTTAAGCTGTGAACATATTTTTGTTGTTCTTCTATCTTGCCATACAATTCCCGGGTATATTGGTTCTCCAGTTATTCTTGACCAAACTATTGTAGTTTCTCTTTGATTTGTAATTCCGCATGCCTCTATGTCATCATTTCTATTTATTACATTATTTAATGTGTAAGCTACTGTATTCACTATGTCATCAGGATTTAGCTCTACCCAACCATCCTCTGGATACGTCAAGTCATATTCTTTTTGAGAGTCTGTTATTGGATTTAGATCACTATCAAAAATAATTGATCTTGAGCTTGTTGTACCTTGATCAATTGCCAAAAATCTTTTTAATTCATTACTCATTAGTTAATTATCCACAATTTATTAACTTTTTACCAACAGTAAAAAAACACCATATATACACTATATTGTGTAAAAAAATGAAATTGTCACAATATATTGTGTTTTTTTACTTGATTCTTTGTCCACAATAAGTATATTAGTGTTTAGGAGAAAAAAGTTTTCGTTACTGCAGACACACTTAGATTTTTCCAGGAAAAAAAATAAAAATAAACCAAAGCTGGTAAGGAATTTGGTGGGGCAAGAAAAAAAATATGGAAGTACAACAACAAGAAGAACAAAGCAAAATAAATCAGTCAATAAATGAGATAGAAACTACCGCACCAGGTAAGCTAAGAGTTATCAAACGTAATGGAAAAGTGGTTGCATTTGAAGATGATAAAATTAAAGTTGCAATTACAAAGGCATTTCTAGCTACTGAATCAGGAAACGCAGCAGCAAGTGAAAGAATTCATAAAAAAGTAAATTCACTCACACTAAGTGTTATAGAAGTTTTTAAAAGAAGAATGCCTTCCGGCGGGACTCTACATATTGAAGAAATACAAGATCAAGTTGAGCTTCAATTAATGAGATCCGAAGAACTAGAAGTAGCTAAAAGCTACATATTATATAGAGCGGAAAGAACACAAGAAAGAAAAAAAGAAGCACCAAAGGTTGATATACCTGATTCACCAAATATAAATATTACTAAGAGTGATGGAACTAAGGTACCTCTAGATGTTGAAAAGTTGGCTGGTCTTATAAGCGATGCCTGCACAGGCTTAGATGAAGTTTCAGTTAATGAAGTTTTGGATGAAGCTCTTAAAAATCTTTATGACGGTGTCTCAGTTTCAGATATGAGAACAAGCCTTGTAATGTCTGCAAGAACAAAAGTTGAAAAGGAGCCAAATTATTCATTTGTAACTGCAAGAATTTTGATGGATCAGATAAGGAACGAGGCGCTAAACTTTTTAGGTGTTGCTGAAGAATCAACATATCAGGAAATGGAAAATCATTACCCTAACGCCTTCAAGGCTTATATCGATAAAGGTATTGAATTAGACATTTTAGATCCTGAACTCAAGAATTTTGATCTAGAAAAACTAAGTAATGCGATTGATTACACAAGAGACAATCAATTTACATATTTGGGTCTTCAAACTTTGTATGACAGATATTTTATACACTGTGATGATACAAGATATGAGCTTCCTCAATTATTTTTTATGAGGGTATCAATGGGCCTTGCTATTGAAGAAGAAAATAGAGAAGAAAGAGCGATAGAGTTTTATAGACTTCTTTCAAGCTTTGATTATATGAGTTCTACTCCCACACTATTCAACTCAGGAACAAAGAGACCTCAGCTTTCATCATGCTACCTAACAACAATTCCAGATGATTTAGATGGGATTTTCTCTGCTATGAAAGACAATGCTCTGCTTTCAAAATGGGCAGGAGGATTAGGTAATGACTGGACACCGGTAAGAGCGATGAATTCATATATCAAAGGAACAAACGGAAAAAGCCAAGGTGTAGTTCCTTTTTTAAAAGTTGCAAATGACACAGCTGTTGCAGTAAATCAAGGAGGAAAGAGAAAAGGAGCTATGTGTGGTTATCTTGAAACTTGGCACTTAGACATAGAAGAGTTTTTAGAATTAAGAAAAAATACAGGTGACGAAAGAAGAAGAACACATGATATGAATACTGCAAACTGGGTACCTGACTTGTTTATGAAAAGAGTTGAACAAGACAAAAATTGGACCTTGTTTTCACCAGGAGAAGCACCAGACCTTCATGACCTTATTGGAAAAGAATTTGAAGAGAAATATGAAGAATACGAAGAAAAAGCAAAAAATGGAGAAATTAACCAACATAAGTCTATTCCTGCTAAAGAGTTATGGAGGAAGATGTTAACAATGCTATTTGAAACAGGACATCCATGGATAACATTTAAGGACTCATGTAATTTAAGGTCTCCACAGCAACATACAGGAGTCATCCACTCTTCTAATTTATGTACAGAGATAACTTTAAATACAAGTGCTGATAAAGAAATCGCAGTTTGTAATCTAGGTTCAGTGAATCTAGCGAATCATATGGAAAATGGCATATTAAACGAAGAAAAAGTTAAACAAACAGTATCAACAGCAATAAGAATGCTAGATAACGTAATTAATATTAACTACTATTCAGTTGATACAGCAAAAAATTCAAATTACAAACATAGACCAATTGGCTTAGGCCTAATGGGATTCCAAGATGCATTGTATTTACAAAACATTCCATATTGCAGCGAAGAGGCTATTGAATTTGCTGACAGAAGCATGGAACTAATAAGCTATAACGCAATACTTGCGTCAACAGAACTTGCAAAAGAGAGAGGATCATATGAATCATTTGATGGATCACTTTGGAGCAAAGGAATATTACCTAAAGATTCAATAGATATCTTAGAGAAAAATAGAGGTGAAGAATATATCAAAGTTGATAAATCTGAAACACTAGACTGGGACAAATTAAGGAAAAAAGTCATAAAAGATGGAATGCGAAATTCTAACGTAATGGCAATTGCTCCAACAGCTACAATTTCTAATATTACAGGTGTTACTCAGTCAGTCGAACCAACATATCAAAATCTATATGTTAAATCTAACTTGTCTGGAGAATTTACTATTGTTAATCCACATCTTGTAAAAAAATTGAAAGAGTTAGACTTGTGGGATGATGTAATGATCAATGATTTAAAATATTTTGAAGGAAGTTTATCTGAAATATCAAGGATTCCAGAAGATATTAAAAAATTATTTTCAACAGCCTTTGAGGTTGAGCCAAAATATATAGTGGAATCAGCAAGCAGAAGGCAGAAATGGATTGATCAAGCTCAATCTCTAAATCTTTATATAGGTAATGCTGATGGNAAAAAACTNGATATTACNTACAGAATGGCNTGGTACTCTGGTNTAAAAACAACCTATTACTTNAGATCAATAGCNGCCACNTCAACTGAAAAATCAACAGTACAACAAGGAAAATTAAANGCGGTAAGCTCTGATGCTAACCAAAATTCAACAGAAGAACTAGGAGCACCAGCTCCGGTTCCAGATGCATGTTCACTTGACGACCCAGATTGTGAGGCATGTCAGTAAATTAAAGGAGAAATAATATGTTAAATTGGGATGAATACGGAAAGGAAGAATTAGCTTCACCACCACAACCAGTGACCTCTAAAAGTCCTGAGGACATCGTTGAGCCAAAAGTTGAAGAACAATCAACACCAACTGAAGTAAAGTCAAATATAACTGAAGGATCAAGAGCTGAGGCAGCAAGAGAGGCTGTAAATAATCTTGATGAAGCAGCTGGTATTGAAGAATTGGATGAAATGATGGCCAACGGTAGAGTTGAAGTTGATCAAAAAATGATGATTAACTGTAAAGCAGATTTAAATCAGCTTGTTCCATTTAAGTATGACTGGGCATGGCAAAAATATCTTGATGGAAGTGCTAATCACTGGATGCCTCAAGAAATTAATATGACAAACGATATCGTATTATGGAAATCAGAAGACGGATTAACAGAAGACGAGAGAATAATTGTCAAAAGAAATTTAGGTTTCTTTTCAACTGCGGACTCTTTAGTTGCAAATAATTTGGTATTAGCTCTATACAGACTAATAACAAATCCAGAATGTAGACAATATATTTTAAGACAGAGTCTTGAGGAAGCAATTCATACTCATGCATATCAATATTGCATTGAGTCACTAGGAATGGATGAAGGTGAAATATTTAATATGTATAGAGAAATACCATGCGTAGCAAGAAAGGCATCATGGGGATTAAAATATACTCAAGAGATATCTAATCCTGACTTTAAGACTGGAACAGAGGAAACAGATAAGCAGTTACTTAAGAATCTTATTGCTTTTTATTGTGTCTTAGAAGGTATATTTTTCTACTGTGGTTTTACTCAAATTCTTTCTATGGGTAGAAGAAATAAAATGACAGGAACTGCTGAGCAATTTCAATATATCTTGAGAGATGAGTCCATGCACGTGAATTTTGGAATTGATGTTATAAATCAAATCAAGATTGAAAATCCTCATCTATGGGATGATGCAATGAAAGAAGAAGCAGCACAGATGATTCTAGAAGGAACAGAGTTAGAAATTCAATATGCAAGAGATACCATGCCTAGAGGCGTGTTAGGGATGAATGCTTCGATGATGGAAGAATATCTAAAATTTATTGCTAATAGAAGGCTAACGCAAATAGGTTTAGATGAAGAATTTACTGGTGTTAGCAATCCTTTTCCATGGATGTCAGAAATTATTGATCTTAGAAAAGAGAAAAACTTCTTTGAGACTAGAGTAACTGAATATCAAGTTGGTGGTGCTCTTAACTGGGAATAAATTAAACTGAAAAGCTGGATCTTGCAAAAATCTGAGTGACGTATTCATTTAGATTTTTGTAATCTTTAAGATCAAGTCTATTTAATCTAACTAAAAAATTTAAATTAGTTGCCATCTGAATATCTGCATACGTGAATTTATCACAGGTTATGAATTCTTTTGAAGCAATGATTTCGTTGAATGTTTCTAAAGCGCTTACGCCAATATTTCTTTGAGAAAGTCCAAACTCTTTATTTTGATCCTCCATCTTGCTCATGTGAGGATGTGTATGTCTAAAGCCATGTGCTAATGGTGTTGAGAGTTCGTATGTTACTCGAGAGTACCACATTTCAATCATTGCAATTTCTTCAGGAGTTTCACCAAACATATTTGGTTCGGGATATATTGATTCCAAATATCTGCAAATTGCAGTTGTTTCAAGAATAACTGATTCATCGTCTAACTGAAGGGCAGGCACTCTTGAGTTCGGAGCAATAGACATATATTCAGGCTTTTTGTGTTCTAATTCGGCTAAGTTAAGATTTATAATTTCAACATCTTTGATATTTTTTTCAGCCAAAAAAATTAGTACTTTTAGTGGACTTGGAGCAAGTTTGCTAGAGTAAAGTTTCAAGTCTTATTTTTTATTTATTAATTCAAAAAACTTGAGGGTTTGTTCTCCACCATTTTGAAGTGCTCTAGCATCTGTCATATCAGATATATTATCCCAGTTTGCTTGAATATTTTCAGGAGTCATATCCTCACCCATACCGAGTGAAACTCCCATAGTTTCATGAATAAAGATTCTTGAAAATACTCCAGCGCCAGCAGCTATAATTGCACCATTAGGTGCATTTTCACTCGCTAAAAAAATGACTGCTGGAGTAATAAATTCTGGTTGTAAATTCTTGCCAAAATCCTCTGGAATTAGTCCTTCTGTCATTCTTGTGTATGCAACAGGAGTAATTGAATTTGTGAAAACATTTTTATTTTGTCCTTCTAACTTTAGCGTATTCATAAGACCTACCATTGCCATTTTTGCAGAACCATAATTTGTTTGACCAAAGTTTCCAAAAACACCACTAGAAGAACTAGTAAAGATAATTCTGCCGTACTCTTGTTCTCTCATTATTGGAAAAATAGTATGTGTACAATTTAATGTTCCTTGAAAATGAACATCCATTACTAAATTAAAATCATCTAGTGTTACCTTATGAAAACTCTTGTCTCTTAAAATACCTGCATTATTTACNAGAATATCTATTCGTCCCCATTTATCAATTGTNTGNTGAGTCATTTCTTTAACTGCTTCTAAATCAGTTACACTGGCNCCATTNGNAATGGCTTCACCNCCNTTTGAANTNATTTCATCAACAACAGCCTCTGCAGCATCACTTGTTCCACTTCCATCAACACTTCCTCCAAGATCATTGACCACAACTTTTGCACCTCTTTTNGCAAGCTCTAAAGCATGTTGTTTNCCAATACCACCNCCAGCGCCAGTNACAATNGCAACTTTGTCATCNAATTTAATATTCATACATNACTCCAATATTNATNAAAGCTTATAAAGAATTCAGTTATTATTTTAATCAAATTAAAATTATATACTATGAAATAAAAATTAAGGATTACATTTTAATTTAGGAATATAATTANTATATACAATTTAAATTAAGGAAAAAATGAGTTCAACAATAAAAGTANTTGTNACAGGTGCAGCTGGTCAAATAGCTTATTCATTGATACCAAGANTGGTANATGGNAAAACNTTTGGTGACAAAACAGTNGATTTATGNCTAGTAGAAATACCNCAAGTAGTTGATAAGTTAAAAGGNTTAGTNATGGANCTGGANGATTCATATTTTCCAAATATGGGANAGGTTTCATATACCAGTAACTTTGAAGAAGCNTCTGTTGATGGAGATTGGTTTCTATTNGTAGGAAGTATTCCCAGAGGCATTGTATATAACGGTAAAAAAATCGAGGAAAGATCAGATCTGCTCAGCATAAATGGTGGTATTTTTGTNGACCAAGGAAAGGCTATTGGAAAAAATGGAAATNATNNCGCAAAGNTTCTAGTTGTNGGAAATCCAGCTAATACAAATGCTTTAATAGGCAAAAATGCTGCAAATAATAATTCTCAAACATGGATGGCTATGACAATGCTTGANTCNAATNGAGCAAAATCAATTCTTTCAAAAAAAACTAANAAAAATATCTCAGAGATTACCAATATGATTATTTGGGGTAANCATAGTCCTACTATGTANCCAGACTCTGAGAATGCTTTCATTTCTGGTCAAAAAGGAAGTGATTTAATAAACGATATGNAATGGATAGAGTCAGATTTTNTNCCCTCAGTNCANCAAAGAGGNAAGGCTGTAATTGATNCTAGAGGAGCATCTTCTGCAACTTCTGCTGCGAAAGCAGCAATTGATACTGTGATGGCTTGTGAAACTCCAACTGATCANGGAGATTGTTTCAGNGCTGCAATTGCNAGCGATGGTGCATATGATGTTCCTGAAGGATTAATATGCGGATATCCGCTTATGACACTTGAAGATGGAAGTATTGAAATCAAAAGAGATTTATCATTGTCAGAATTCGCTTTGTCAAAATTTCANATTTCAATTGATGAATTGNTGTCTGAGAGAGATGCTGTNAAGCATCTTATGCAATGACAAAAAAAGANAAAATTTTAAGNAGCTTTATAATAAATATTATTGAAGACGAAAAACCATCTAGNCTTCATATACTTTCAGAAAAAGATTTNTCNCAACTATTAAAAAGAATTGAGAAAACTAAAATAAAATCTCTTAATATCTCACCACAAATAGACAAGAAATCTGATGANAATTTTGANCTATANATTATTTTNGATGATATTAAGTTTTCTGAAGCAGANATTGGTACTGTAAAAAANTTNCTNAGCCAAAAAATTGTAGTCTTTACTGATTTAAAAAATGACAAAAATACCGACGNGATAATGCTAAAACTTGGATTTAATAAAGAACTAAGGGACAAAACAAATAAATTGAAATGTTTTTCATATAATTTAAAAACTTATAACAATAAGAGAACTTGGAATAATCCAACTGGTTGGGCTAATCCAGANAACTTTGACAAATTTAGATGGTAAAGNACTGTTANTAGGTTTATTCGTTAGATTTAAGTTGAGGAAATAATAAGACGTCTCTAATTGAGGACTGATTTGTTAANAGCATTACTAGTCTATCTACTCCCATACCTACTCCCACTGCTGGAGGCATTCCATGTTCTAGAGCTGTTATGTAATCATGATCATAATCCATAGCTTCCTTATCACCAGANTCTTTTGCCNCNACCTGTTTTTCAAATCTTGANGCTTGATCGTCAGGATCATTTAATTCACAAAAGCCATTAGCAAACTCTTTNCCNCCAATAAAAAGTTCAAACCTGTCAGCAAAGTCNGGATTATCTTGNTTTCTTCTNGACAATGGCGAAACTTCTACAGGATATTCAGTTACAAAAGTTGGATCTATTAATCTTGATTCAACAGTTTCTTCAAANACTTCNANAAGCATTCTGCCAACTTCCCAATTTTTTTCAATTTTTATTTTTTTATCCTTTAANAAATTTGAAAGAACTTNNNTGTTTGCTATGTCATCTTTAGAAAGGTCTTTATTATGNTCTAGCACAAGNTCTGTNAATGTGGATTGGTTAAAGTTATCTAAATTAATTTCTTCGNNATCCCATGTTATCTTTGATTTACATCCTGCGGCAGATGCAGCATTTAAAATAATTTCTTTAGTAAGNTTCATTTGATCNTGCATGCTTGCATATGCCTCATACCATTCCATCATTGTGAATTCTGGATTATGTTTTGTAGAAAGACCCTCGTTTCTAAAACTTCTATTGATTTCAAATACTTTATCAAAACCACCNACTAAAAGTCTTTTTAAATATAATTCNGGAGCAATCCTNAAATAAAGATCTTGTCCTAGTGCATTGTGNTGAGTAANAAATGGTCTGGCAACTGCTCCNCCGGCCAAAGGGTGCATCATTGGAGTCTCAACTTCTAAGTATCCANCTTTGTTCATTANTTTTCTCATAGAATCAATGATCTTGGTTCGTTTTATAAAAACTTCTTTTGNAGAANTATTTGTCATTAAATCTAAATACCTTTGTCTATATCTGGCTTCNATATCAGTCAATCCTTTAAATTTTTCTGGCATTGGTCTTAATGATTTTGTGATCATTTCAAGATCCCACACATCAATAGTTAGTTCATCCTTTTGTGTTCTAAACAATNTNCCTGATATACCAACGATATCTCCAAGATCCCATGTCTTAAANTCTTCATAAACACTNTCATCAACATTATTTTTAGTGACGTAAATTTGNATATCACCNGAGGAATCTCTNAAGGTTGCAAAACTAGCTTTNCCCATNACTCTCTTGAGAACAATTCGACCAGCAATAGATATATTTTTTATATCTTTTTTTANAAGCNCNTCTTTTGAAAATTGNCCANATTCTTCATGCAGTTTTTTNGCGCTATTTTGNGGTTTGAATGTATTACCATATGCAGATCCTTTATCTCTGAGCTGNTNTAATTTTTTTCTTCTTTCTTCAAGTAAAGCTTTTTCGCCACCTAAATTATCATTATCCATTTATATACCTGCCTTTAGTGATGATTTCATAAAATCATCTAAATCTCCATTNAGAACTGCATTAGTGTTACCTGTTTCATGATTAGTTCTTAAGTCTTTAATNCTAGATTGATCTAACACATAAGATCTTATCTGACTTCCCCAACCAATATCAGACTTGCTATCCTCAAGNAGCTGCTGTTCTTCATTCTGTTTTTGTAATTCTAACTCGTATAACTTAGATTTTAATTGTTTTANNGCANTTTCTNTATTNTTNTGTTGNGANCNNTCACTNTGNGANTGAGCAACAANTCCAGTTGGNATATGNGTTAATCTTACNGCNGANTCTGTTTTNTTNACATGTTGTCCTCCTGCTCCGGAAGCTCTATATGTATCAGTTCTGATATCTGACTTATCTAAGCTAATCTCAATTGACTCATCAATTTCTGGAGAGATAAAAACAGATGCAAATGAAGTGTGTCTTCTATTTCCAGAATCAAAAGGAGACTTCCTTACTAATCTATGTATGCCTGTTTCTGTTCTTAGCCAACCATAAGCATAATCACCAATAATATGAATAGAAGCTGATTTAATTCCCGCGACCTCTCCATGAGTTATATCGACGACCTTAGTTTCAAATCCTCTGCTTTCCGACCACTTTGAATACATCCTATAAAGCATTTCAGCCCAATCTTGAGCTTCAGTACCACCAGAGCCAGATTGAATTTCAATGTATGCTGAAGCTGGATCCATTTTATTTGAAAACATCTTGTTAAATTCAAATTCCTCAATTTTTGATTTAATTTTAATTAAATCCTCTATGATTTCTTGTAAAGGAGAATCATCATTATCTTCGTTCGCAATTTGTAGTAACAAACTGCAATCAGAAAGCTTATTTTTAACATCTCTAAATAATTCTAATGTTTTATCAATAGAAGTTTTTTCTTTATTGAGCTTTTGGGATAAGTCTAAGTCTGACCATGTTTCTTCCAGAGATAATTGATTTTCTATTTCTTTAAGTCTTACTTCCTTAGCTCCTATGTTAAGAACACTATTTTCAATTTCATCTAACCTTTCTTCAAGATCATTGATACTTAGCTTAATTTCCTGACTATCCATTAGTTTAATTATTTTGTTCTATGAAACTAAAAATTTCTTTTTTTGATGCATTTAGTTTATTAGCTATTTCTTTTTTATNTANAANATTTNTTATTGAGTTTGGTATATGTGAAATTTCTTTNTTAATTTTTTCAAAAACATTTGGAAATTTTGCAGGATGTGCTGTAGATAAAATTACTGTTTTNTTTTTAAGATCNTTTGAATTATTTAAAACTGCTTCTGCTGCGACAGCAGTATGCGGATCCATTAGATAATTATANTGATCAGAAAATTTATTAATACAATTAAANGTTGATTCGTCATTAACTGNATAACTATAAAATAAATCTTGTGATTTTTTCCATATNGACTNATCCATTTGAATTGGTTTNCNNGGAAAATCACTGTACATCTTGNANCACTGATTTTCATCTCTNTCNAGGAAAAAATCATATANTAAACGCTCAAANTTACTNGCNACGCTNATATCCATGCTTGGTGATATTGTTTCAAACACCTTAGTTTTGGAATAATCATTATTATTGAAAAATCNTTGTAATATGTCATTTTTATTNACAGCAACAACAATTTTCTCTAAAGGCATTCCCATTTTATATGCAGAATAACAAGCAAAAACATTNCCAAAATTGCCAGTTGGAATAGAAAAGTTTAGAGGTTNAGATAANTTATTAATACTTANGGCAGCATAAAAATAATAACAAATTTGCCCGATTATTCTTACCCAATTTATTGAATTTACTGCAAGAAGATANTGATCTTTTTTNAAAAAAGATCTTGTTTTAAANCCCTCTTTAACAATATCCTGGCAATCATCAAAAGTACCATTTACNAGAATTGCAAANACATTTGATTGATCAACAGTTGTCATCTGTTTTCTTTGTATNTCTGACATATTCCCATNNGGTATCAAGATAAAACTTTTTATTGCCTCAAATTTTTTACATGCATCTATTGCAGCAGAACCAGTNTCACCAGATGTTGCCCCAAAAACAATTGCAGTTTTGNCNTGTNTTTTNAGTGATTTATTAAANAAAGCTGCAGCAAGTTGAAGNCCAAAGTCTTTAAANGCAGCTGTGGGTCCATGGAATAATTCTAAAATATCAATAGAGTNATTTATATTANGAATTCTTAGCAAATTTTTATCNTCAAAATCATGCCAAGTTTCATCAAGCATTTTCATTACCTCANCATCNTCAAAAGANGATTTTGTAAANAGAGGGACTATNTGCTTTGCAACATCAACAAAAGAATCAAGATTTTTCATCTCTTTCAAATCAATCTGAGGCCAGNACTCTGGNATNAAAAGNCCACCATCACCTGCAAGACCTTGAAGAAGAACTTCTTCAAATGTTTTATTTTTATCTATNCCNCTAGTNCTGTGAAACAACATACTTATTTATTTTCAATTCTNATTGATCTTATTATTTTTACAGAATTTAATTTANTTATNCTCTCNGTTAAATNTTTATTATCTTTTTCGTAATAAGGGTCTGTGATAATCACAATTGGGACATGATTNTCNGCTAAGCTTTCTTTTTGAACAATTGNNTCTATNCCAACATCTTTTTNNCCAAAAACTGATGTTATTGAGGCCATNACTCCAGGAGTATCCTCTGCTTCAATATAAAAATAATATTGAAACTGAAGATCNAAAAAGTTCNTAAGCTTCAGTTTANTNTTGCCNGTTTTAATAAGATTATTTTTNGAATTAGCTATATTTACAAGATCAGANATTATTCCAGATGCTGTNGATTCTTGCCCNGCNCCNGATCCTGCAATATGAATNGTNCCTACTAAGTCAGTTTCAATTTCNATTCCATTTCTTACACCTCTNAGATTTGCAAGATATGAATCAGATTCAATTAAAACAGGATGAGCTCTTAACTCTATCTGATCACCATTAATTTTNGCTACNGCCAAATGTTTTATGGTNTACCCCATATCTAAAGCATATTTAAAATCTACTTTATCTATTTTGGTTATNCCAGNTATATGGAAANTTGTCTGGAGGAAGGNTAGTNCCATATGCCATAGATGATAATATNCCAATTTTATGAGCTGCATCCATTCCTTCTATGTCAAAAGATGGATCTGGCTCTGCATAACCTTCTTCTTGAGCAAGTTCTAATGTTGNTTGAAATTCCTTGCCNTCTTCCATGTTTGAAAGTATAAAATTTGNGGTNCCNTTTAGCATCCCNGCTATTTTNGTTATNTTGTTAGCNGCTAGTTCTTCANTCAAAATCTTAATAATAGGTGTTCCTGCACATACTGCTGATTCAAATAATATTTTTACATTATTTTTATTAGCNCAATCAAATATNTCATNGCCATGATGAAATAAAACAGCCTTGTTAGCAGTAACTACATGNATTTTGCTATTTAANGCGTCAAGAATAAGNTCTCTTGCGGTTTCAACACCACCAATAAGCTCGACTAAAACATNAATTTTATGATTTTTTACATCAAAAATATTTCTTTCAATTGATATCTTGCCTGGATCGCATTTCGGGTTATCTCTTCTAGCACCAATAACANCAANAGATATATCTAATCCTGAGNTGTTTTTTATTTGTTCAGCATTGTCGTTTAATGCATTAAANAGNCCTGTGGCAACATTACCCCATCCACAAATACCTANACTTAATTTNNCCATTCTNTANCCTTTTAATTTTTCCAANAATTCNTNTGGTGGNTAATAACCTGGNANCAANTCTCCCGACTTAGTTACAATTGCTGGNGTTCCAGAAATTCCTANCTTTTGTCCTATTGTATAATGCTTGGCTACAGGTTGTGTATCGCAAAATGCTAANTTAAGNTNTNTGCCTTTTTTGAGTTTTGTCAANGTTTGTTTTGGATTATCAGAGCACCANGCACTNACCATTTTTGAAAAAGATTTGGTTCCAATTCCTGATCTAGGAAAAGCGAGGTAATTTATTGANATACCTANATTATTGTAATCGTCAATTTGCTCATGCAANTTTCTGCAATATGTACAATCTACNTCAGTAAAAATTNNNATACTGAAAATTTCATTTTCTGNAGGGAAGGAAATGAATTCACTTTCACTAATTGAGTTTATTATTTGACTTCTTTGATTTTCAATCTCNTTATTTGTTAAATTAATGATTTTATTTTGTTCGATTTTGAACATTTCACCATAGATAAAAAANCTCCCATTAGAAGAGACATAAATTGGTTGAACATCTCCATAAAAAACCTTATATAAATCTGGTATTTCTGAAGGTTGAATTGACTCTATTNTTGAACCAGGAGGAAGAATACTTGTGATCTTTTTTTCAATATCATCTTTGTTTGNANANCCAAAAGANGAAAANGAAAANAGTAGGAATATAAAAAAATATTTTTTCATTTATTTAACCTCTTGGATGATGTTTCTTTAATACTTCGCNCANNCGTTGTTTAGCTATGTGAGTATAAATTTGTGTTGTTGATANATCACTNTGACCAAGCAGCAACTGNACAGATCTTAANTCAGCACCTCTGTTTAAAAGGTGAGTTGCAAATGCNTGTCTAAGAGTGTGNGGTGATATTGATAATTTTAGGTTTTCTCTTTTTANATAANTTTTGATTCTNTGCCAAAAAGNTANTCTCGATAATCTCCTTTTTCTATTTGACAAGAAGACTTCTTTNGANTTTGAGCTTGGTCTAATATTTAGNTANAAATTTAAAGCTTCTAANGCATTNTCACCNAAAGGTATTAATCTTTCTTTTGATCCTTTCCCCANTACTTTTACAACACACCTATTGGTATCAACATTATTTAATTTTAAATTAACCAATTCAGAGATTCTCATACCAGTTGCNTAAAGCATTTCAATCATAGCTTTATCNCTTATTTCAATTCTAATTNATGATTTAGGNCTATTAAGTAATTTTTCTACTTCTAGCTCTGANATTGATGTAGGNAGATATCTCTCTTTTTTTGGAGTAATAATTNCAGCTNCAGGTGAAATCATAATTATTTTTCTTTTAATTANGAATAAATAAAAAGCTTTTATAGATGANATATTTCTATTAACAGATGANCTGCTAAGTTTATTTTTAAACATAAANGCAATGTATTCATTTAAATCAGATTCACNAATTTTTATAAAAGAAGGTTTNTTTGAGCAAGACAACCATGACACAAATTTTTTAATATCTATTTTGTATGCTTTTATTGAATTTGATGAAAGNCCCNTCTCAATAACAAGATAATTAAANAAAGACCCNAGATATTGATCNTCTTNACTNTTATCATTCATCTTATTCTAATCTTTCTTTNATTCTTGCAGATTTACCTGATCTNTCTCTNAGGTAAAATAATTTGGCTTGACGAACGTCACCTTTTCTTTTTACATTTATGGAATCTATCATTGGGCTATGTGTTTGAAATGTTCTTTCAACGCCGATACCACTTGATATTTTTCTTACAATGAATGATGAATTTAACCCAGCTTTTTTAACACCCATTACTACACCTTCAAAGGCTTGAAGTCTTGTTCTATCTCCCTCTTTAACTCTTACCGAAACTACAACTGTGTCACCAGGTCTAAATTCAGGAATGTCAGATTTCATTTGTTTAGATTCAAAGGAATTAATTATTTGAGCTGGAGATTTTTCATCTAGAGAAATTTGAACTTCTTCTTCAACTGGAGCTTCTTCAGCTGCTTCTGCAACTACTTCTTCTTTTGCTTCCTCATCTGGAGATTCTGCAACTACTTCTTCTTTTGCTTCCTCATCTGGAGCTTCTTCAGCTGCTTCTGCAACTACTTCTTCTTTTGCTTCCTCATCTGGAGCT
>PBKO01000012.1 GCA_002721465.1 Gammaproteobacteria bacterium | reverse complement strand
CGGCAATTTAGATGCAATTGATAAGATAGAAACCACAATTGATGAACATATTGAAAAAAGAGAATCTGGTTATGGCTACTCCGTTAAGGTGGAGTAATCTTAAACAGTGATTTAAGATGAAAGAAATATTAGATACCTATCTTAACAAGAGTGAAACTTTTGTTACGTTAACATTACAAATATTCTTTGGCATCCCGGCAATGATAATTATTCCTCTTTTTGTTGAAAATTATAATTTGATGGTAACCCTTGAGGTTTTTATCTTTTCGGTTTGGGGCGGCATTCTTTTCTACAGACATCAACTTTTAAAAAACAATGAATAAGCAATCACTGTTTTGTTCAAGTCAGTCACAGTCGAGTAGTTTCAAACAATGACTTATTGCTCTTAAAAATATACAAATTTTTTACATAATATAACTTATAAAAACCTGTATACGTTTGTTAACGTAGTTAATTATTAATAATAATAATATAAGTTTAAGCATGAATTTTATTGAAAGAAACAAGACGAAACTAGTCATTTTACTTGTTGCAGTTCCCTTGTTGATATTTTATATGTTTCCAAAAACTATCGTGTATATTTTCGCAGATTTGGCTAAAAATGATGAACTTATGACTTTATCATTTTTACTCATATTTTTTCTTCCTATCATTTTTTATTTTATTTATAACTCATATACAAAAAAGAAAAGAGCAATTGATTTAAAAGAATATGCTGAAAAGCATAACTATGACTTTTATGAAAATCCCAATAAAGATCAAATATCTATATTTAAAAAATTTAAATCTATGACAACCATAAACGATCAAAATAAATTTTTTAATTTGCTAGTCCCTAAAGACGATAATCAAACTAAACCGTTAATAGTTACTGGAAAGAGTAAAATTGCAGCTGGAGAACACTCAACAATATATTACACACAAATTTTTTTGTATAAAAATAATACTGAATTACCAAGATTTTATATTAAGAGGAAAACTTGGTTTGACTCTTACTATGGAGGAAGAGCGGAGCTTAACGAATCGCGGCGAATTGGCATCGCAACTTATAAATTTAAGAAAAAAGAGTTTCCTCATAGTAAATATTTTATCTTTAGTGAAAGCCCAAATATTGAAAACTTCATTTCTAATAAGTTTATTGAAATTTTAAACGCTGGAATCAATAGGAAAAAGGAACTTGTAAACATAGAGTCAAATGGCATAAATTTAATCTTTTACAAACAGTGGTCAAGACACTCTATAAAATCTATGAATTTCTATACAAACTTATTTAGAGTTCTAAAGGAATCTCTGATAAAGTAATTTTTAGCAATTATGGAAATAAACTGGGTAGCCGTTGGTTGGATTATTGATATGATCTTAAATGGAGTTGTGTGGTTAGTTATTGCAGTATTTTCTTTAATATTAATTGATATGACTGACAAATGGACTAGAAAAGCCATTAAATTGATGGGCAAAGCTGATGATTTGATAAGAATATTTATAGAAAACTCATTTGAATGGATTCTAAAGAAGAATCTTAAAATATTCTCTAGCATTATATTGTTAATAATCTTTGGTATTCTTGCTCAACTAGGAATAATACCTAAGCTAATAGCTTAATTAGCAACATTGGAGCATTGTTGAATAGTGATTAAAAAATTTTTAAAAAAATATGGCAGACATTTTTGGATAATAAGTTTATTATTTACACTTCTTTCTTTGTATCAATTTATCAAACTAAATGGAGACCTTTTCATTGTTTTAATGTTTGGCGTACTTACATACTATTTTTATTTAAAAGGTACAGGAAAGTTGAAAGATGTCGATGATCCATTTGCCAAATGAAATTAATTCATTTTTTAAATTCGATTAGTGATGGTAGGGCATAAGAAATAAGAGAAAAATCTTTTTAGAAGGATAAAATATGATCTTAGCAGTGGGTGCTTTTATAGTTCTGGCAGTAATATTTGGACCATCTTTGTGGGTGAAGTTCGTTATGAAGAGGTATTCATCAGAAAGAACTGAAATACCAGGTACTGGTGGAGAGCTTGCAAAGCATTTAATTGAGCGATTTTCTCTAAAAGATGTGAAGGTCGAAATAACTGAGTTAGGAGATCATTATGATCCAATTGAAAAAAAAGTCAGGCTTTTGCGAGAGCATTATGAATCTAAATCGTTAACCGCAATCGCTATTGCGGCTCATGAGGTTGGACACGCAATTCAAGATCAGCAAGGTGATAAACGGCTGGCTACTAGAACAAAGATGATTCCTATTGTTGATAAGGTAGCTCGTTTGAGTGTTGCAATTATCTATTTGTCTCCAGTAATTGGTATTATTACACGCCATCCAATGCCGTTTTCTTTATTACTCTTCCTTGGGCTATCTGGTTTTATCGCTCGCATGATGGTTCATGCAGTAACACTGCCGATTGAATTTGATGCAAGCTTTTCTAAAGCACTCCCCTTATTAAGAGAAGGGAAATACGTATCGCAGTCTAACGAAAAAGCTGTCAGTAGTATTCTAAGGGCAGCAGCACTCACCTATGTGTCTGCTGCACTAGCGGACATTTTAAATCTTGGTCGTTGGCTCGTTATTCTATTGAGACGATGAAACAAGTTAGAATATTAGTAAAAAAAGATAGTTTATAGATTCAAAGTCCAAAAAATTAAATTATAATTTATGAATATCAAGATTTTAAATTCAAATGCTTGAGATACTGTTTTGGAGTTTAATTGTTGTCACATGGATTACCGTTGGCATGCACGTAGTTAAAGAATTTATAAGATTTAACAGGAGAAAAGATGATTGAACCAAATATGAAAAAACCTAGTTTGTTCAGAAGAGCTTTATTGAAATTTGTAAGCGGTTGGAGAAGAATAATGGATGTAAGATATAACCCATTAAAATATATACCAGATCCAAGCTTGCAGACATACTTTATGTTGGTTTTGTTCACTATATGGAGTGTGTTTTTTGGATTTTTGGCGGCAAATTACTTGGGGTTTTTTAACTACAATACGGTTGCAAGCATAATAATTCATATCTCAATAATATTACCTTTAGCATTTACAAACGCAGTCTTTGTTGATGCAGAAAGAGATGGTGATAAATGGTTAAAAGAATGGAAGGAGGAGCAATCCAGATACAAGTTAGTTATGAACAGGCTCAAAACAAAAAATTTAGTGATATGGAATCCAAATAAGGAATCATAATTATATAAATAACATTATGCGGTTATTTGCAATTATATTTTTTTGTATTTTCTCTTTAGGCATTCAATCAACAAATAGACCCAATATAGTTCTAATTCTAATTGATGATCTTGGTTTAACAGATCTTCAATCATATGGTGGTGAAATTAGCACACCAAATATAAATGCTTTAGCAAAAGAGGGAATGCTGTTTTCAAATTACCATACTACCCCAGAGTGTGCTCCCTCAAGAGCTATGTTATTGACCGGAATGGATAATCACAATACAGGAATTCCGATGATTCCTGAAGTTATGCCATGGAAGTATCGGGATACCCCAGGATACGAGGGTTATTTAAGAGAGGATGCTCTCACACTTGCTGAAATTTTAAAACCTGCTGGATATAAAACATATATGACTGGAAAATGGCATTTGGCTTTTGGCGGAGAGGAGACTGCAGCTCTTCCATATAATCGAGGTTTTGATAAAACATTTATTTTAGATGCTACTGGCGGCAATAATTATAGTAATCATTCCTATTTACCATACTATGTTGAGTCACCTTGGTTTAAAAATGGAGAGAAAACAGATTTACCAAAAGATTTTTACTCAAGTAAATTTTTTGTAGATCAAATGATTAAATTTATAGAAGAAGATAAAGAAGAAGATGCACCATTTTTTTCATATTTATCTTTTCAAGCTCAGCATATACCTTTACAAGCCCCTAAAAAGTTCATTGATAAGTATATAAAAACATATGAGGCTGGCTGGGAAGTTTTGAGAGAGCAAAGAAAAATCCGTGCAGTTGAAAATGGCATTTTTCCTTCTGACAAAGATATTGTTGACTCACTTTCAAGATTTGAAAGTTGGTCTGAGATAGAACAACAAGATAAAAAAATGTTAATTAAAAGCATGGCAGTTTTTGCAGGTATGTTGGATGCAATGGATTTCCATCTTGGAAGATTTGTAAATTATCTGAAAGAAGAAGGCCTTTATGAAAATACAATTTTCATAGTAACAGCAGACAATGGACCAGAAGGAAATGATCCAACTGAACATAAAGCATGGAGAGATTGGTTCAAAACAACTATATATGATCGTGACTATGAGACTTTAGGTGATCAGGACAGCTATGTTTTTATTGGAACAGAATTTGCGCAAGCAACGGCAAGCCCAAGCCATCTTTTTAAATTCCATATGTCTGAGGGAGGCCTCAGAGTTCCACTAATAATTAGTGGTCCTGATATAAGCATTGGTAAAAATCATAACTTTGCATTTGTAACAGATGTTGCCGCAACCATTAGCGATATAGTATTTAATGAAATTGATCAAAGAATCATAGGTAAATCTCTTAAAAATTCTTTAGCTGGATCGAATACAGAAAATTACATGGAGACTGAGTCTATTGGCCTCGAGGTAACAGGCAACTCTGCTCTATTTAAGGGCAACTTTAAGATAGTGCGAAATAGACCACCAAATGGATCAAATGCATGGAATCTCTATAATCTATCTAATGATCCTGGTGAAACGTCAGATTTAGCTCAATTAATGCCTGAAAAACTAGATGAGCTCATAAAAGATTATGACGCATATGTGAAAAAAAATGGAGTGATTAAATTGCCTCAAGATTATCAATGGGCAAAAGAGATGACTGCAAATACCTTTAAAAGACTCTATTTGCCAGTTCTTTATAAGATAATCGCATTCATAGGATTAACGATAGCTATAATAGTTTTTGTAAGACGAAGAATTAAAAAATCAAAAAATGAAATTTAGGAGAATATTAAATAACAATAAAGGACAAGTAACTGTAATTATTAACACATCTTTTTCTGAGGATACAAACTTAGTAAAGGAATTCGTCATGAATGAGCAATGTCCATTTATTGAGAGTCAGAATGAAGGAGGTCTTCAGCGATTTGAATGGTTCTTCGATGAAACTAACAAAACTGGTACCTTGATTGAAATATTTGAAAGTCCAGATGCATTTGAGCAACTTGCAAACAAAGTAATCGGAACACCTGTTAATCTAAAATTTGGTGAGCTATTTACTATAGATAAGATGACAATACTGGGAGAAGTTACTGATAACTTGAAAGAAAAACTTCAAGCAATGGATCCAACAATTAAACATTATGTTGGTGGTATAAGCTGACCTATTTCATTAAGGATTGCAGTATCTCAGGATTTTCCTGCAGAGCGGCTACAACATTTTGACTTAATTCTTGAGCATCGGAGCCCACCAATAGCATTGATTTTTCAACCATTAGAGATTGTTTATTGGTGATTGATTTTCCTTCTTTTGTCTTCATGAAATTATATAAAGCAGTTATTTCATCATAAGAGTAAACATCTTTATATAAATCGGGCATCTTTTTTTCAATTTTTAAAAGATACTCTTTTATAAATGGCTTTAGAAAATCACTCATTGCCTTGCTTTTGATATCCATTCCAATTGTTTGAAGCATGGTACCCATTGCATTAGTCATAGTATCTTCCTGTTGAGAAAGAAACTGTTCTTTGACAATAAAATCTACCATTTCATCCATAGAAATATCTTCAGATGATATAAAAAGAGTTGAGAACAATAAAATGCATAAGGATAATTTTTTCATGTATTTAATTTACTACCTATTGATTTACAAATTAAGTATTAAATTTATACATATTAATAAAACATACAAAGTTTGAAATTTATAAAATATATTTAAATTGTTTAGTTTATAATTACCTTATGTGTGATTGTTGTGATTGCTGCGAGTGCAACTGCTGCTCGAAGTAAAATTTTAAAATCTGTCTTTTTAGTAACCGATATGGAGTAAATATATATGTTAGATATAAATACCTTTGACGAAACAAAAATTGACTGGAAACCATTACCAGATCCTGATGGTGAGCCAACAGAGCATGTTTCTATGTCTTTTTTAAATGTTGACGAAAAAGCAAAAATAATAGATATATTATTTAAGTTTTCAGCTAATGAAAAAATACCTATGCATATTCATACCTCAAATTACAGNACTTTCACTNTTAAGGGNGAACTTCGAACATATGATACTGATGGGAACTTACAGAGCACTCGTCCCGCNGGTGTTTTTAAAGCCGGTTCNCCGGGAGAGGCACACACTGAAGGCGGAGGCGATGAAGACGTAGTCGTATATTTTAGTTTAAGACCATACACATCTACTGATCCNATATATGAAATATTAGATGATAANCTAGAAGTTGTTGCAGATATGTGTTTTGACGATCTTAAAGAACTTTACCAAGAATACTCAAAATAAAAGNATTNGNATAGGAGAGCTTAAATAATGAAGAATTTATTAATTTTGTTCGCNTTTGTTTTTTATTTGCCTATTTTAAATTCCCATACACTTGAAAAAGCTATTAGTAGTNATGACCGCGAAACAAAAAATATATTAAGAGATTCNTATAGAAATCCATATGAGACTNTATCTTTTTTTGAAATAAAGTCTGATATGAAAATTGTTGAACTCTCTCCTGGCGGNGGTTGGTATACAGAAATTTTAGCTAATTACATAGACNAACCAGGATTGTTGATAGNAGCTCATTTTGATAAAGATACNAATATTCCTTANTTCAAAAGAGGAAGGGCAGCATTTGAAAAAAAAATTANTACAAANCCAATGTATAAAAATGTTGAAATTGTTGATTTAAGTTCTGAACTTGCAAAAGAAGNGTCAATTGATGCAGTTTTAACTTTTAGAAANTTACATAATTGGTTAGGNCCACAAATGGACAATATATTTTCAAATNCTTATAAGGNGCTAAANCCTGGAGGNATTTTTGGNGTTGTTGAACANAGAGCTAATCCTGGNACATCTATGGAAAAAATGAAAAAAAGTGGTTATGTAACTGAAGAGCATGCAATTGAGNTNGCTGAAAAGCATGGNTTTANCTTGGTNTCAAAATCAGAAATAAATGCNAATCCAAANGANNNAAAAGACTATCCNAGAGGNGTATGGACNNTGCCACCAAGTCTGCGTTTNAAAGANAANGATAAAGATAAATATNTAGAGATTGGTGAAAGNGATAGAATGACACTNTTGTTTAAAAAGCTGTGAATAATAAAATTCCACCGCCNNTAGTAACTTTGTTTTTTGGNTTGTGTATTTTTTTNACNAANTCTTTTTTCCCTGAATTTAATAGTGTATTNCTAAATGTTANNAGCNTACTANTGCTANTNGTTGGAATTTCAATTCTAGTATCTGCTGTTTCTTCTTTTANAGAATATAAAACAACAATTAANCCAATCAAAATAGAAAANGCNTCTTCTTTAGTAACNNCAAAGANTTTTAGTTTCTCTCGNAATCCAATGTACTTNGGNATGNTAATAATTCTTATGTCTTTATCTTTNAAATTTAATATTATTGGTGGNTTATTTATTTTGCCNTTATTCGTCTTNTTTATNACAAAGTTCCAGATTATNCCNGAGGANGTTGNAATGGAAAAGATCTTTNAAGATGAATTTNTAAANTATAAAGCTACTACNAGANGATGGATTTAAATTTTTTTACTNNTTCATANTAATCTTGAAAGGANCAGATTTTGANAGAAGTGTCTGGNANCAGNTNCAAAAGATTCCNANTGGAGAAACTANGTCTTANAAAGAAATNGCAATTGCAATTGGTAATCCTAATTCATCTAGAGCAGTTGCAAATGCATGTGCAAAAAATCCNAAACCAATAGAAATACCNTGNCATAGAGTAATAAGATCTGATGGAGGNATGGGAGGNTATAGTGGNCCT
Organism: Gammaproteobacteria bacterium; assembly: GCA_002721465.1. GTDB lineage: Bacteria > Pseudomonadota > Gammaproteobacteria > Magnimaribacterales > D2472 > SAR86A. The sequence goes on along the minus strand of PBKO01000012.1, from coordinate 76,873 downwards.
GGAGGANTNCAACAAAAAAGAATATTATTNNATAANGAAAAAAATGANTAGNGNNCTAAATCAATCAAATTCAGTAATAACATATATATTTGAACTNAAGCTAATTAAAAGNATTGAAGAAGTAAAAANTTTTATGTCTGAAAACTCNTCACCATATGTATTTAATTGTCCTGAACCAANAACTATNAGATTTGAATGGTTTCTATCAGAAGANAATCAATCAGCTACTTTAATNGAAATGTTTGAAGATAGTGANGCTGCAAGACTGCGATTAGAACATCANNCTGTAAGNCATCTTGTAAAAGAATTTCCAGAACATTTTGAAATAAAGAATTTTATTGTTCTTGGTNACATAAAAGCTGATATGAAAGAAAAGNTAAAAGATTGGAACGCAGATCAGAGAACTTATNTTGGAGGATTCTTTAAGAAANTTTAAAAAGCATGTTAATAAAACAGATACCAGTAAGAAATGNGCTTCGCAATTATATGTATATATTGGCNTGTGAAAAAACAAAANAAGCTTTAGCAATTGATCCACTAGANCACGCATTGTGCCTCAAAACTGCAAAAGATTTGGGGTGGACAATAAAAACTGTTGCAAATACACACCATCACTATGATCACATAGATGGAAATGGCCCAGTNATNAAANCGACAGNTGCTGAGCTTGTTTCTCANTCTGATGCCATGGAGGCNATTCCNAATGTAGATAGGGGCTTAAACGCNGGAGATANTCTNCAATGTGGTGAAATAAACTTTAAGATTATGGANACTCCAGGCCATACAATGAGTCATATTTGNCTNTANTTTTCAGGNGATGANAAAAANNAGCCTGCATTGTTCTGTGGNGANACACTTTTTAATGCTGGNGTTGGAAGATGNGATTTTGGTGGAGANCCTGAAATAATGTTTGAGACATTCTCANNCCAAATTTTTNCCTTGGAAGATAATGTAAGAATTTATCCAGGCCATGACTATATTGAAAATAATCTTAAATTTACCNTAGANAGAGAACCATCNAATAATATGGCTTCTTCTTTACTAGAACANTTNAATAGTGGNCTTGATTCAGAGANCTTNGTAAGTGACATTGGATTAGAAAGAGAAATTAATGTTTTTTTTCGAATCAANGAAAAAGATATTCGTCANGGAATCGCAAAAAGTTTAAATGAAGATGTTAAAAAACTTGATGCAAAAAAGACTTTTGTGGCNCTTNGAGGTTTGAGGGANAACTGGTNAAAANGAGATGNCTNAATTATATAAGCNNATNAACTANTGAGTTATAGCCAAGCTATATAAANTTTGTAGTTANAGATCTTTTGAATTAAACTCTGNCAACCATGAATACTCAAATAAATTCTGACAAAGNGGCGGCNTCGCTATCAATACTTTGTNTTCTTCATTGTTTATTTATGCCNGCTTTTTTAATTGTTTCAACAGGAATTTTTGCTTTTNCAATNGANAATGAGANTATTCATTATTNCATATTATTTTTTGCAGTTCCTGTNAGTTTGTTTGCTCTAAATAGAGGATACAAAAATCATAANACAAAAAATCTATTCTTTATNGGGATAACAGGGATACTGATTTTANTNGNNGCAATAATGCTCCCTGATAGNNNATACCAAGAACAACTTGAAAAAGNACTTACANTTNTAGGATCAANACTTGTAGTCTATGCTCATTACAAAAATTATAAAGCTTGTAAAGAANTAGANTGTGAAACTTGCCACCAATAAATGAATATTGAAATAACTCTAATTTTNACAACTATACTTTCAGTTTTTATGCTNGTTCTGGCTGTGAGAGTAATAAATCTGAGAATNAGNCCAGCAACCAAGTTCATGCAAAATAACGAAANTNACANCAGTGANGANACACTAAATAGGGCTGTAAGAGGACATGGAAATTTACTTGAGTATGCACCTTTATTTTTATTTTTAATGTTAATTTTAGAAATTAACAATGTTTCTNATGCNGGTCTNTACATTAGTGGGACTATTTTTACTATTGGTAGANTTATGCATGGAATAGTATTTTCGTTTATGACGCATAATCCAATTATGAGAATTGGAGGAATGTCTCTAACTTTCTTAGGCTTTATATTATTAATAGTATTGTCTGTTATTGAGTTGATNNNAGGCTTTTATTGAACGTCATATANATNAGTGAATACATACCTNATTCTTTTTTTTGCAATAACATTTGAAGTTTTAGGNACAATGCTTCTGCCAGTTTCGCAAAANNTTACAAAGATAATACCAACCCTAGTACTTTCAGCATCNTANATANTGTCTATTTATTTATTAGCAATAGTCTCACAGAAATTACCATTATCAGTAGTTTATTCGTCTTGGTCNGGAATTGGCATTTTCTCAATAGCGATATTGAGCTATATCTTTTATAAGCAAACGCTTAACTGGCAAAGTNTTNTTGGNCTNTTNCTNATAGTTATTGGNGTAACAGTAGTAAATATTTTTAAATCGTAAAAAGATTTTACCAAAGAGCAATTGGATTAATTATCATTTGAACNGCNCCTTTTATTTTTGGTTGNCCNAAAACAAACATAAATTCTGAAACTTGATTTTCTGCAAGTTTTCCAGTNTTCATAGTTTCAAGAATATAAATACCATTTTCTTTAATAAGTGTAACGTGATCGTAATATACTTTATCTCCTTCTATCGGTGGTACCGCCCCAAGTCCCCATGTGTCAGCACCGACAGCCATAGGTTCTAAAGATGCTAAGTAAACCGCTGCATCATTTGTTATACCGGGAATACTTGAGCCCCATTCTTCAGGATAATCTTTAAGTTTTGCATCTGTCCATCCGGTATGAAAGATAATAATATCTCCTTTTTTAAAATTAATTTTTTGCTCATTAGTAGCTTCAATAATGTCTTGTCGAGTTATAGGCTGTCCTCCGCTCATTGAACTTACACCATGATACTTTGCCATATCAACCAAGACTCCTCTTCCAATAAGCGGTGGAACTTTTTCAATACCTAGTTTTGTTAGTCCTGTAATAAATGAAAAGTCAGCACCATTGTTACAGTTATAAAATATGTCATCATCTCCTATATGGCCCAATCCATCTAATTGAGGTCCTGTGCCAATCCACATTTGTAAAATATCATCGTTGTAAGTAATGTCATATCCGAAGTCAGCTGTGGTATCACGTCCAAAATGTTGATTGGGCTGTACCACTTGAATTTCAGTGTATCTTGGCTCAAATGCTGGCATTCCAGGTTCTATTACAATCCCCAAACCATGTGACATTCCTTTTTTCACAAGCTTAATAGCATTAAGAGTATTTGCATTAGAAACCAAATTAGCTGATCCAATTTCGTCGGCCGCCCCCCATTTAGAAACTTCACATTTTTCCTCTGCAAATATATCCATTGAAATCATTAAAATAAAGAAAAAAATAAATTTCATAAATCTCTCCATAAATATTAAGTCTAAAATTATAATCTTATTAGTTTATTATGTAATATATTCAAAGTTTAACTAATTAAAATGAAAAATACTGAAAACGGACAATGTCATTGTGGAAAAATCACATACAAGTTCAATAGACAAAAAATAATATCGGCACATCATTGTCATTGTTCAGATTGTCAGAAAATAACTGGTTCAGGTAAAGCTACTATTATTTATGTCCCAAAAAAACATATTGAAATAAATGGCGAGGTAAAATTCTACCAAGTAAAAGGTTCATCTGGTCTAGGAGTTAGACGAGGTTTTTGTGAAAACTGCGGCTCAGGTATTTATAGTTACTTGAAAGAATTACCACACATTTTATTTGTAAAAGCAGGAACTCTAGAAAATTCTAGTTGGTTAACAATAGATTCAAATTTTTTTACTGATTCTGCAAAAAGTTGGAGCATGCCAGACCAAAGTTTAAAAAGCTTTAACAAAAATCCTGGAATTGCGTCAACAATTAAGACATTAATAAAATCTTTTTGAACAACAAATGGATGAATTAATAAATAAGTTTTATGGAGTTTGGAATTTATACGAATGGAGTGTAATAAAACCAGATGGTAATAAGACCCTTCCATTTTCCGGAAATGTTAAAGGCTACCTTATGTATCATCAAGAAGGATGGATGACAGCAACACTTATGGAAGAAGGGAGAGCAAATACTTCTAATGATAGGATGAGACTTGCAAAGCTAAGAAATCTTTTATTATCAGAATCTAAAATATCGATTGAAGATGAAAATTTAAAAGATTTAAAAGATTACTTCTTAGCAGCAAACGGTTACATATCCTATGGAGGAAAATTCCGTGTTGATGAATTTAATGTTTATCATGAAATAGAAACAAGTCTCTTGCCTCAATGGATTAATACAACATTAATAAGAGCTCATAAATTTAATGAGAATAGTGATACTTTAACTTTGTCTGCTGAACAGGATGGATTTGTTGATCAACTAATCTGGAAACTCAAAGATTAGTATTGAATTAAAATTATAGATATGAAAATATCAATTTTAGTTAAATGGATTAGCATCATTATTGTTATATTTACATCACTTGTTCTTCCTTTGACTCTATTAGAAACTTCATTATCAAGATATGGTTCTGATGCGCTTGATTGGGCAGGAAATAATGAGTCTTTAATTTCTATGATTGTAATATTAGCTTTAATGCTGGATGTTATTTTCCCAATTCCAAATGGTCTTACTAATACTTTGGCAGGCGCATCCTTAGGATGGACAATGGGCTCATTTGTAGTATGGATTGGATTAAATTTAGGAAGTTGCTTTGGTTATTTTATTGGGAGATTTGCGGCAAGACCTTTTGCAAAAAAAATAATCAATAAATCAGATTTAAATCAAGCTCAAGCAACATTATCAAAGTTCAATATCATTACACTAATTATCTCAAGACCTGTTCCAGCATTTGCTGAGCTTGTTACAATTTCAGCAGGATTATCAAAAATGCCGTTTCGACTTTTTTTAGCTGTGGTAAGTATTGTCAATATAGGAGTTACAGCAATATTTACTGCAATTGGAGCTGCAGCCATTAACAACAATTCAGCTTCTTTAGCCTTATTTGGAGTTGCAGTACTTCCAGCTTTATTTTATTTTTCATATATTAAGTTAAAGAAATAGAATAAAAATATATTTATTATTTATAACTAATAATTGTTTTTTTTATTAAAGCTCATAATTAAAATTAATGTATGGAATCACAAGAAACAATAATATATGTTGGCATAGTTCTATCAACAGGTATATCTATGTTTGTTGCTTCTCAAATCGATAAATTTAAGAACTTTTGTGCTTTTAAAACTCTAAAAATATCCGTAAAATATATCTTATTAATCTTTCTTTTGACTATTTTTCAGTGGGCATTTGGAGGATCAATTTATTTCTTAATCAATTTATTATTTTAATTTTTTTTAATGAAAACTTTTATATTACTTTTTGTATCAATCTTTTTTATTAGTCCTGTTTATGCTGTTAAATATGATAAGTTAAAACCAATTGCATTGTATGAAAGAGCAGTCAAATATCTTGATAAACAGGATTATGCAAAAGCAAATAAAGCTTTAAAAGCTTATACAAAATCTGAACCAGACGATGCTGATGGTTGGAATTTGTATGCCTACGCCAACAGAAAGATGAATAAGTTTGAAAAGGCTGAAGTGTATTACGAGAAAGCTTTAAATATAGACCCAGATCATAAAGGAGCATTGGAATATCAAGGGGAATTATATATGCAAACTAATAGACTAGATTTAGCACAAGAAAATTTAGTTAAACTTGTTAAACTGTGTCCAGATTCATGTTATGAATTGCAAAAGCTTGAAGAATATATATCTAGTACTGCAAAGAAATAAGACTGTTAAACATGAAAAGTATTTTCTTTATTTTTGTTTTATTTTCTCTAAACATCTCTGCCACTAATGCTGAAAATGAACTTCAGAAAACAATTTTTAAATTTTGGGAAGCTAGAAACAACCAAGACTTTGAAAAAATATTCTTTTATGAGAGCAAGATTGGAGCCTTAACAGGCTCATCATCAGATAATCATTTTTACGAAGACCCTCCGCCAGATTTTGAATCGGTAGTGAACTATTATTCAACAGTAAAATCTGATCTTACACCTAGCTTCATTAAGATCTACAAATTATCAGAAAATGTATATTTATCCCTGTATTATTTAACAGGTAGATATGAATATTCAAATGGAAAAATCAATGATAATTATAAATCACGAGCATCTAACATATGGCTTTATGAGGATGAGGGATTCAAGCTTTATTATAAAAATTTCAATAAGTTAAAAGATGACCTTGTCCCAGAGGAAATTGGACCCTATCCTGAAAAGTAATAAATTAATGTTAATGATTAGATTGTTCCTCAATTCAATAATTTTGCTTCTTATATTTTTTGTTTCATTAGTACAAGCTGATTCTATTGAAAATATGCCCATCGAATATACATATGGCAAAGATAAAATGCAGGCTATCGATCTCTATCCAGGATCATCAGATAAAGTTTTAATTTGGATTCATGGTGGTGGATGGTTAGTTGGAGACAAAAGAGCTGATAGATGGGTGCGAAGATTCCATAGACACTTCATCGACCATCAAAAATATAATGTCTTTATGATTGGTTATAGGGTTGGAAGGAATACGGCTCCTCAAGCTGTTGAAGATGTTATATGCGCATACCAAAAAATTGAAACTATTATTGATAATGAAAACTTTTCTTCAAATGATATTATTGTTGCAGGTGCAAGCGCTGGAGGGCATTTAGCACTAATGCTAGGCCTTAATGAAGTAAAAAATACAGATCCATGTAAATACAATAAAAAACCTAAGGCAGTAGTAAATTTATTTGGGATTACAGATCTTCAAAAGACGTCTGACTATTTAGATGATAATAAATTTTTTACTCAATCCAATTATGTTAAATCATGGATATCTTCTAATGACTCATTATCGGATATGTCATATAGCTATTCACCTGTTAACCTGAATACAACCATTATTCCAAATATTCTTACAATTCATGGCACAGATGATAGCTGGGTTCCATATAATCAAGCAGAAATTCTTCACGAAAAATTAAAAGGCAATCATATCCTGGTAACAATTGAAAAAGGTGGGCACTATCGTTTTAAAAAAGATCAAAATGAATATATAGGTTCCAAAATAGATAAGTTTCTAAAAGACAACTATAAGTTATAGTTGTATGAAAAAATTTTTATATCTTTGTTTTATTTTTTTGCTATTTGGTTGCTCACCAGCAGAAAAAAACTCTTACATACCTCCATTAAAATTTGTAAATATCTCAAATGAAATTGAAATTAATAAAGATCAACAAGAAGAGCTATTTAAGAAAATTGAATTAATACTAGGCGATAACGAAAAATATAAGCCTAAATCCAATCAGCAAGATTCAATTGATTTTGATATTAAGATTATTGATATTGATGATGCTATCGATTGTGGACAAATGAACAATGAAAGGTATGTGGATTATATTAAAAGAATTTTTGACTCATCTTTGACTGCAACAGGAAAAGTAAAAATAGACAATCTTTTAAACTCAAAACTAGAATTGGTAATTTTTTATGATTTTATCTCATTAGAAACAGGAACAAGATGGAGGTTTAGCACTAACAAACCTAAAGAAATTCTAGTTGGCAATCCAGCGTATGGTCTTGATCCATACAGAGTATGCCAATCCACTGGAAATTTAGAAAAAGAATTCTTGAATTATTTTTCCAATAAATAAATCAAACCAGACTTAAATCTTTTACCAAAGAAGGGTGACTCATGCTCGTGACCAGGGAAAACTTTAGTCTGAAATCTTATTTGATTGTTATTAAAAATTTCATCGATTTCTTTTTGAGGAACTCCATACAAAGAATCTAAACCGAGAGTTCCATGATCAAAATAAAATTTTTGGTCTGTAATTTTTTCTATACTTTCTTGCACATATTTTTTTATAGCTGAAGTAGTTGCTTCATCTCCATTTATTTCCATTCTGATGGGTAAAATTATATATTCACTTATTTGAATTCCTACCCAATGCGTTGAAAATGACCCTACAAATCCAAACATTTCTGGATATTCAAGAGAAATATTTATTGCTGACAAACCACCCATGCTTGCACCAATAATACCTAGATTATTCTTATTGAGTTTTATGTTAAATTTTGTTTCTAAAAAAGGTATTACGTCTTTCAAAAGAAAGCTTGGGTAATCAAATTTATTAGTATTAATAAAAGTTGAATAAATATACTTCTTTATACCTCTATCAAGATATTGAATTGATTCTTTGGGAAAATACTCAGCATATCGCCTAGTTTCGTCGATAGTATTGCCTTTATTTCTCTTCGCACTGTTGATACCTATAATCACAACATTTAATTCAATCCCAGATCTATATAATTCTAAAAAACTATCATCGATATTCCAGGACATGCCATTCCATGAATCTTCTTCTGAAAATAGCTCCTCACCATCATTCATAATTATGAATGTAGTATCGGTATTAATAGTCCTTCCAAAGGGATTATAAATTTGTATTTTCCTCTCATAGGAGCCATTTTTAATAAATACTTCCTCGATAGATCCAATTGATAGATCAGAAAAGATATTCAAAGAAAAAAGAGATAATAAAAAAAAACAATAAGTCTTCATTAGCAACCTTATGAACTAGCACCTTTTCTTCTAATTAGAAAAATAATTCCCATTATCAATATAAGCACGGAAGGAATTGTTATTTGTTTAAATGCTAAAAATAATATCCAAACGAAAACTAAATTTTGAACAAAAGGAGAATGCAAATCTTTTTCTTCATATTCTCTTTTAAGCCAAGGCGAGCCGGAAATTCCTCTGTAATAATCTCCATATAAATAAGCATGGGTTGGATTAAAATAGGGTGGCTCTAAAACAAATGGTTTTTCATTGAGTGCGCTCTTCATAGATTTAAAAATATCAGGATATTTAGCGGATAATTCTTTTTTTTCATACGGATCATTTAAAATATCATAAAGCTCATAAGTTTTCTCCGAATCAGTGTATACATTTTTACTGTAGTAAAGTTTCCACTTGTCATTAAAAAGAGCTCTTTCGTCGTTAACAATTACATTTCCAGTAACAACGTTTATCGGTGGTTTAATATTGTTATCTATTAAATCTTGCCATCTGTCTACACCAGTGAATTTACTTGAATTTGCTTTTGTGTTGGTTGCAGAAAGAAGAGTAGGAAGAACATCATCTACAAAAAAGAATTGATCACTTAAAGATTTCTCTAAAACACCTTTGTAATAAATAATTGCAGGCACTCTTATTCCACCTTCATATGTCGAGCCTTTACTTCCTTTTAGGCCTAGTGTGTTTCCTCTTGAGTCTAAAATATCTGATGCTACTACACCAGCAATAGGATCTATATTAAAAACTGGACCATTATCAGAAAAAAATATAATTATCGTTTCTTCTAAAATGCCTTCTGATTCTATTGAATCAATAATTTTACCAATTTCTCTATCCAAGCTTAGAATGTTTGCAGCATAGATCCTTTCTTTTTCATTTTCAATAAATCCTAATTCTTTAATAATATTTTCTTCTGCTTCAATAGGAGTATGGGGAGCATTGAATGCAATATATAAAAATAATGGACTCTCTTCAGACTTATTTTTAATAATTCTTACAGCCTCATCAGCTATTAAAGTTGTTGAGTATCCATCTTCATATAATATTTCACCATTTCTGTGCCAGTCCATTCTTCCAGCTACAGCATGATCGAAATAACCTATGCCACCACCAAGATGTCCATACGTAGAATCAAAACCTCTATTTCTTGGTAAATATTCATCACTAAACATTCCTAAGTGCCACTTTCCTGATAAGGCAGTTTGGTAACCAGCATCTTTAAAAAATTGGGGCATTATTTTATATTTCAAAGGAAGCCCATATCTGTCTGCAGTAGGATTGTCTATTGGTCTTATAACGCCAACCGCCAAACTATTAATACCTGTTAGCAGGGCAGCTCTTGTTGGACTGCATGTTGGCGCACTATAAAATCTGTTCATCTGAACACCATTATTAGAAAGCTTATCAATATTAGGTGTTGATATAGGACCACCATTATAAGAAACATCACCCCAGCCTAAGTCATCCGTTAAGATGATTACTATATTTGGAGCACCTTTCGAAAATTGTGAACAAAAGAGAAGCGCGCAAAATACAAGTATGTTTAAAGTAAAATTTTTCATTATCTTATCTCCATCTTCTCCAGAATAGGCTTCAAAAAAATAGATGATTTGTTGTTATAGAATTCTTTTATAATTTGGAATTCCTTTTCAGTGTAGTAATTTAGTATTCCTTTTTTATAGCTATCCCTTTCCCTCAACTTCTCCCAGTATTTTTTAATTAAGGGTGTTCTATTTGTTTTTAAACATTCATCTAGTTGAAGATCTTTTAGTCGCTGAAAAAGACACATCATATTTATATCAACATGAGAAAAACTCTCATAGAAAAATTCATTTCCTGCTGTTAAGCAGTCTTCTATACTCAGTAATTCTTTTGCAAAATTTTTGATACCAATTTTGGGCATATTTGATGCTATCCCAAAAAAATACATCGATAAAAAAATCATTTTTCTATCTCGTCTTGGATGTTTCAATAAAATTTTTACAATGGATTTAACAGATAATTTTTTAATCATAAACTGAATAAGGGGAGCTGAAAAAACTGGAAGAATTGTGCCGATTGTTGAAGCAAATTCAACACCTTCAGTTATGGTAGTGTCTTTAATCCAAGATTCTGTTTTCTCATCAGCTGACTCATATAGCGAAATATCTATTGAACCTTGAAGCTTATCTAGCTCTGAAATTATTTTTGCACTATCGTGAATAATATTACCGTTAATATTTATTACTGGAACAGTACCCAGAGGATTTAGTTTTAAAAAACTCTTGCTAAGATTTTCTCCTTCAGGATACTGATCACAAAGTTTAATATGTTTCTCTTTGAACTGAAGACCTTTTTCATAAAGGGCAACTCTAACCATTTGACTGCATAAAGACCAATTAGCATGATAAAGTTTAATATCTAATGATGACATATAAAGAAAATTAATCTTTAAACTTTTTTTTCATATTGGTGACTGCTTCAAGACCAGAAACAGGTTTTTTCCCTTCTGGGACAGTATTACCTTTTTGTATTAACTCTAAGAATGGTGTTCCTGATTTAAACATTTCATATAATTTTTCAACATCCATGTTAGTTCCAATTGGCTCATCTTCAAAGTCAGGAGAAATATTCTGTTTAAACTCATCTGCAGAAGAAAAATGCTCAAAGAATACTTCAACAAGATTATTATCAGGATCTTTATAATAAATGCCACTAATCCAGCCATGATTAATTGTCCAAAGCGGTTCTAAACCTCTCTCTTTCGCACCAAAATAAAAATCAAACCAATTTTCGATTGGATTTATTCTATAAGAAATATGATCCAAGCCCTCAATAGAGGGAAGTTTTCTATTTAAAAAAATTTTAAATTTCATAATATTTTTTTGGATAAAATTTAAATTTTTTAAAACACCAGAGGTGTTTGCAATTGCTATCCTATGATGTTCATCGTCGAAAGCTAGAAAAGTAATCATATTACTTTGATAAAGAGGCTCACAGCCGAAAAGTTTTTTATAAAAACTAACCATTGCTTCATAGTTAGTTGTCTTAAAAGCAATATGATGAAAGTCATCTGGTGCATGACTTGAAGAAAAGTTTTGATATAGATCTTTATTAAATATTTTTTCCATAAAATTATCCTGTAAATATTATACTTACTCATCAATTTATTTATACTATAAACCATGAAACTGCTTACTTTCACAACAAAAAATAATAGCTCTAATTATAAAATCGGTGCCTTGTACAATGACACTGTAATAGACTTTTCAGATGCAAACTTGCCAAGCGATATGATAAGTTTCATTGAGCTTGGGTCTGAGGGCTTAGATATTGCAAATGATTTTGTTGAATCAAGAAAAACTGGCATGGATGTTAATGATGTAATAATAAAAGCTCCAATTAGCAGACCCAACAAAATTCTAGCTGTGGGATTAAATTATAAAAAGCATGTTGATGAAGCGAAGGATTTGACCAACCATCATTCAAGTGGAGTTGAACTCCAGGAAACCTTCCCAAATATATTTAATAAACAAAATTCTTCAGTAAATGATCCCTATGGAAAAGTTCATAGGCCCAATGCATCTGACTGGCTTGATTATGAGGGTGAAATGGGTTTTGTTGTGGGTAAAGAATGTAGGCATGTGCCATATGAAAAAGCTGAATCATGCATCTATGGGTATACTGTTGTGAATGATTTTACTATAAGAGATTGGCAGTACAGAGGTCCTCCACATACCATGACTATGGGAAAATCGTGGGATACACATTGTCCTTTTGGTCCTTATATTGTTACAGCTGACGAAATAAAAGATCCTCACAATTTAAAGTTAAAAACATTTGTCAATGACGAAGAAAGACAAAACACCAACACCGGTTTATTGATTTATGATTGTTTTACTCTGGTTGAATACCTCTCAACTGCATTTACTTTAACTCCTGGTGATTTAATCCCGACTGGAACTCCTGAGGGCTCAGCACTATCAACTCAAAATTGGCTTAAGCCTGGTGATAAAGTGAAAGTTGAAATAGAGGGTATTGGATATATCGAGAATTCAGTAATTCAAGAGCCAGAATCAACTATTAAAAATTAATAATTAAATTGAAAGAATATGACGTAGCAATTTGTGGTTATGGTCCTGTTGGTGCGGTCCTTTCAATTCTATTAGCTCAATATGGACACACTGTTTGTATTATCGAGAAAAATAATGGTCCTTCTCCAACAGCAAGAGCAATCAATACTGATGCTGAGCAACTTAGAGTGTTTGATAAATTTGGTATTGCAAATATGGTTGTTGAAAATTCAAATCAAATAGATAGAGTTCATTTTTCTGATGTAAATTTACAACCGATTCAAACAATTGATCAACCAAAGGGAGATTCAAAGATGGGATGGCCTAATCAGGTTCTATTTTATCAACCAGAATTAGAGTCTTTTCTTAGAGATACTGTAAGCACATATAAAAATATTGATGTTATTGAATCGTGTGAGCTTATAGATTTTTTAGACGATCAAACAAGCGTAAATCTTATTTGTAAAAAACAATCTGAAAACTTTGAAATTAAAGCAAAATATTTAATAGGATGTGATGGTGCGAGTAGCTTTGTTAGAAAAAAACTCAAAATACAATTAGAAGATCTTGGTTATAACCAGAAATGGTTAGTATGTGACGCACATTTAACAAAAGATATAAATCTGAAGAATGAACTCATACAGGTTTGTGATCCAAAAAGACCATGCACCTTTCTTCATGGCAGAAGAGGTCACCTTAGATTTGAGTTCAGAGTAATGCCAAACGATAACGAAGAGGATTTTAAGAATGAGGAAATTATTTGGGATCTCTTATCTCCTTGGGTTAATAAAAATAATGCATTTTTAGAGAGGGCAGTTATATATAAATTTCATGCATGCATTGCAAATGAATGGTTCAAAGATAAAGTACTTATTGCAGGAGACGCTGCTCATCAAATGCCACCCTTTATGGGAGCAGGAATGGGAACTGGTATTAGAGATGTTGCTAACATAGCATGGAAATTAGACTTAATACTTAAAAACAAAGCTTCAAAAAAAATATTAACTACTCTCAAAGAAGAAAGATATCCACATGCTAAATGGACTGTTGCGCAAACAATAACAATTGGTGAAATAATAGAGGGTTTTTGCGCAGCTGCAAAAGGAAAAGAATATAAACCAAAAAGCACTGGGTATGGTGTCAGGTTTCCTCATATTCCTAAGGGAATTTTTAGTAATCCTGATGATAGAATTACAGGCTATCCAATTCCTCAACCAAGAATAACAATTGATAAAAAAACGGTTATGTTAGACGAAGTCATAAGATCAAAATTTGTAATAATCACAAAATGTGATAGCTATGAAATTAGCAAAGAAGCAAAGGATGTAGTTGATTACCTAGCAATAGAATATTTGCATTTATCAGATGATGATGATCCTGATGGAAGATTAAATAAGATTTTTGAAACCTATCAGTTTGTTTTAGTTAGACCAGACTTATATGTATATGGTGGAAGTTCCAAAAATGATTTATCTAAAATGATTGTAAGTTTAAAAACTATGTTTTTTTTGATGAATAATTAGAGCAGATAACTTGTAGCAACATACATCCAAAAAGCCATCATACCAACTGTTAGAAACATGAAAATTTGTGCTTGCCTATTTTTATTCATTTTATAAAGAGAAATACAAATCATCGTGCCTATAAAACCAATAGTTAATGCTACAAACAAATGAGCTTGATATGTCATATTTTCATTATATTAACTAAGAGCTGAAAACTAAAATAAAAATATACCTAGATCGACTATTAAATAAAAGCACGCTAGAAAACCAATGCCAAAAGGTATGCTTCTGAGGCTAGGGTTTTTGTTTGTAACCACTTTGTAGTAAATAATCATATGTATAATTCGAGATATAGCGTAGATCCATAAAATAATAGATAGTTTTAGTGAATCATATTCAGAAAGAATTGCTAATATGGCGATTCCAAACAATGGAATAATATTTTCAATTGAATTCCAAAATGTTCTGTATGCTCTAAATAAAAAAGACGTTTGTCCAAGTGCAGGGTCCATAACACCAACTTTATATCCTCTTTGTCTTCTATGCAGTCTAATATATACAATAGCTTGAACAATGATTGTTGTTAAGATCACCCATAATGCTAAAAACGAAGAATGATAAGCATCAAACATAATACCCCCTCTGATTTCACATTTAATTTCTTATATATATTATTATAGTCCCATTAATCCTATGAAAGTTATCAAAGAAAAAATTTACTTTAATTGTTCTGCAGAACATCTTTGGAATATTTTGTCTGATGTCACAAGATGTGATTGGGTTCCAACGATTGATAAAATTTCTATGGAAGGTGATTGCAGAGTTTTTGAAATGACTGGCATGGGAATGGTTAAGGAGAAAATCGTTCTTCTTGATAATGAAAATATGACCTTAAAATATTCAGCGGTAGAAACAAGAACTCCGCTTAATCATCATCTAGCGACTATGGAGATATCATCAGATGGTAAAAATAATTGCATACTACAATGGAAAACAGAAATAGACCCTGAAATATTTGCCGATGCTATCCATCAAGGAATGTTAATTTCAATTGAGGGAATTAAAGAAATTTTATAGACTATTAGGCCTATAAAAAGAAACTTTTAACTTATATGACTAATTTATCAGTAACAGAGGTATACGCAATTGGAGCACCAATTGTTTTTGCAATTATTTTGTTTGAGGTTTTTATTTCAAGCATACATAACAAGAATCTATACAAAAAAAACGATACTCTTTGCACAATTGGTCTTTTGACAGGAAATATTACAATGGTTTTTGCTTTAAAAGGCATCACATTAGCGTTTCATTTTTATTTGTATCAATTTAAATTAATAAATCTTTCTGAAATTCTCCCATCTTGGCTTCTTTGGATGCTTACTTTTATATTAATTGATTTTGTATTTTATTTTTATCATAGGATTTCTCATAGAGTGAATTTTTTGTGGGCAATTCATATGAGCCATCATTCTAGTGAAGAAATGAATTTTGCAGTTTCTTTCAGACAGGCATGGTTTGGACCACTATCAAAAATACCTTTCTTTATGGTTTTGCCAATAATTGGATTTGATCCAACGCTAGTTGCTGTTGCTGGTGTGATAAGCACATTATGGGGTATCGTTGGGCACACTCAAATAATTAATAGATTAGGGCCTTTAGAATGGTTTATGAATACTCCATCTCACCATAGAGTTCATCATGGATCAAACTCACAATATATTGATAAAAATTATGGAAATTTGCTTATTATCTGGGACAAGATGTTTGGGACTTTTGAACATGAAGATGAAAAAGTTAAATTTGGCTTAGTTAAAAATGTTAATACTTTTAATCCTTCGAGAATAACCTTTATGGGATGGACGAGAATTATTGAGGATATTCGAGATGCAAAAAACTTAAATGAGGCACTGTATTTTATATTTGGTCCTCCAAATACAAAGGGTGAGCAATAATGAGAGTTGCTGTAATTGGTGCAGGACCTTCTGGAATCTCAGCAATTAAAAACTTTACAGATCAAGGATTTGAGGTCACTGCATTTGAACGATGTAATGGGGTTGGAGGGAATTGGAGATTTAATGATCCATCAGGACATTCAAGTGTCTTTGAGACTACACATATCATTAGCTCAAAATATACATCTTTTTATGAAGACTATCCGCTTCCAGAATCTGCATCAGACTACCCCTCACACAAAGAACTACTTAAATATTTTAATAGTTATGCAGATCATTTTGATATTAAAAAAAATATTAAATTTGGAACTGAAGTAGTTAAATGCAAACAATCTGATAATGATAAATGGACTGTTGAATGGTGTCATATTGAGTCCAACAAAAAAGAGATCTCAAATTTTGATGCCTTAGTAGTATGCAACGGACATCATCATGAACCAAGATATCCAGATTATCCTGGAGAATTTACTGGAGAATATTTGCACTCTCATGATTTTAAGTCAGCTAAACCTTTTGCTGGTAAAAAAGTTTTAGTAATCGGTGGAGGCAATTCTGCTTGTGATGTTGCTGTNGAAACTGCCAGAGTTGCTAAGTCAANTTCTATAAGTTGGAGGCGGGGATATTATTTAATTCCAAAATTTATGTACGGACTTCCNACAGANCTATATGCAATAAANAGCAGATGGGTNCCAAGAATTNTTAGAGCACCATTTATGAAATATATGNTAGAAAGATTTCAGGGTAAAAATGAAGATATTGGNCTTCANAAACCTNAGCAACCCATNTTTGCTACACATCCAACAGTAAATTCAGAACTTTATTATGCAGTGAGACATGGAAAAGTTACNCCTCAGAAAGATATTNAAAGTTTNAATAATAATAAAGTNATGTTTATTGATGGTCATGAGGAAGAATTTGANGTTGTTATTGCGTGTACAGGNTTCAAGATCAAACATTCNTTCTTTGATAANNATTTTATAAATTATGAGAATGGAAAAGTACCACTTCTTCACAGAATGATNCCTGCTGANATAAAGAATTTATANTTTATTGGATTATTCCAACCATTNGGATGTATTTGGCCTGGTGCTGAGTTACAGTCAAAACTTGCTGCAAAACATTTGGTTGGTGATTGGAAGCCNAAAAAATCTATTAAGGATTTACTAGCNAAAGAAATGGCTAATCCAGATGTTCCTCAGTTAGACACACCTAGGCATACAATTACTGTTGACGATCNCTCATTTAGAGAGAGACTTAAAAATGAACTCAANAAGTGTACACCTGCATATGAGGCTTAAATAATGAAATTTTTGCAATTATTANTTCTATTTTTTTCAATAACATTGTCTTCAGATGANAATAACTGTGAAGAAGCAAAGCTATATTTTGTTTTTCCACCTGACGGCTATGTNTCGGATGGAGGTAGTCTTAAAGTNGTATTCGGAGCAGACAATATTGCTATAAATCCAGCTGGATNNGAAGAAGATGCTGNGGAATGTGTAATATCTGGNCATCATCATTTGATAATAAATGATGAGTACAATGTCNCAGTGTTTAAAGATGTTGCTATTCCATTTCAAAAAAACATCCTGCANTTTGGTGGCGCTCAAACAGAAGCTGAATTATCTCTACCTCCNGGTAAATACTCACTTCAACTTGCGCTCGGAAATTATGAACATATGCCANTAAAACCATTTGGTGCAGGNGAAGAATACATACCAATTATTTCAAAAAAGATTCAAATAANAATATCTGANTANTNTAGGAAATCTTTCGATTGTATATTTTTTCTACTACAATGATTTTATGAGAGGAATGANTATATACAGTGGATTCTTNATATTAATGTTTACTTTGAGCATTAATTCTAAAGAGATAATTATTGAAGCAGGGCCNAATGCTCATGAGCNCCTGCAAGAAGCAATGATTTTGATGAAAGATGGGGATACATTAATAATTGATTCTGGTAATTATATTTTTGAAGATAGTCTTTCGCTTGATGTAGATAATGTAACTATAAAAGGCAAAGGAATGAATGAAACGATCCTTGATTTTAAGGATCAAAAGACAGGTGCCCAAGGATTATTAGTCACTTCTGATAAAGTAACATTGGAAGGTTTTTCAATTATGNATGCAAAAGGAGATGCATTAAAAGTTATTGGTTCCAAGGGCATTAATATGATTAATCTTAAAACTGAGTGGACTGGAGGTCCAAAAAGTTCAAATGGNGCATATGGCTTTTATCCAGTAGAGTCNGAAGATGTCTTAATCGATGGTTGTATTGCAATTGGTGCATCTGACGCAGGCATATATGTAGGNCAATCTAGAAATATTATTGTTAGAAACAGTATTGCTCAGTATAACGTTGCCGGTATTGAGATTGAAAACTCNTATTATGCAGATGTATATAATAATTTGGCATCCCATAATACTGCTGGNATTTTGGTTTTTGATCTTCCAGATTTACCTCAACAAGGTGGGCATCATATTAGAGTGTTTGATAACAAAGCAATTGATAATGATACTGATAACTTTGCTCCTGAAGGCAACATAGTTGGAGAAGTTCCAAGAGGAACAGGAATAATTATTATGGCNAATTCTGATGTTGAGATTTTTAANAATTTAATAAGTGGAAATGGAACTGTAAATTTGTCNATTGTGTCNTATGGCGATGAGACAGATGATAAAAATTACTATCCTCATCCAAAAAGAATACAAGTCCATAATAATAATTATGGTCCAAGTGGGTTCGATCCAGATCTTGAAACTGGAGATNTTGCAAAAGCACTTTATGAGATAAGTGATGGTAATATGCCAGATATTTTTTGGGATGGAGTTCTACCACTTTCACAAATAATACTAGGACAGCCAAAAGATGAACAATTAATAATAGATGAAGAAATTTCAACCAGCTTCCTNACTATNAGCCCAATTAAGTATATGTTGGGTTTTTCAGAGCCCATCAAAACAAGCAAACAAGAATTTAATGGAACTATTTCTCCATTGNATTCTGTAGTAATNGAATCNTTTTGAGAATTATNAAAAAGATTTTAATCACATTCTTATTATCATTTTTTTATAATCANCTGTCAGCTGTTAATGATCAGATGATTTTGGCAGAAAACTTTCCAGACAAACTTTCAGATTTTGAATTTTTTATGGATAACTCTGCCCAAATTCCACATGATAAAGTAATCCAGTANGAGCTCATATCGAGCNTGTTTTCTGATTATTCAAAAAAACAAAGGTGGGTGTATGTGCCATCNGATGTAAAAGCTAATTATGAACAAAATTGGGTTTTTAATTTTCCCANTGGCTCAGCATTAATTAAGACTTTTTATTATCCTGTNGATGAAAGAGANCCAGNTCTTGGAAANCAATTGCTTGAAACAAGATTATTACTTAGAAAGAGCCATGGATGGGAAGCGGTTTCATANGCCTGGAANGAAGATCAAACCGAGGCTTATAAAAAAATTGCAGGTAAAACAATTAGTACCTCATGGACAGACTTCATGGGAGATGANANAGANGTGCGTTATAGAGTACCAAATGTAAATCAATGTAAAGAGTGTCATTCAGCAGAAGATAAAATAACGCCAATAGGACCAAAGGCAAGAAATATCAATAAGAANTTNGTTTATGATGATGGTGAATTNAATCAATTAGAGTATTGGATGGATAGACAAATAATTGATAANTATCCATTAGATCTTATTTCTCCTGTAGATTGGACAAATGAAAATTTGAATATCAATGATAGGGTAAGATCATATTTAGATGTAAATTGTGGACATTGCCATTCACCTACAGGAAATGCTAATTCTACCGGACTATATCTTCAACTTGATGAAACGAGGGATATTCATCTAGGTATTTTCAANAAACCTGTTGCAACAGGAAGAGGTAGTGGTGGCTTCAAATACTCAATAGTTCCAGGAAAACCAGACGAATCAATTCTTCTATATCGAATGACATCTATGGATCCNGGAGTAATGATGCCAGAATCTGGAAGATCNTTGTCTCATATCGAAGCNGTTGAAATGGTTAGAGAATGGATATATGGTCTATAGGTGCCTCAGTTTCAGNCTAACTTTTTTNTTTTCANTAAGCTGTTTTTCAAATGAAAGTATGTTGGGTTACTGGGCTACCTCTCAATCAATAGTTNAGGTAAGTAATTGCNACAAAAAATTATGNGCAACTATAGAACATATCTTTGTTGATAAAGGAGTAGATCCAAAATCAATTTTAGATACAAACAATAGAAACAANTCTTTAAGAGATAGAACATTGNTAGGCATAAACCTTTTAGAGAACTTTGATATGGTAANCAGNGATATAACTGAATTAAAGGGTGGAAAGATATATGATCCGGGTCGAGGCAGAATATTTAAATCAAATTTGTATTTTTTAGAAAATGGTAATTTAAAGGTNGAAGGTTGTATGATGGGTATTTGTGATAATGAGGAGTGGCTACCCCTNAANGTGAGCATTAGNGAAGATGGTTCACGAGTTGCAGAACTAAAATAATTATTAATNTATTAAAATGAAAAAAATTAATTTCAAAGATAAGTTTGAAAAATTTACTGATCAATGGTCTCCAAAAGTTGTTGCTGAAATGAATAATTATCAATTTAAACTTGTAAAGATTCAAAATGACTTCATTTGGCATAAGCATGATGACACAGACGAAGTCTTTATTGTTATGGATGGAAAGATTTTCATAGAATTTGAATCAGAAACAGTTGAACTTGATCAGGGTGAAATGATAGTAGTTAAAAAAGGCGTTANACATAGACCATTCTCAAAAGAAGAAGCATGCATAATGCTAGTTGAACCAAAAGATNTAGTTAATACAGGTGANAAAGTTAGTGAACTTACAGCNCCAAATGACCAATGGATATAAGGGTNAAATAAGTNATGACAAAATTCTCAATATTTATTTTNGCGTTTCTAATTTTAGGATTNGCAATATANAGTCCCCATATTCTGAGGCTATATAAATTAGCAAATTTATATAANGAAAAAACTATTGCTCAAAACTTTATTAATATTGATAAAATTTTTAAAAATACNTCAAGTCCAATACCNGCATCAGANNNTCCATACATTTTTGANAAAAAAGAATTTANNCTTCCTNAACAATATACATTTGAAGGTGAAGAGTTAAGTTTATCTGATGGACTTGNTCACTTTCATACAGATGGACTNATTGTTTTACACAATGGAAANATGCTTTATGAGAACTACTGGAATGGAAATNCAANAGATAGTAAACATATATCTTTCTCAGTCGCAAAATCATACTTATCAGCACTCATTGGAATNGCTGTNGAGGAAGGNTTGATAGACAANATNGATGATGAGGTATCTAAATACCTNNATGATTTTAANAANACAGGNTATGAAAANGTAACAATTAAAAACTTGTTACAGATGTCNTCTGGNATNGANTTTAANGANGACTATCTTGATCCNAANTCNGATATAAATAAGTTTGGAAGAGCNACNGCAAGAGGAAAACCATTTAGAGACTTNGCTAAAAGCCTNAAAAGTNGCAAAGANCAAGGAACGTTCAATCATTATGTAAGTTTAGATACTCAAGTATTGGCCTTTATTCTTGAATCAGTTACAAAAATGCCTGTAAGAGAATTTCTGTATAAAAGAATTTGGAATAAGATTGGAGCCGAAAGCGATGCTTATTATATTACTGACACTTCAGGTGTAGATATGGCACTTGGTGGGCTCAACGCAACCTTAAGAGATTATGCAAAATTTGGACAACTCTATCTTAATAATGGTAATTGGCTAGGAGAGCAAATTATCCCTGAGGCATGGGTAAAAAGCTCACATACACCAGATTCGCCACATTTAATGCCAGATGCAGGTGAATTATCATCAAACGAATGGGGATATGGATATCAGTGGTGGATTCCTGGAAATCCTATGGATGACTATACGGCTCATGGGATATTTAATCAGTTTATTTATGTTGATCCAAAATCAAGAGTGGTAATTGCAAAGACATCCTCCAATCATAGATTTAGATCTGAAAAAGAATATTCAAAAGCTGCTCACATCGCAATGTTTCGAGCGATAGCAAATGACATAAAAAAGGAATTTAATTAATTTGTATTAAGAAAGATTCTTTCATAAAATTGCTATATACAATTTATTTGGAGAAGAAATGAAACTAAGTTCATTAAAAATAACATCACTAGGTTTGCTTTTATCATTAAGCTTTTTTGCTTATAGTCATAGCGATCATAGTTCTGATATGAAAAAAGATTTTGAGATTAAAGCCTATACAGGAGCTGCGCCAGATTTTATTGGGAATTTTGCAAGTGTGATTGGCTCTGATGGCAAAGTTCTTAAAGAAGGTACAAATGGTTGGACGTGTTTAGCGTTTACAGCAAACATGATGGGTGACTCAATGGATCCAAGAATGGCTACTCCAGCATGCATGGATTCAAATGCAATGGCATGGGCAAATGCATATATGAATCAAGAAGTTCCTAAATTAGAAAATGACGGTTGGGCATGGATGATTCATGGAGATACCGGTGCAGATAATTTTAGAGCTTTTTCTGAAGGTGACAAGGCTGGAACAAATCCTGAAGATTGGATTGAGTCTGGTGCTCACCTTATGTTAATGCCGAAGGATCCAAGTACTCTAGATAATACAACTACCGATTTCACAACTGGATCTCCATACGTTATGTTTAAGGGTACACCCTATGTTCATATGATGATTCCAGTATCTGGTTATTATGATATCCAGCCTGAATCAGCACCTAAATAAGAAATATTATGGAAGATGTAAGAGTATATATGATTGCAAATATTCAGATTCATGATGCAGACAGATATAGAGAATATGAAAAAGGATTTTTTCCTATTTTAAAAAAACATGGAGGTGAATTTATTACTTTTGATGATAATATCTCTCATGTTGAGGGAGAAACACCTATGACTGGAAGAATAATAATGTTCAGTTTTCCATCTTCTGAGAAAGCTGATGAATGGTACAATGATCCTGAATATCAGAGTCTCTCTGAAAATAGAAGAGCTGCAGTAACTACAACAGCAATTACAAAGATACATGGTTTGCCACCAAGATAAATAAACATGGAAAGATATAAAACATTTAAAGAATTCTACCCTTACTATATAAGCGAGCACGAAAGTAAATACACAAAGTTATTACATTTTATTGGAACAAGTGTAGGCATTTTTTTTCTTATAATTTTTTTAATATCGTTTGAGTTTATGTATTTATTATTTGCTTTAATTTCTGGATATGCTTTCGCATGGATTGGCCACTTTTTTATTGAAAAGAATAAGCCTGCTACCTTTAAATATCCATTCTATAGTTTCATTGGCGATCATAAAATGTTCATTGAGATATTGCAGGGTAAGCACAAGATATTATAGAAACTTCAACTCTATTAATAATTTAATTATTTTTTAAATGACACTTTTAAGCATCACAAGCATTTCTCACATATTGATCACATCAATATGTTTTTTAACTGCAATTTTTCTTCCAAAATTCTTTGTAAACAAAACAGATAAAGTTAAAAAGATATTTGCCATTTTAATTATTACATTATTATGCATAAATCAATTAATGGATTTATATAGGGAAGGATATCTAATGGAGTGGAAATTAGGACTCCCTCTACATTTATGTGATTTCTCTACTTTTTCAATAATCATTTATCTTTTAACAAAAAATAAGGATTTTTTTCTTTTTGCATTCTTCTTTGGGATTCTTGGTGGAAGCATGTCCTTGCTAACCCCTGATACTGTTTATGGTTTTCCATATGTCGGATATATCCAAAATCAAATTGGGCATACCATGATATTACTTGGTGTTTCTTATGCGATGATAATTGATAATCAAAGACCGGAGCTAAAAGACGTTCATAGGATGCTAATATTTGCATCAATCTTATTAATCTTTATGTACCTTATAAATTACTTATTAGGGCCTCCAGCAAATTATTGGTATCTTATGGAGAAACCAGTTGGAGACAATTTAACAAAACTTTTTAGACCAGCACCATTTCATATGTTTGATATTTATATCATTGCGGTGGTACTTTGCTATTTAATGTATTTACCATATTTTTTAAAAGATAAATTTAGAATATCTAAAGCTTAATGCCAAGCGTATCAAACAAACAAATACCTGAGAGCTTCAGAGCAAACAGATCAAGATTTTTTCAATGGCTTGGAAGATCTGTTTTGAGTATTCTTGGCTGGAAGGTAACTGGAATTATCACGAACGATCAAGCAAAAAATAACTTAGTTGTAATTGTTGCACCTCATACCTCTAACTGGGATGGTATCCTTGGAATCGCTGCATTAGCAGGATTAGACGCAAAAATAACATTCATTGGCAAAGATACTGTTTTTAAATACGGATTAGGTCCTTTTTTAAGATATGTAGGAGGCATTCCAGTAAATAGAAAAAACCCGGGAGGTATTATTAAAGATGCTATAGATCAACTAAAAATAAGAAAAGGCTCCTTAATAGCGATGTCTCCTGAGGGAACAAGAGCAAAAGTCAAAGAATGGAAAACAGGATTTTTAAGAATTGCATCTGAGATAAAAGCCGATATTGTTCCAGCATCTTTAGACTTCAAAAAGAAGGAAATTCTCCTTGGAGAAATTTTTAAACCAAGTGGAGACAACACAAAAGATATTTTAGATCTAAAGAAATATTACAGTGCGTTTGCTCCTAAACATCCTGAAAAATTTTAGCTATTTGTTCTTTCAATCATCTCATCAACCATTTTTTCTACAATAAATAATGGTGGATTTCCATGATCAAGGACTGCTGAATGGAAATCTTTAATATTAAATTTATCTCCAAGTTCATTCATCGCTTTTTCTCTTAACTCTAAAATTTTTATCATTCCGACTTTGTAGCTTAAAGCTTGTCCAGGCCAAACAATGTATCTCTCGATCTCTACTCTTACTTCTGTATCAGACATTCCAGTTTTAGACTTCATATAGTCCATTGCTTTTTCCCTTGTCCATTTCTTGTAATGAAGGCCGGTATCAACAACTAATCTTACCGCTCTAAATAACTCACTTTGAAGAATTCCTAGTTCGTCATATGGATTTTCAGCAAGTCCAATTTCTAGTGCTAATCTTTCAGCATATAAAGCCCAACCCTCTGAAAAAGCTGAAGTTCTGTATCCAAATCTTCTATACATTGTTAGTTTTTTGTTTTCTAAAGAATGTGCAATTTGATGATGATGACCTGGAGTAGCCTCATGGTAAGTAAGAGTTTTCATGCTATATGTCGGAGTTTGTTTTATATCATAGAGGTTTGCATAGAAAACTCCTGGCCTACTTCCATCAAGTGCAGGCGCTTGGTAGTAACCACCTGCAGCAGTTTGTTCAGAATATTCTGGCACTGCTTTAACTACAACATCTGACTTTGGCATCGTATGGAAATATTCAGTAGAAGCTTTAATTGCTTCATCTACCATCTCTGTATAATCCTTCACTATAATTTCCTTTCTATCTGGAGTATCGGCATACAGAAAATCAGGATTCTCATTTAATTCATTCATCAATTGCCCAACATTTTTAGCAGAGTCATATCCTTGATTTGTTAGAATTTCTTTCATTCTGCTTGAGATTCGATTGACCTCAGATAATCCCATTTGATGAATTCTTTCTGGAGAATAGTCAGTAGTCGTATATGAACGAATTCTTAACTTATAGTATTCATCACCATTAGGTTGTGACCAAATTCCATGATTTTTATTTGCATTCTTTTGAGTTTTCATCATAAAACCAAGTAGCTTCTTAAATCCTGGTGTAACACTTTCTTCTATGGCCTTAATTATTTCGTTTCTAAAAAATTCTTTATCTTCAATATTAAGGTTCAAATCTTCTACTTTTTTTATAAATTGAGAATAAAGTGGATGTTCTTCATTGGAATAGTTTATGAACTCATTTAATTGTTTGATGACACGTTCATATACAAATTCTGGTGGAAATATTTTTACATTCGCCTGTTTTTCTAGATCAGCTAAAACACCATCATAGACTTCATCTATAAGTTTGACTCTGCTTATAAAATCACTTGCTTCTGAGTAACTTCTTATAGGATGATAATCATTTAAGAATTGAATTGTATTAAGATGAATGCCACCAATTTGATTGAGCGGGTAATCATGATATGGGAATTCTTTAAGCTCTTTATAATTATTTTCATAATCAAAAATGGCTATTTCTTTTGTATTTACCTGCGATGCTGTTAAATTTGAATCTTTATATTTGTATAGTGTTTTAATAATCTTTTCAGTTTCTTTGATATTCTTTTCTAAGTCATCCTCATTAGGTATTGATAATTTAGAATTATGTTTAGTAAGCCAATTAAAATTATCAAACACCCCCATATAAGTCATCGCTTCAGGAGAATCAATTAAGCCAAGCACAAGCTCTTTTCCTAAATAATGGTCTATAGAGTAGGGCTTCATTAAAAATAAGTTCGCTAAATAAAGAGACATCACTCCTATAGCTAGAATAAATAACCTCAAAGAGTACTTAAGAATTGTTTTAATCATGATAAAATTCCTTAAAAATATTTGTATATTATGTCAGAAAAAATAGCTTCAATTAAGAAAGATGGAAACATATCAATCATCACCTTAAACGATGGCAAGGCTAATGTTTTTTCTCCAGAGATGTCTAAACAAGTTAATAACTGCTTAGATGAAGTCTCTACAGAAGAAGGTGCACTTATTATTACTGGAAAAGAGGGAATGTTTTCAGCTGGGTTTGATCTGAAAGTTATCCAATCGGGTGATATGGAAAAAATTAAGGAAATGACTGTTGCAGGATTTTCTTTATTATCAAGGATCTTTGCTTTTCCAAGACCGGTAGTTGCTGCATGCTCGGGGCATGGCATTGCACTTGGAACTTTTTTACTTTGTTGTTGTGACTATCGTATCGGAGTAAAGGGTGACTACTTGATAGGCGCTAACGAAATGAAAACAAATATGGTTATTCCTACTCCAATTTTAGAATTAATAAAATTTAGAGTCTCGGATCAACACAAATATAGATCAATACTTGCTGCTCAAATGTATTCACATGTCGATGCAATTGAAGCTCATCTATTAGATGAGGTAGTTGATGAAAATTTAATTATGGAAAGAGCAATAGAAAAGGCTCAAGAGGTTCAAGAAGCAGGTCATCCAGCTTATAAACTTACAAAAGAAATATTTGTTGAAGAGGCATCTAGAAAGATTAATGAATCTATAGAAAATATTAAGAAGGAAAATTAAATTTCTTTAAATGATCTTCAACTCAGATATTAATATAGAAGAATTTAATTCCAGTTCAGACAAAACAATCTTAGATCAAATATATAATCTCAATCAATGTAATACCCCAGAAGTAGGATCACTTGATTCATATAATGACTTAATAGGTCTTCTAGATAAAAGTTCTGTAAATTACTTTTTGTTTAATGGAGATGAGGTTATAGGTTTTATAGTTTGTTTTAGAGAGAATGCGACATACAAATCTAAGAATTACAAATTTTTTTCAAGCATAAAGAATCAATTTCTTTACATCGATAGAGTTGTAATTAAATCAAGTTTTAGAGAAAGGGGCATTGGAACCAATCTTTATAAATTTGTTGAAAAAATTGCAAAAAAAAACAATATTTCTCTTTGTTGTGAGGTTAATACAAAGCCTGAAAATATTCCTTCTATACAATTTCATAAAAAATTTGGTTTTGAAGAAATTGGTAAATATAATTTTGATGATCACTCAGTTGCATATTTTATAAAATAATTTATATATAATTTTTTTAGGTTTTTTATAAAAAACATAGGCACTTTCAAAGTTATAATTTTTAGATGCTAATCGAAACGACTCTACTTTTTAAAACTATGCTTATTTTGTCATCACAATTAGGTTTGGTGCTGCTGGGATGTTTTTATTTTATAAAAGGTGCACATTACGCATATGAAAATAATACAACCCTTTTTGGTTTTAAATTCAGAGGCTCTGTGAACATGAAAAATCAGCTAGATCTTGTTCCCTACGTTGATACATTTCCAAGAGAAATGGTTATGGACGATGAAAATGGTAGCCCATCAAAAATGAAATTAGCTAAAAACTCAGATGAAATCATAAAATATCTCAAAGAGGGTTATTATCAATCAAGACCAACGTCTGGTCTTTTTAATGGTCTTGGAATATTGTGGATGATAACCCTTGGATTAACAACATTATTTGCTTCTACAGGAATAGCTACAATGACTGGAGTGATTTTATTTACTATTCAAAGTATTCTTATGGGACCCTTGCTTGGTTTTATCATGTTAGATATGGATGAAAATGACGGCTATAGGGCCCTTAAAATTGTTTTTTTCGTAACAATACTAACAGGTATTATTGGCTACGGTGATTTCATTTCTTTCTCTGATAGTAATTTTTTAACATTCTTTTTGTTTTTTGGATTGTTAGGCTTAGTTATTTTTAATCTTTCAAGAGCATTTATAACAATAAGCAGAAAGAAGGTAAGAGCATCAGCCATTTTTGGGGCTTTTCTATTTTCAATATTTTTATTGTATGACTTCAATTTAGTGAGAAAGAGACAAGATATGATAGATGGAAATACATGGGAAAATGCTTTTGAGTTGGCCTTTGCAATTTATTTAGACATCATTAATTTGCTTCTAGAAATCTTAGAAGCTATGGGAAATAGTTAAGTAATTATCAGAATTTTTTAAAAATTAAATTGATATCCAAGCCTCAGAGAACTATCAAAAATTTTACTAGATGACATCTCAATGATTACTGAATTTCTTTTATTAATGTTATAGGTGAAAGCAGCACCATACTTTTGATCAGCTTCATCATCCAATTCATATTCTATTGATTGTGTGCAAATACTTCCAGCAGGACATTCTTTGACTTTAAGTTCGGCATCCTTTGAAAAATCTATAAATAATTTTCCCTCCCAGCCTATTGGATTTCCAAATCTTATTCCTGTAATTACATTAGCTTTCGCGTCATCTTCAGAAAAAGAATTTATGTCATTTTCATAAGCAGAACTTTTGATTCCAAGCTCAGCATAAACATCAAAAATATTTTTTACTATTATTTTTATTCCTCTTGATGATATCGAGCTCAAAACATCTGCAATTCCAGCATGAACACCAATTCTTGCAGCATTAATTATTCTCTCATAAGAATAATCGTCGTTATCAATCTCTTCTGCTTTTCGCTCTAGAACAACATATAAAGAGCCTGGAAGAGGAACAGACAAGCTCCCACCAAGAGCAGTTTTGTCTGTTTGTATGATATGCAGTCCTAGATGAGAATATTTAAAAGGAAGTTTTTCATCATCTTCATCGCATGATATAAATATTGAGAAAACAATTAAAAAGGGCATTAAAAAATAATGTCGCATAATTAATTTTATCAAAATGTAATATAGATAGGGAGAATATAAACTTATTTGTATAAATTAAATTTGTAATTACTTATAATCTTTTTATGAAAAAAATTCTGCTCTTTTCTATCTCATTTTTATTCCCAGTTATCAATGCTGATCTTAAATTAAACCTTGAAAATGAGTTAGATCTTTTAATGCCAAAAGTAATTGAATGGAGGCATGATATACATGAACATCCTGAATTAAGTAATAGAGAATTCAGAACAGCAAAAAAGATTGAAGATCATTTGAGATCCCTTGGTATTAAGATAGAAACAAAGATAGCATATACGGGCATTGTAGGAATGATAGAAGGTGGATCACCTGGACCAATAATGGCGTTAAGAGCAGATATGGATGCACTTCCAGTAGAGGAAAAAACAGGATTGCCATTTGCCTCAAAGGTCAGAACAACTTATTTAGGAAATGATGTAGGAGTGATGCATGCATGTGGTCATGATGCACATGTAGCAATCTTAATGGGAGTTGCAGAGTATCTAGCTAAAAATAAATCAGATATTAAAGGAAAAGTTATGCTAATTTTCCAACCTGCTGAGGAGGGTCCTCCAGAAGGTGAAGGTGGTGGAGCAAAAATGATGCTAGAGGAAGGAATTTTTGAGAAATATAATCCAGAGGTAATTTTTGGTCTCCATGTTACAAACATTCCAAATGGAGTCCTATCAGTTAAATCAGGACCTGCAATGGCAGCAGCATCAGCTTACAGGATTAAAATAAAGGGAGTGCAAGCACATGGGTCAACTCCTTGGTCGGGTATTGATCCAATAATGGCAACTGCAGAACTTATTGAAGCGCTTAATACTATTGTCAGCAGAAGAATTAACATTATTAATAATCCTGCTGTAATTTCAGTTGGTATTGTTGAAGCTGGAACAAGAAATAATATCATTCCTGAAGATTCTCTTATTATGGGAACCATAAGGACATTTGATCCAGTCCTTAGAAAACAAATTTATGCTGAGATTGAACAAATTGCTGAAGGTATTGCTTTAGGTACTGGAACAGATATAACAGTTGAATTTGATGTTGGAGGCTTTTATCCAGTTACTTACAATGAACCTTCGTTAGTTGAAGCAATGATTCCATCATTAGAAGAGGCATCCCCTAACAAACTATATGAATCAAATACACCTGTAACAGGTGCTGAAGATTTTTCATATTTTGTTGAGGAAATTCCAGGCTTATATTTTTGGTTAGGGGTAAATAAACCTGGCGAAGGATTAGATTCTGCAAATTTTGGAGAAAGAACAGATGTTGCTGGAAACCATTCTCCCTATTTTTATGTTGATGATTCAGCTCTTGATGAGGGAGTAAGAGCTTTTGTAAATTTAATCAATGATTATCCAATCAAATATAATAATTAAAACAAGGAGATAAGAATGCCTATAGACAAAAAAATACAAGATAATATTTCGGTTCCCATTATAGGAGCTCCTCTTTTTCTAGTTTCTGGACCTGATTTGGTAATTGCACAATGTAAAGCAGGAATAATAGGATCTTTCCCAGCATTAAATGCTAGACCGCAGCACGTCCTTGATGAGTGGATAGTAAGAATCAAAACAGAACTTGCCGAATATAAAGAAGCGAATCCTGATAAGAAGGTAGCGCCTTTTGCGGTCAATCAAATTTGTCATGGTTCTAATGATAGATTAATGGACGACATGATGACTTGTGTGAAGCATGAAGTCCCAATCATTATTACATCTTTGCGACCTCCAGCAGAAGTTGTTGAAGCTGCTCATAGCTATGGTGGTAAAGTTTTTCATGATGTTATTAGCGTAAGACATGCTCAAAAGGCAGCTGAGCAAGGCGTAGATGGTTTGATATTGGTTTGTGCTGGTGCTGGTGGACATGCAGGTGCATTGTCACCATTTGCTTTATTGAGAGAAGTAAAAAAATGGTTTGATGGCACTGTTATTTTGTCTGGGTCAATTGGTGATGGATACTCTGTTGCATCTGCAATTGCTCTTGGTGCAGATTTTGCTTATCTTGGAACTAGGTTTATTGCTACAAAAGAAGCAAATGCAGATCAAGAATATAAAAAAATGTTAGAAGAAAGCGCAGCTTCAGATATTGTTTACTCTTCTTTATTTACAGGCGTTCATGGAAACTATTTAAAACCATCTATTAAGAATGCTGGCCTTGATCCTGATAATCTTCCCGAGGCTGACAAATCTTCTATGAATTTTGGATCTGGAGGCAATACAGACTCAAAGGCTTGGAAAGATATTTGGGGTTCTGGACAAGGTATTGGAGCTATAGAGGATTCTCCATCAGTTGATGAATTAGTTGGTAGGTTAAAAGCAGAATATGAATCTGCGTTTAACGATTTTAAAACAAAATTGGAGGCTACTAATGGATAGCATTATTATTTTGGTTGTTATTATTACCTCTGTCATAGCAATAGCATACCTCATAAACATATCGCAAAAAGAGAAAGCTGGAACCAAGGGGATACCAGAAGAACATAAGGAAAAAGATAAAGATTCAAAAAACGATAGAGAAGATTTCATTGTATGAATAAAAGCTTAGGCTTCATTGGCCTAGGTGTTATGGGCTATCCAATGGCAGGACATCTTTCAAAAGATGGGCACTCTGTAAATGTTTACAACAGAACTAAAGAAAAATCACAAAAATGGTCAAAGCATTTCAGCGGAAGGATATGTAATTCTCCAGCAGAACTAGCTGAGGATTCTGAAATAATAATTTTATGTGTTGGTAAAGATAGTGACATTTTGGAGCTTATTCACAATGACCAAGGAATTAAAGAATCTATCAAAGATAACTCGATAATAATTGATCATTCAACAACCTCTGCAGAATTACCTATAAAAATAAACAAACAACTAAAATCAAAAAACATAACTTTTCTGGATGCGCCTGTATCTGGTGGTCAAGCTGGAGCGGAAGCTGGTCAGTTATCAATTATGATTGGCGGAGATGAAGAATCATTTAATCAAATAGAAGATATTATCAAAAGCTATTCAAAATTTACAAAATATATGGGACCAAGTGGTTCAGGCCAGCTAACAAAGATGGTAAATCAAATTTGTCTTACTGGACTAATCCAGGCTCTTGCAGAAGGTATTAATTTCTCAGATGAAGTTGGACTAAATACGAAGGATGTTATTGAAGTCATCTCAAAAGGTGCCGCTCAATCTTGGCAGATGGAAAATAGATGGGAGACTATGATAAATGGTGAATATGATCATGGATTTGCAGTAGATTTAATGAGAAAAGACCTTGATATTATTCTAAAAAAAGCTGAAAAAAATAATATCCCTATAGATATAACAAAGGTTGTAAATAATTATTATAAAGATATTCAAAAAGTAGGCGGCGGTAGACTAGATACCTCAAGTTTATTAAAAAGAATAAAAGATTTAATATAAATTAGCCTAAAAAGGTATAAGAAAAGTAAACAAAGATTCCATAAGCAAAAACTATCATTGCAGAAGCTGTTTCAAGTGAATCGATATCAATTTGACTTTCTTCAGCCATTCTATAATAACCATCAGGGTTGGTAATTATCCAAACTACTCCAATTAAATGTGAGAACATTACCAGAGCAACAATCCAGTTTAGTGGTTGGCTTGTAAATACAATTAAAGAAGAAAGTATGATAAATATAAATTCTATAGACAAAAGGGGATTTATATTTTTTCTTCTTAGTAAGTATCTTAAAAGGCTATAACCTTTTAAATATGTGTAAAAAAGGATGAAACCGTAAATGAAATATAAAGATGATAATAAGATAAGCATGTTTATTTAGAAAACCTCATTAAATTTCTATCACTATATTTCCAATCATAGACCCACTTTCCATGGCTTCATGAGCATCGATAATTTTATCAATCGAATAGGTTTTAGAGATCATATGTTTTAAAGAGTTTTGATTTAGCAATTCTGAAAGCCGAGTTGATATTTCTTCTCTGAATTTATTTTCAATCGTATATATAAGAAAAGTATCTATTTTTACTCCCTTAAACATTAAATTATAAAAGGGTAATTTTGGTTCCATTTTTGCCATTGACCCATATGCAGCAATTACACCATTAGGTTTTATAATTTTTTCATTAAGTGGTAAGTTACCCCCAAACTCAACCTCAAAAATTCTATCAACACCATTATTATTGGTATATTCCATTATCTCTTCTAAAACATTTTCATTTTTATAGTTAATAATTTTATCTGCTCCAGCATTATTTGCTATTTTGGCTTTCTCATCACTACTTATGGTAGTGATTACATTGGCGCCAGATAATTTAGCTATTTGGATTCCATAAAAACCTACAGCGCCAGCACCACCAGAAATTAATAATGTTTTGTTTTTAACAGATCCATTTGCCAATACTCCGTAATAAGCAGTAGATGCTGGTATGCCCATACATGCAGCCGAATTATATGAAACTTCATTATTTATCTTTACCGCTTGAAGTTCAGGCAATGCAATTAATTCTGCGCATGTACCATCAGCCCTTCCAAATGCTCCGTTCCATATCCATACTCTTTCACCAATTCTATTTTTATTAACTCCCTCACCAACGTCTATAATTTCTCCACTACCGTCTGAATGCGGTATTATTTTTGGAAATTGAAGTTCGCCCCTTGCCCCAGCTCGCGTTTTAACATCTGATGGATTTATACCAGATGCTTTAATCTTGACTAATACCTCTCCTGCAACTGGCATAGGATTATCTAACTCTCCAACCTGAAGAACATCTGCTGCTCTTCCAGTTTTTGTATACCATACTGCTTTCATTATTAATCTATACCCTTAATAGATAGACTCTCAGTATTCCCATCTATAACTAACATTTGCCCTGTAATTTTTTTAGCTAAAGGCGACATTAAATATACTAACATTCCAATAACTTCTTCGACATCGATGAATGTTTGAAGAGAGGTTTGTTCTAAATAAGCAGACCTAATTTTTTCAGTTGAAGTATTTTTATATTCGGCCTCTCTTATAATAACGTTTTCGATCCGCTCTCCATTAACCGAACAAGGACAAACAGCATTAACTCTTATATTATTTTCACCGTACTCCATAGCCCATGTTTTTGTTAATCCTATTAAACCCCATTTAGTTGCACAGTATGCCGATCTTAAAGGATTACCCAAAAAAGAAGAAGTAGAACCCATATTTATAATTGAACCGCCATTATTTTTTAGAAGAGGTATGGCAGATCTTGTCGCAAGGAAAACTCCATCCAAATTAACATTTAGTGTTTCTTTCCATCTATTAAAATTAATATCTTCGAGTTTTCCAGAAGGGCCTGAGATGCCGGCATTGTTAATTAATACATCAATATTATTAAATTTATTTTTTATTTCTTTAAAGAAAGACTGAATTTCAGATTCATTTGATACATCGGCACGATAGGTAGTAATTTGGGGATTTTGATTAGAAAAAGATTCTAAAAGACTTTCATCTATGTCACAGATCATAATTTTTGCACCTGCTTTCGATAAAGCAATTGCTACTTCAGAGCCTATACCAGAGGCTCCAGCAGTGATAACAATTTTTAAATCTTTAATATGATCCATTATTTAAGACTAATCGCTATAGATCTCCTTCCTTTCGAACTTCACTTCTTTGAACTTCAAATTTTTCGCCATATCTAGCAGCTAACTTCTCTTGATTTTCGCTTATCACTTCATAAGGATCGAGATTAAGAGCAGCACATGCTGTAACCCAATACCACATAATATCTCCAAGCTCTCTTTTCATATGAAAAATATTATCTTCAGACGGAGGCTTCCCTTGTAAAAACATTTTTTTTACAATTTCTACAAATTCTCCAGTTTCACTTCCCAGCCCAAGCGCAGCAGTTAATAGTCTTGGTGTTTTAATAGGTGAATCATTTTCAATATTGTCAAAACTTGATTTTAGAGCATCTAGTTCGATGCTTGGTTTGCTTGTGACTTTGGTTACAAAATCAGTGTATATTGAAAAGAATTTCTTTATTTCTTTACTCATAATTTCTCCGTTTATTTAATTTTAACACTTAGATAAATAGATAAAAAATAGTTTTTAATAGGGTGATTTCTCCCAAGACAATGATGATACAAATGTTGCAGTAAAAGCTTTTGAATTATTTGTTACAACTTTATTTACAAGGTCAACACCAGATATATATTCATAATCCTTCATCGTTCTTTCCTTGCCAAGACCAAAAACTCCTTTCACATTTCCGTGAATAATATCATCTAATTTATTTATGCTTGATTCTTCTCTTTCATGCCATTTTATATCTCTTTTTTGATCTTCATCTTCGTTCCAATGAAGCTTTCTTTGAATATTAGATATATCCGTATAAAGATGAAATATAGGTATATCGGGAATATGGAAAATACCAAACCCTCTAGAAAATGCTCTCAACATTAAAGAGATTTCCTCACCATAGAAGTATAAGTCAGGATCGTAAGGAACTTCTTTTACAAATTCTTTCGTTGTAAATAAACATCCTGCAGCAAGAAGGTATCCATGAGATATTTCACTACCAGCAATTGAGCCAATCTGTCTACAAAAGCTCTTTTTGATGAACATTGAATCTTCTCGATAAGAAATTACCTGAGTATTCTTATCAGAGCTATTGAGTTCAAAAACATTTTTCTCAAAATCAATAACTTCAAATGATCTAGGGTAACAAGTAATAATTGGAAGTTGATGCATATTAGTATTAATGCTTTGTATAAGATTTAAGTTTTTAATTAAATATGAATCCCAGCCTTTCTGAAATTGCATATGAGAATCAATTTGCAGATAGTAGTCCTCATTTTCGAACATTTTTTGAACTCTTGTTCTTGCCCAACAGGGACCCTCTGATATAACAGGATCGACAAGATCGTACTTTATTTGATTTTCAAATGAGAATTTATCTAAATCAATTGACTTTGTAGATTGATCACAAATCCCAAAAATTAAATTTTGAGGTAAATCAGCATTTTCATAAGCACTTAACATAGTACTAGTTAGCATTGGGTCTTGGTATGAGGCAATCGAAATAAAAATTTTCATCATAATTTAAATTTAATATATAAAAATAGTATAATTTGATTCGCAAATGGAACCAAAAAAAATATCTAAAAATGTAACTCTTTATTCTACAGACCCAATTGTATATGTAGTATCAGACTTTTTATCTCATGAAGAATGTGGTGCATTCATTGAATTAGGAAAAGGAAAGATGGAAAGAGCAACAGTGATTACAGACGCAGAACATGAAGTGCATGCAGCTAGAACGAATGATTATTGTTGGCTTCAACATGACTCAAATGAACTTGTTCATGAAGTAAGCAAAAGGTTTTCTGTTTTAGTAAAAATGCCAATAAATAATGCAGAACAGTTTCAGCTTGTTTATTATGGCCCAGGTAATCAATATAAACCTCACTTTGATGCTTTTGATAAAAACACTGAGGAGGGTCAAAAAAATTGGTTTCCGGGAGGACAAAGAATGGTAACTGCCTTAGCATACTTAAATGATGTTGAAGAGGGCGGAGAGACTGATTTCCCAGATATCAATGTAAGTGTAAAACCAAATAAGGGAGATGTAGTTGTTTTTCATAATTGTATTGAAGGCACTACTGAAATAAATCCAGATGCATTACACGCTGGATCACCGGTAGTATCTGGTGAGAAATGGGCTGTAAATCTATGGTTTAGAGAGTCAGCTGTATACTAGTTATCTACCTTTAAAGATCTTTGACTATCAGCAATATTATATAAATGGTCCTGAGCTTCTGGTTTGAGTTGTGCAACACCCATGGTTAGCACATCAATAACAGCAGTGTATGCAATTCTTGAGGTGACTGGTTTAGTAATCCTATTTTCAACACCTACATCAATGGTTAACGGAAAGTCACATAAGTTTGATAATGGAGTATTTCCTGGCATGATGCCTATTACTTTTACGCCATTTTTCCTTACTATTTTTACACTATCAATTAATGCCGATGTTGTTCCTGATTGAGATATGGCTACAACAACGTCATCTTTTTCAAGAGAATTAGCTGACATAAATTGAATATGAGGGTCTGATATATATGAAGAAGATATTTTTAATCTAAAAAATTTATGTTGTCCATCCATTGCTACTGGCGCAGATCCTCCAAATGCATAGAATTCGACTCTTTTTGCATTTACAAGTGTCTCTATTGCATTCTCTAAAATAGCTTGATCGATTTGAGATCGAACATTCAATATTTCACTTATAGTTGTATCAAAAACTTTTTCGCATAGTTCATGAATTGAATCATCTTCGTTGATTTCATACATAACAAAATAATCATCCGCTGCAAGTTGTTGTGAAAGATTAATTTTGAACTCTTGAAATCCTGAAAATCCAATTGCCTTACAGAATCTTATTAATGTAGGTTCACTAATTCCCATTTCATTTGATGCTTCGGCCGTTTTCATCATTATTATGGATTTAGGATCTTTGAGAACAAATTCTGCTACAGTTTGTTCTGATTTTCTTAAATCAGGTAATGATTTTTTAATTTGCCTCAATAATTTTGTTGACATAAGGTTAGAATATCTAACTTAAACAAAAAAATGAATCCCCTAAATGGATGTATCTCACATTTTAGATAATTTAAATGATGATCAGAGGAATGCTGTTACTTCTGAGAAACAACATTTACTTGTACTAGCAGGAGCTGGTTCTGGTAAAACAAGAGTTTTGGTTCACAAAGTCGCATGGGAGGTTGAAGCTTTAGGAAAGAATCCCTCTTCAATAATGGCAGTAACATTCACCAATAAAGCTGCGAATGAAATGAGATCAAGAATAGAGACTTTACTTCAAGCCCAAATTTTTGATTCTTGGGTAGGCACCTTTCATGGCTTGTCTCATAAACTGTTAAAGAGATTTCATAAGGAAGCTGATCTTTCAAGTGGCTTCACAATTTTGGATTCAGATGATCAACTGAGAATAATTAAAAGAATATCAAAAGAATTTAATTTAGATGAAGCTACATGGCCTGCTAGGCAATCGCAATGGCAAATTAATTCATGGAAAGATGAAGGAATTAGAAGCTCAAAAGTAAATGAGGATGGCGACTTTTATACTGAGACAGTAAATAAAATTTATAAAGAATATGAAGAAACATGTAATAGAGACGATTTAGTTGATTTTGGAGAATTGATATTAAAATCATATGAGGTTATAAAAAAGTCACCCTCAGTAAAAATGTTTTTTGAGTCTAGATTTGAATCAGTTCTCATAGATGAGTTTCAAGATACTAATACAATTCAATATAAATGGCTTCAAGAAATTGCTTCTGCAAAAACAAAAATTACTGCAGTCGGAGACGACGACCAGTCAATTTATGGTTGGAGAGGGGCAAAAGTCGAGCATGTAAATTCATTTACAGAAGACTATAACAACACTGAGATTATAAGGCTTGAACAAAATTATAGATCCACAAGTGTAATTCTCAATGCTGCTAATTCTCTAATAGATAATAATAAAGACAGACTTGGGAAAAATCTTTGGACTGAAAAAGTTGAGGGAGAAAATATAATTTTATACCAAGCATATAATGAGCAAGATGAAGCAAGATATGTAGCTGACGTATTAAAAGACTGGATGCAT
The DNA here is from genome assembly GCA_002721465.1 of Gammaproteobacteria bacterium. Taxonomy (GTDB): domain Bacteria; phylum Pseudomonadota; class Gammaproteobacteria; order Magnimaribacterales; family D2472; genus SAR86A. Next base: position 37,588 of record PBKO01000012.1, on the reverse strand, counting down.
AAAGGTGGAGCTTATGAAGAGACCGCAATTTTATATAGATCTAACGCACAGTCAAGAGCTATTGAAGAAGCTTTATTACGGATTAGCATACCTTATAGAATTTATGGCGGGCTGCGCTTTTATGAAAGGCTTGAGATTAAGAATGCAATAGCATATTTAAAAGTTATTTTTAATAATAACGATAACCCATCATTTGAAAGATCTGTTTCAAACCCAACCAGAGGTGTTGGAGAAAAAACGCTAAATAAGATCAGACAAACTTCCAAGAAATATAATATTTCATATATTAAAGCATCTGCCAAACTTATTGATGAAGGAAACATTTCAGGAAGAGGTGGAGCAGGATTAAAAGACTATTTAGAATTTGTTGCAGGGTGCAAAAATTTTATTGAAGAAAATACTTTATCTGAATTGATGGAATTAATAATTAAAGAAACTGGCTTGTATGCATATCATGGAAAAGAGGCTGGAGAGAAAGGCAAGACCAGAACTGAAAATTTAGAAGAACTTATAACTGCAACAAAAAACTTTGAGCAAAGCATCAAAGAAGAAATAACAAACTCTCAAATTGCTGAAAGATATCTTGATATTATTTCACTTGATTCAGGTGACAGACAAGCATCGGAACATGATGATGCAGCGCAGCTTATGACGATGCATTCAGCGAAAGGGCTTGAATTTAAATTAGTAATATTAACTGGTTTAGAAGAGAGCCTATTTCCTCATGGAAGATCAATGGAAAGCTCTTCACAATTAGAAGAAGAAAGGCGACTTTGTTATGTAGCAATCACTAGGGCTATGGAAAAACTATATATTACGCACGCTGAATCAAGAAGGCTTCATGGTACAGACACCTTTAACCCTCCCTCAAGATTTTTAAAAGAAATACCAAAAGACTTAATTGATGAGATTAGACCTAGAGCGCAAACGAATATTCCTTATAATAGAAAGGATTTTAATGAGACAAAAATTGAATTTGAGATGGATATAGGGATATCGTTAGGACAGAAAGTGAGACATAAGAAGTTTGGCGAAGGTATTGTTTTAAATTATGAAGGTTCTGGTGAGTCTGCAAGAGTTCAAGTAAATTTTGAAGATTCAGGAACAAAATGGCTGGTAATGTCATATGCAAACTTAGAAAAAATGTAATGAAAAAAAATATATATCTTGTACTTTTATTGCCATTTATCTTTGCATGCACTGTAGATAACGAACAAAATATTTCCTCTTTTGAAGAAGAAAAAAAATATGAGTGGCGACTCATAACTGCGTGGCCAAAAAATTATCCAGGTCTAGGCATGGCACCAGAGCGAATAGCAAACCTCGTTGAAGAAATGAGTGACGGACAAATGAAAATAACTGTCTATGGAGCTGGTGAACAGGTTCCTGCATTTGGTGTTTTTGATGCTGTCTCAAGTGGGTCTCATCAGATGGGCCATAGCGGTGGTTATTTTTGGAAAGGGAAAGCACCAGCTGCTCAGTTTTTTACTGGAGTTCCGTTTGGTTTAACAGCAGATGAAATCAATGCGTGGACTAATAGGGGTGGAGGCATCGAATTATGGAGAGAGATATATGAACCGTTTAATATATATCCTATTCCTGCAGGTAATACTGGCACTCAAATGTTTGGTTGGTTTAATAAAGAAATTAATTCTCTAGATGATATTAAAGGTCTTAAAATGAGAATTCCTGGAGTTGGTGGCGAAGTTTTAAAGAGAGCTGGAGGAATACCAGTTACGCTACCGGGCGGTGAATTATTTACCGCTCTTCAGACTGGAGTCATTGATGCTACTGAGTGGGTAGGACCATATAACGATTTAACTTTTGGCTTTCATCAAATTGCAAAATATTATTACTATCCAGGATGGCATGAGCCTGGCTCAATGTTAGAACTTTTAATCAATAAAGATGAATGGGAACAACTACCAAGTCACCTAAAAGCAATAATAGAAACCGCAGCTAAAGCTGTAAATCAAGACATATTAGATGAATATACGGCTAAGAATAACTCTGCTCTTCGCGAGCTAGTGGATACCCACAATGTTGAGCTGAGAAAACTTCCAGATGATGTAATAAATGAATTTAAATTAATTGCAAATCAAATTCTTGAGGAAAACGCGCAAAAAGATGAAATGGTAAACAAAGTATATCAATCATATAAAAGCTTTAAAAAAGATGTCTCTGAATATCATAAAGTTTCAGAGGATGCCTTTGTAGAGGCTAGAAACAATTAGTGCTTGAAGATTTAACTTTTAAGTCTCTCGGTCTTGTGAACTATCATGAAACACTTGAGTTAATGCAATCACATGTGAAGTCTGACGATTTCAGAAATGAGATTTGGCTTTTAGAACATAACCCTGTGTTCACACTTGGCACAGCTGCAAACGAAAATCATATTCTTGATTCCAGGGAGATCCCTGTTGTTAAATCAGATAGAGGAGGTGAAGTTACCTATCACGGTCCTGGACAATTAGTTGTTTATTTTTTGCTTGATGTAAAAAAGTTAAGTTTTAGTCCTAAGAAGTTAGTAACTTCTATCCAGTATTTTGTTAAAAGTTTGCTATTAGATTTATCAATACAATCAAATTTTATTGAAGGCGCACCAGGTGTATATGTAGACAAAAAGAAAATCGCATCAATTGGATTAAGGATATCTAATGGCAAGTCATATCACGGCCTTAGCATTAATTTTGATATGGACTTATCGCCTTTTAAACAAATCAATCCATGTGGATATAAAGGACTTGAAGTAATACAGATAAATGATTTGAATAAGAATATTTCTAAATTACAATTAGAGAAATTAATCATTGATATGCTTAAAAATATATTTTAGTTATGGAAATAATACCGACCTCAAAAATCATAAATCGTGATGGAATTAAAGCCATTAAAAATGGTCAAAAATTAAATAAATTTTCAAATATTCCAACACCGAAAAAGCCAAACTGGTTAAAAGTCAAAGCTGAATTTAATCCAAATTTTCATAAAGTAAAAGAACAGGTTCAAAGCAAACAACTTTACACGGTATGTGAAGAAGCTCATTGCCCAAACATTAGCGAATGTTGGTCTGCTGGTACAGCTACTTTTATGCTCATGGGTTCTGTATGTACAAGATCTTGTAAGTTTTGCTCTGTCGATACTGGAAATCCTAATGGTTGGCTAGATAAAAATGAACCATTCAATACTGCGAAAGCTGTTGAGATAATGAAATTAAAGTATGTAGTTCTTACATCTGTAAATAGAGACGATCTTCCAGATGGAGGTGCACAACATTTTGCTGACACAGTCAAACTCATAAAAAAACTGAATCCAAATACAGCTGTTGAAGCTTTAACTCCAGATTTTAAGGGACTATCTTCTTCTATTGACACTTTAGTCAATTGCGGTCTTGAAGTATTTGCTCAAAATATAGAAACTGTTGAAAGACTTACTCATCAAGTTAGAGACATCAGAGCAGGATATCAACAAACTCTCGATGTTCTTTTAGAATCAAAACGCATTAATCCAAAAGTTCTAACGAAAAGTAGTATTATCCTTGGTCTCGGTGAAGAGGATTCAGAAATAGAGCAAACTATGGATGACCTTGTTAAAAATAAGGTTGATATATTAACTATTGGACAATACTTAAGACCAACCATAAATCATCATCCTATTGAAAGATGGGTTTCTCCTGAAGAATTTGAGAAATATAGACTAATAGGTTTAAGAAAAGGTTTTTTAGAAGTCGTTTCAGGACCAATGGTTCGTTCTAGTTATAGGGCTGAGAGAGCGCTTGAAAAAAATAATGCTGGTTTAAAAGCTCAATCTAAAAATTAAAGTCTTTAGCGAGAGCTTCTCTGACAAGTTTAGTCCAAACCTCATATCCTTTTTTATTCATATGAAGACCATCTTCAATATATAACTCTGACATTCTGGTTCCATCTTTATTTAGCATTGAATTCCAGACATCAATATATTCTAAGAAAGGATCTTCATCTGCTAAGACACTAATTGATCTATTGTAAATTCTCTCCTCTTCGTCAAGATAAATTCTTGAAACAGATGGCTTTATTCCAATTACATAAACTTTTATATTTTTAAAGTTTTTTCTAACAAGATTCAAAAATTTTTTAAAATCGTTTATTGTTTCTTCCGGAGTTTTTAAGGCAGTAAGGTCATTTGTTCCACAAAAAAATACTATTGCTTCTGGATTATATGGCTCAACAATTTCTTTAAAATGATGAATGACATGTGAAATATGCGCACCTCCAAAACCACGATTTAGTACTTCAAGGGGCTTCATATCTTTTTCTAAAGAGTCCCAAAACCTAATACTTGAACTTCCTGTAAAAAGAATCTTACCTTTTTCAGGAGGATATATAGCATCTAACTTCTTAAATTCATTTATTTCATCCCTAAAGGTGTTATCTTTACTCCATTGGAAAAAATAATATGCATCCTTTTTAATTTGCAAAAATGATTTCTGAGAACTAGTTTTTTCTGCTTGAGCTTTTACCCTATCCTCCAATTCATAAAATGACTTTGAACACCCAACTAAAAGTAAAAGTATGAATATATTTATTATTTTTTTCCCCATAATTAGCATGCTATTTAATAATAATAGTTGGAAATAGAATAACTAAGAAAAGAATCAATAGTTGAATAAATATAAAGGGAATCACTCCTTTGTATATCTCTTTTGTCTGAATGCTTTCATCTGCAACTCCACGGAGATAAAACAAAGAAAATCCAAAAGGAGGTGTTAAAAAAGAAGTTTGCAAGTTTATTGCAAATAAAATGGCGAGCCACACAGGATCAAAACCCATCATCAAAAGAGGCGGAGCAACTAATGGAATAATGACATAACAAATTTCAATAAAATCTAGAATAAATCCTAATAAGAATATTACTAAGAGAACAAATATTAAAGCTGTATAAGAGCCACCAGGAAGAGAGTTAAAAATTAAATCTATTAAATCATCACCACCAACACCTCTGAATATAAGAGAAAATATTGAGGCCCCAATAAGAATTGTAAAGATCATTGTAGACACAACTGCAGTTTTTTCAGATGTTTCTTTGATAAAACTTATATCAACTTTTTGATTGATCAGAGCTATCATTAAAGCACCAAAGGCTCCAATTGCTGCTGCTTCTGTAGGTGTTGCAATTCCTGCAAATATTGAACCAAGTACAAGAAAAATTAAAATAATTGGCAGCATTAAAGTTTTAAATAACACTAAGTTCTCAACATTTGAGCTATTCGTGAAATCTTTTAAATGTGGATTAGTTTTATTTTTATAAATTGTATAAATCAAGTAGCCCAAACATATCATTATCCCTGGGACTATTGCTCCAATAAAAAGATCTCCGACTGTTACAGTTTGTTGTGAGAATATACCCATGTCATTTTGAGCTCTTTGGTAAGCATTTGACATAACATCACCAAGCAAAACCAAAGCAATTGATGGAGGTATTATTTGACCAAGAGTTCCGGTAGATGCTACTAAACCAGTTGAAAAACTTCTTTCATATCCTTGATTGATTAAGATTGGAAGAGACATCAATCCCATTGTTACAACAGTTGCACCCACAATTCCTGTGCTTGCTGCTAGGAGAGCTCCAACAAATATAATTGATATTGATAAACCTCCTTTTGTATTCTTAAATGCTGCTGCCATATTTTCTAGCATTTTTGCAGCTATGCCTGATTTTTCAAGAACAGTTCCCATGTATATAAATAATGGTACTGCTAGCAACGTTACATTATTCATAATTCCAAAGACTCTAATTGGGATACTTTTAAGAATGGTAGGATCAAATATTCCAAAGGGAATACAAACTACAGCAAAAAGTATTGATACGCCCGCTAGCGTAAAAGCTACAGGATAGCCAAGTAAAAGAACAACACAAATTATTGTTAAGAGGAGAAGCGGGACTAATTCCATTTATTACTTATAAATTTATGAATTAAGACAATGACAAGACTAATTGGAAATAACATAATTAAAGTTTTTTGAATGTATACAAATTTGAGACCACCAGCCTCTGTTGAAATTTCATTTATCTTCCAAGACATCGAAATTAGTTCTATAGAAAAATATCCAATTACAAAACATACAGGTAGCAAGAAAATCAAACCAAATAAAATATTAATATTTTTTTTATAGCTTTTAGAGGCATCTCTATAAAAAATATCAACCCTTACATGCTCATCTTTTGAAAAAACATATCCAGCACAGCCCAAAAAAACAAACGCATGAATATACATCACTAATTCCTGTAGACCAGTTAAACCAATTCCAAAGAAATATCTAGCAACTATTATCACTATCATTAATAATGTCATGGTCGGTATCATTAATGATATGAATTTTCCTACAGAATTTATTGTTTTTTCCATATTTATTATTGAATAAGTAATCATATATTCGTTAGAATACATCCATGATTATAGTACTTTCTCCTGCAAAAACACTCGATTACGATTTTGAAGTTTCAAATAAGCATTCTGTGCCTGCTTTTTTGAATCAATCCTCTAAGTTAATTAAGTTACTTCAGAAAAAAGAACCAAAGGATATTGCTTCATTAATGGGTCTAAGTGATAAGTTGGCAACTCTTAATTATGATAGGTATCAATCATGGACAGCATCAAAAACTGTTTCAAATGATTCTAAACCCTCAATGCTAGTATTTAAAGGAGATGTATATCAAGGACTTCAGGCTGAAAGCCTTTCAAAAAGCGATCTAAATTTTGCACAAAAACATCTTCGAATCTTGTCAGGCTTATATGGCATCCTTAAACCACTTGATCTTATGAAACCATACAGACTTGAGATGGGAACAAAGTTAGAAACACCCGAAGGAAATAGTCTCTATAAATTTTGGGGAGATAAAATACAAAAAAATGTATTGAGTGAACTAAAGGATATGAAATCTGATCTCATAGTAAATTTGGCATCTAAGGAGTATTTTACTGTTCTTGGAAAAATGTCTGAAGATATTAATCTTGTTACACCAACTTTTAAAGATTATAAAAATGGTAATTATAAGATAATTAGTTTTTATGCAAAAAAGGCAAGAGGTTTGATGGCTAGATGGATTATCAAGAATAAAATTAGTAACTTTGAAGATTTAGTAGATTTTAATCTAGATGGATACTCATTTTCAAAGAAAGAATCCACTGTTACTACTCCAGTTTTTTTGAGAAAACTATCAAAGTAAATCAAAAAATATCCTTATATCAGCTAAAAAATATAAAGTTTACTGAACTGTTCAAAAATTATGCTTTCCTCAATTGATCATATAATCATTGCAGTAAAAGATCTTGATGAAGCAGAAAAAAATTATGAAAAAATTTTAGGAATTTCTCCAGTTTGGAAGGGTGAGCATGAGCAGCTTGGAACAAGAAATGTTTTATTCAATTTCACAAATATTTACTTAGAATTAATAACTCCTAATAGTAATGGCCTAGGCTCAAAAATAATTAAGAATCATCTTAAAGATAAAGCTGAGGGACTAATCGGAATGGTTTATGGTTCAAAAGATATTAATCAAATCAGAGCTGAATTGATTAAAAGCAACTTTGATGCTGAAGATATTTTTGATGGAGAAGGTATAAACCTTTCAACTAAGGAAAAAAGGGGATGGAAAAATTTATTTTTACCTAATGAGATCACTAGGGGGACACTTATATTTGTCATCCAACATATATTTGGAAGTTTAAAAAAAACTAAAATAAAAAATAACTCTGGAGTTCACAAGCTAGATCACGTGGTTATAAATACAAATGATGCAGATGGATTTATTAAAATTCACAGAGATTTTTTCAAAATAAGACTCGCACTTGATAAGATAATTGAACACTGGGATAGGAGAATGCTTTTCTTTAGATTAAACAAAACTACACTTGAGGTTATTGAAATCAAAAATAAAAATCAACCTTCAGATAGCTTATGGGGATTAGCATGGGAAGTAGATTCCATTAATAGTGCTTATAAAAGACTCAAAAATGAAGGAGTTGAAGTTTCAGATATCAAACCAGGCATCAAAGAGGGTACTAAGGTTTTAACAATTAAATCTCATACTAATGGAGTTCCAACCTTACTTATAGAGCATCAAAAGTGAGATATATTGTTGGGATGCCACTTGCATTCGTAGCTATATTATCGGCATCTCCAATACTTGGAATTGTTTCGGGTATCATCTATGCATTTCTTTTTAATTCTGACAAAAATTCAAAAAAGAAGTTTTTGGGCACAAATTTTTTGCAAATAGGAATTATTTTTTTAGGACTAACACTGTCTTTTTCAAATAGTTTAACAATAACTCAAACTTATCTTCCAGCAATAGCTATTCAGTTTCTATTAATAATAATTTTTGGATTTTTAATTTCTAAGCTTTTTAAATTAAAAAGAAAACTAACTATCTTAATAATCTCTGGTACTGCTATATGTGGCATCACTGCAATGGCAGCAGTTTCAACTTTAATTAAAGTGAAGCCAAAATACTTATTTTTATCTATAAGTATTATTTTTATATTTAATATTTTAGCAATAATTCTTTTTCCAATAATTGGTGAATATTTAAATATATCTGAAGAAATTTTTGGAGCTTGGGTCGCTCTTTCCATTCATGATACAAGCTCAGTTATTGGAGCTTCAATGATTTATGGTCCAAGTGCACTCGAGACAGCAACATTAGTAAAGCTAATAAGAACACTTTGGTTAATACCATTAATGATCCTTTTAGGCTTTTTTTACAAAGAAAAAAATAAAACAAAAATTCAATTACCAACCTTTGTCTTAATCTTTATGTTGGCTGTTTTGTCAGGATCTTTTTTGGATTTTAATGACCAATATATTTATATTTTTGAATCTATGAGTAAAATTTTTATTGTTGCAGCATTGTTTTGTATTGGCATGCAAATTCCATTCAAATCTATTCTAGAAACAAAATTAAATATTTTTCTTTATAGTTTAATAATGTGGGTTATAGCAATTGTAATATCTTTGATTTTAGTAATTTAAATCTAAGTCTTTAAGAAGTTTATTTATCAACCTCATTAAATTTTTTTACATCAACTAGTTCATTAAATGAAGCTTCTCTTTTCTCCATTTGAGCACTCATAGCCTCAGCCATATCTTTTTGACTTAACATGGCCCCACTCCATAGAGCATTAAAATCAAGACTATCGCTAATTGAATGATCTCTTGAGTAATTCATTACTGCTTTAAGACCGTAAATAGCAACTGGTGATTTTGAAGCAATCTCCTTAGCAATTTTTGTAGCAGCCTCTAGCATATCTTCTTGAGTTTCAAATGTATCACTAACTAGTCCACAATCCTTTGCTTCTTCAGCGTACATTCTTCTACCGGAGTATGCCATTTCTCTCATTTTTGAGTCTGGAATTATTCTTGGGAGTCTTTGCAAGGTTCCCACATCTGCCGCCATACCAATATTTATCTCTTGTATACAAAAGAAAGCATCATTTGTGGCGTACCTGATATCACAAGCAGTTATTAAATCTAGAGCACCACCAACACAACCACCTTGAATGGCGGAGATCACAGGCACTCTTATTTTTTCTAAAGTACTTATATATTCTTGAAGTTCTTTTGCTACTCTGTAAAGGGCTTCTCCAATTCTTGCATGATCTGGTTTCTTATCATCGGGAATATTTTCGACACCATTTGAGAATGCACTTAAATCCATTCCTGCACAAAAATGTTTTCCAGTTGAGGACATTACAACAACTCTTACATCAGAGTCTCTATTTATATCATTTAATACATCTGATAGCTCTACCCAAAAATCTCGAGACATTGTATTTAGTTCTTCAGGCCTAGAAAGAACAAGACTTGCTATACCTTTGTCAGTACTTAACTCAAAACAACTATATTTTTTATTACTCATTATTATTGATTCGCCATATCGATTGATTCATTTACTATTTTTCTCATTTTTTCAACATGTTCAAACGTTTTATGATGAGATAATACTACTTTTCTTTCTTCACTTAAAAGAACAAGCATTTTTTTAAGCTGCTCTAAATTCTCTATTATTTTATTATTCATATATGTAATTAATAAATTAGTCTTGTAATCATTAAGCATTATAATGCACTTATATGATGAAATCTCTAATCTTATGTTTTTTGAATTTATTAATTATTTTTAATATTAATATTTTTGCCTCAGAAAATGATAAATCTTTTCAAGAACAATCTATGCTCTCTGTTTTATATGTTCAAACTTCCGCTGAATTCGAGGCTAATAATATTCAAACTTATAACTTTGCTAAAGATATTTTAGATTCTGCTTTATCAGATAATTCTTGGACTGCTGTGTTGGAACAGAAAAGCAATTATGCTGATAAACCTCCTGCAATAATAATTGATGTAGATGAAACTGTTCTAGATAATTCAAAATTTCAGGGAAGAACTATAATATCTGGACTATCCTATCCAAATGGGTGGATAGAATGGGTTAGTGAAGCAAATGCTACCCCTGTGGCTGGAGTCAAAGATTTCTTAGAATACACTGATAAAAAAGGAATCAAGATTTTCTATTTAACTAATAGATTAGAATCGTTAAGAGATGCTACACAAAAAAACTTAATAAAATTAAATCTTCCATTTGATACCAAAGAAAAGATACTTTTAATGAGAGAAGACCCTGATGTAAGAGATAAAACATCTCGAAGAGAGCTTATTGCAGAAAAATATAGAGTTCTTCTATTAATTGGTGACCAACTCACAGATTTTGTTTCAACAGATGAGGCATATGTTTTTCATAAAGAACGAAAAAAAGTTGCCAAAAAATATGATCAAATGTGGGGAAAAAAATGGTTCATGATTACAAATCCAACTTATGGAAGATGGGAATATTCTTTATATGATCAATTTCCAGAATCTGAAGAAGAGGCTATAAAATACAGAAAAGAAGTCCTCAAAAGATGATTGCAAAAAAAGCTTTTATATCCATATTAGTAATTATTTTTCTTACAAGCTGTAATTTCATTTTTAACAATAACAATGCAGGAATCGAAGAAGTAAATTTTGGAACAAAAAAAACAGATCTTCTAAAAATAAAAAGTTTCCCAGACAATCAAACTCCTAGGAATATTATTTTGGTTATAGGTGATGGAACTGGTATCAATCAAATGACGCTTGCAAGATTAGCAATTGGAGGTCCAGATTACAGATTATCATTAGATCAAATGCCAGTAACAGGTTTGATGCTTATTCATTCTTTGAATGATATTTATACAGATTCTGCTGCAGCAGGGACAGCATGGGCAACTGGGTTTAAAACAAAAAATAGGTATTTATCAATGCTGCCTGATAAAAAAAATTTAAAAACGTTGCCAGAAAAATTATCAGAAAAAGGTTTTATGAGTGGAATTGTCGCCACATCATCAGTCACTCATGCAACTCCAGCAGCATTTTATGCCCATATTGATTCACGATATAAGGAAATTGAGATTGCTAATCAACTACTAGAATCACCAATTAAAGTTGCGCTTGGAGGAGGAAAAGAATTCTTCGACCTTGACAAGGTTAATGCTGAACATACTTTGCTTCTATCAAAAACAGAATTAAAGAGTATAAATTCAAAATCAAAAGTAATTGGGTTATTTGATGAGGATGGGATCAAAAGATCTCCAGAAAAACCAACACAACTAGATATGACAAAATTCGCACTGTCACATTTAGAGCAATCTACAAAAAATTGCTCAGGATTTTTTTTAATGTCTGAGGGAAGTCAAATCGACTGGGCAGGGCATAGTAATGATACTAATTATTTAATAAACGAATTTATAGATTTTGATAACACAATTAAAGACCTTATAAATTTTGTAACAATCGATGAAAACACTCTTTTAATTGTTACAGCGGATCATGAAACAGGTGGCTTACAAGTTCTTAAGCAAGAAAAAGGAAAAATTATAATTCAATGGCTAAATGGTAAGCACACTGCGCAACCAGTAACTGTTCATGCATATGGACCAGGAGCAAATTTATTTACTGGTGTGATGGATAATACTGAAATACATAATAAAATTTTAGAAATAATTAATTATAAAAACTTACAAAAATCTAAATGTTCTTAACATTATGAATATTGATAAAAATTTTATTGAGGAAATAACACATCCTTTAAAAGAATGTGTGTCACAAGCTTCAAATGAGGTAATGAAGATTTACAGGAGTGACAATTTTGAAGTGATTGATAAATCTGATGGATCACCGTTGACCAAGGCTGATAAAAAAGCGAATGAAGTCATTATCGAAAATTTAAAAAAAATTACTCCCACCATACCTATAATTACAGAGGAAATCTTTCACGAAAGTATGCTTGAAAAACTAGATAATTTATATTGGCTTGTAGACCCACTTGATGGAACAAAAGAGTTTATAAACAAAACAGATGAATTCACGGTAAATATTGCACTGATTCAAAATTCAAAGTCAATTTTTGGAATTGTAGGAGCACCTGCATCAAGTAAATTGTGGTATGGGTCAATTTTTGATGAAAATATAGGAAATAATTCTGATCAAGATATTCTTAGAATTGTAATGAGTAAAAGCCATAAAAATGTTAATGATAAAAAATTTTTAAATTTTCTGAAAAGCTTAGATATTAACTTTGAGATTATAGAGAAGGGTAGCTCGCTCAAATTATGTTGTTTAGCGGATAATACAGCTGATATTTATCCAAGATTTGGACCAACTTCTGAGTGGGATATTGCTGCAGCGCATGCGGTATTAAATAGTTTTGGAGGAAGCGTAATAGATATTAAAAATCACAATGAACTGAAATACTCTAAAAAAACCTCAATACTTAATCCATTTTTTATAGGATTCAGAAATATTGTAATTAAAAACGATTTTTTGCCATTATTAGACGATTTCTTAAAAAAATTGGTATAATTTCAAGATATACATAATTAATTGATATAATTAACTATAAATATTTAATATAATATGGGTACACATTTACAACCATCTCAGCTTAATACTCCCGGTAAGGATATAGAATCCTACTTGTCGTCTATTCATGCAATACCAATTCTTACGAAAGAACAAGAACAAGAGTTAGCACTAAAGCTGTATGAAGAAGATGATTTAGATGCAGCGAGACAGCTTGTAATTCATCATTTAAGATTTGTTGTGCACATCGCTAGATCGTATCAAGGATATGGATTGCCATTAGGGGATATTATTCAAGAGGGAAATGTTGGATTAATGAAGGCGGTAGATAAGTATGACCCACATAGAGGGGTTAAATTAGTTTCTTTTGCAGTACATTGGATTAAAGCAGAAATACATGAATATATATTAAAAAACTGGAGACTAGTAAAAATTGCAACTACAAAAGCTCAAAGAAAGTTATTTTTTAATCTTAGAAGTAAAAAGAAGAGCCTAGATTGGCTTACAAAAGAAGAAGCGGAAAAGATTGCTAATGATTTGAATGTTGAGGTTAAAGATGTTCTTCATATGGAAAATAGACTCTCGTCAAATGATTCTTCTTTTGACGCTCCTGCACCTACCGGTAGTGACGATGATGAGATTATGTCTCCATCTCAATATCTTGAAGATAAGACATATGACCCAGAGGTTATTGTTGCCAATGAGCAAGCAGATCAAGTAAATAAAAATGATTTAGTAGAGGCACTTAAAATACTTGATGATAGAAGTAAAGATATTCTTCAAAGGAGATATCNTNGTCAGATCAAAAAGCTACACTTCATGATTTGGCTGATGAGTATGAGGTTTCTGCTGAAAGAATNAGACAAATTGAGAGTTCTGCATTAAAAAAACTTAAATCTGTAATGGTAGATCACGCATAGAACATCAATCTTNAATGCATCAAAAATATCTCCCATCTTTCGCGAAAAGAAATGGGAGAATTACAAATAGTCAGAAAAAAAATCTTGAGCTTTTTAAAANCTTTGAGATTAAAAACTTANAAGACTTAAANTATAGCTTAAAAANATATTCTAAATGCGCATTAGAGATTGGNTTTGGCAATGGTGAGAATCTNATNAATCAAGCAATCCNTAATCCAAACACTTTACATATTGGATCAGAGGTATATAAATCTGGAATTGGATCACTTATTGGAGCTATCAATCAAAAAAAACTTTCNAANATAAAAATTTANCAAAACGACGTTAGAGATNTATTTGACAGCGAACCTGANGAAATTTTTGATTTGATAATTATTATTTGTCCNGANCCTTGGCCAAAAGAAAAACATCATAAAAGAAGACTTATAANCAAAGAATTTCTGCAAATGATNTTCAACTTTATGAAAGAAAANTCATATTTACATATATCTACTGATTGGCAAAACTATGCTGAAAGCATTGAAGAAGATNTTCGAGTTTTTAAAAAATTTTCAAAAACAAAAGATAGCATAATNACAAGAAAAGAGTTAANTAAGTTTGAAAGAAGAGGCATCTCAGAAGAAAGAAANATATCAGTCTTCGATTTTAAAAAGTCTATTTGAATTGTNANAAAAANTTCTTTGAAGCAATTGCTCTATGACTAATCTNNTTTTTAGNCTCAGAATCAATTTGNGCCATNGATAAATCAAAACCTCTTGGGTAAAAAATCTTATCATANCCAAATCCACCATCTCCTATGCTATTTATGGAAACTCTTCCNTGAANNTTACCNTCAGAAATTATTGGCATAGGATCATCATTNGNTCTNAGTCCTACTAGAACACAGACATAATATGCATCAAGACTTTGNTTAGAGATATTNTCAATCTTTTTTATTACTTTNTTTCTNTTATCTAAATCTGATGCAGCATCTCCAGCATATCTAGCTGAATATATACCTGGCTCATAATTTAATTCAGGAATCACAAGNCCAGAATCATCTGCAATTGTGTATTTNTNAGAANAAGCTGCCCCATGTTTTGCTTTAATCAAAGCATTCTCAAAAAAAGANTTCCCATCTTCTANAGCNTCANCTATTTGAAAATCACTCAAAGAAAATAAATTATAGTCTTTAAAAATTTTTTTAAACTCTTTAATTTTTCCTTTATTAGAAGTTGCAAATAGAATATCTTTATTCTTTTTCAAGCAGATAAACTCCTTCAGTTGCAAAAAGATTTGGTATTAATGATGAAATTANNCTTTTCTTACCACTTCCACTAAGAAAAACTTTATCTTGTATCTTGATACCCTCGTCAGAACATAATNTTTCAAAATCTTTNATNGTGCAAAGATGAATATTTTCAGTTTCAAACCAACTTAAGGGCAAGTCTGGAGTAACTGGCATTCTTCCTTTGAGTAAATCAAATCGGCATTTCCAATATCCAAGGTTTGGGAGNGTAACAACACATCTTTTTGAGAGTTTTAGCATNCTGTTTAATGCCAAGTTTGGATTTTTGAGGCATTGTATTGATCTTGCCATAATAGAAAAATCAAAATTTGAAGATGCAAATTCGTTGATACCCATNTCGATATCTTGCTTAATTACNGGCACCTTTTTCTTAATACATTCATTAATTTTTTTATCATTAATTTCNACNCCATAACCCAAAATATTNTTGCTNTNNATTAATTTTTTAAGCAATGAACCATCACCACAGCCAAAATCAATAACTTTGCTATTCTCAGGAACCCAATTTTCTATATATGATGAAAGTTCTTTTGCCATTATGAGCCTACGAAATCTTGAATTATTTCTTCATATTTTTCTGATGCAAACAAGAAACTATCGTGACCTTGTCTACCATCTAAGGTTATNTATGANGATTTAATATTATTATTCATAGCTGCAAGCTGAATTTCTTTTCCCCTTTCAGGNGGNTAAAGCCAATCAGAATCGAATCCAACTATAAGAAGCTCNGATGAGACACTTGAAAGAGCTTCATCTAAATTCTTGAAGTTTTTTGANGCATCATANCCATCCATTGCTTTTGTCATTAATATGTACGAATTAGCATCAAAGTTTTCAGTAAACTTTTCTCCTTTATATTGGAGATAATTTTCTACTTCAAAATCTACTTTTCCATCTACCTTAGANTCACTATCTTGGAATTTTCTGCCAAATCTTAAGTCCATGTTTTCCTCTGAAAGATATGTTATGTGACCCAACATTCTTGCAGTTTTAAGACCATTTTTGGGCTTTACACCTANCTCNATATAATCTCCATTATTAAAATTAGGATCTTTTCTAATAGACTCTCTTCCNACCTCGTTCATTGCAATATTTTGAGTGCTTGATTTAGCAGCTGCTGCAAAAATACCNGCTTTAAGAATTTTTTNAGGATATGAAATAGACCATTCAAGTGCNTGCATTCCTCCNANACTACCACCNACAACAAAAAGCCATNGAGGAATTCCCANTCTTTCAGTTAACATATTTTGCGANTTCACCCAGTCTTTNACACTTACAATNGGGAAGTCNTTNCCATAAATTTTACCAGTTNTAGGATTTATCGAGGAAGGCCCTGATGATCCAGAACAACCACCTAANTTGTTACAACANACAACAAAATACTTATTTGTATCTATAGCTTTATNNGNACCAACTATTTCGTCCCACCAACCAATTTCTCCCTTAGGATTNTTTCCAGCAACATGGTGATTNCCTGAAAAAGCATGGCAAACTAGAACAGCATTAGATTTAGNNTCATTTAAATCTCCGTATGTTTCTATCATTAATTCAAAAGAACTTAGATTATCNCCAGACTCTAGNGAAATACCCTCTTNAAATTTAATTAGTTCACTTTNAGACTTCATACTATTGAGCTCAAGATATTCCTTAAAAAGTTTTCTGTTAAATTTATAAAAATGAGAATAAATAATGGAGAGAAATCTAAACCTCCAGCNGAGGGTATGATATTCCTCAANGGACTCATTAATTTATCTGAAACCTCTACAACTAACTCAAGAAAAGCNTTNGATTTTTCAGGTGAAANCCANCTTAANATNACTCCACCAATTACTGCAAAGAATATAATTCTTAGAATAAGTAANAGAGTTTTTACAANAGATACTGCAGCCAAAGANAACGTTTCGTATTGANTGCCGAAATAAATCATCAANGTAATAAANTCTATTAGTACAGATATAAAAAATATNTTNACNGTTCTATTTCTAATTATTGATATTTTTTCAATTGGCGAATATATTTTCATTAACATACTNACAATAGGATTAAAGTAATTTACTTTTAAAAGGCTGAACAANAACAAGAATACAAAAGCNTAGTTTACTACGTCTAAAATTATTCCTACTATTTCAATACTATTTATATTCATTTGATATTTCTTTTGACCTCTTTATCGCAGATTTAATACCATAATCAAAAATATTAAGTAACTTCTTGCTCTTANAGAGATTTATTCCTGCTTCAGTGGTTCCTTTCTTAGATGCCACAATCTTAATTAANTCATCCATNGAACCACCATTTTTAATAGATAAAGCAACTCCGTTAAGAAGGCTAGCAATAATTTCTTTAGATTTTAAAGAATCTCCATTACTTAACTTGTTTAANTTTTTTTCATAGGTTTTAAGNAAATAGAAAAANTATGCNGGNCCACTTCCAATAAAGCCGGTGAACTTGTCCATACTTGATTCTTTNTCAAGCTCTAAAACAATTCCAACTCTTTTAAATAGTTTAATAACTTTTTTAAGATTATTTGCTTTGAAGGTTGAGTTTAAGATAGCTGTAATTCCAGAATTATACTTTGANGAAGTATTTGGCATAGCACGAAGAAATTCTATGTCGTTTCCTCTTTTTAAATATGANTTTGAGTTTATACCTGCAACCAAAGATACTATTTTTGGATTACTATATGATTTTATAATTGTTTNGTATGCNAACATTGCATCTTTTGGTTTAANTGCAAGAAAGAAAATATCAATACTTACTTTATTGTCATCTAAATTATTAATTTTTAATTTNTTTAATCTTCTCTTGTTGCCTTTATTTCTATCCACATANAAAATATCTTTAGATTTAAATCCGTCTTNAATCAATCCTTCAATAATAGANTGNGCAATATTGCCACAACCATAAAATGCAANCCTCATAATCTTTTTCCAAAAATTGACTCACCAAGTCTGATAACATTTGATCCAACTGATACAGCATCTTCAAAGTCTGATGTGGTACCCATTGATATGTATTTAGCCTCAGGGAAGTGACCTTTTAATTTATTGCTAAGATTTATAACTTTATTCATAGTTTCCATCCTATCTAACCTATTATCAGTTAGCTTTGGGAGAGCCATTATGCCTTTTAAATCGATATTTTTCATTGATTTAATAAGTTTTGCTAGCTCTATCAAGTTATTTGGATTACAACCACTTTTGGAATCTTCTGATGAAATATTAACCTGGATAAAACCATTTATTAATTTACTTTGTTTTTCGCATTCATCATTAAGTTTAACTATAATTTTTTCTCGGTCTAATGCATGAACCCAATGAGCATGCTTTGCAATCAGCTTTACTTTGTTTGATTGTATAGGGCCAATGAAATGCCAAGAAATTTCTTCATCATTAACCATTTCAGCTTTAGTTTTTAATTCTTGCGCATAATTTTCACCAAAATCTTTCACACCTAAATTATTTGCAATTTTTATAAGGCTGAAATCCTTTTTTTTCGAAACAGCAATGATCTTAACTTCTTTAGAATCAACATTATCAGTTGAAGCAATCTCTTCAATCCTTTGTTTGATGTTTGTTAAATTAACTGCTATTTTTTCTTGCATACTGTTCTCAATCTCGGATCAAAACCTTTTTTAGTTATTTTTTCCTTCGAATTATTTGCTGCAGATCTATTTTCATAGGGGCCTGATATAACACTGTGCAAAAGCTTACCTGGTAATTGTGAGCTATAGATGTCATTAATTGAGATTTTTGCAATTTCAGCACCCAAAATATTCTGAGCTTCAACAGCAAACTTTTTGTTACCGTATGCTCCAATCTGAACAAAGTATTCACAATTTTCCTCTGTTAGTATACTGTTTGATTCAATTAAAACTGAATTCTCCATAAGGGAGGTTGGGAAATCAATTATTATATTATTTGATACTTTTCCTGATTGAAAAGATCTGACATCCGATTTAAAAAAGAATATTGAAGTTAATATAAGTCCAGCACTTATGGCTAACAAGGAAAGGATTGTTTCTGAGCTAATTATGTTTAAAGATTTTCTCTTTGATCTAAACACAGACTTTCTTTTATTTGCTTTCTTTGTAGAAGTTCTATTTGCAAAATCTTTCATCAAATTACATTTTTTTCATAGGTGTTATTCCTAGCAAACCTAGTCCATTAGCAATCGTCTGTTTTACTCCGTTCAAACAGAACATAATTATTTCAATATTTTCTTCAGATTCTGATAGAACATGATTGTCATTGTAAAAACTATGAAAAAGCTGAGATAGATCTCTCAAATAAAAAACTATTAAGTGAGGCTGAAGGGAGTTTGAAGACTTTAGTACTAAATTTGGAAATTTACTTATCTCATGAATCAGTTCATCACACTTTATATATGAACTATTTTTAATATCAGTTTTATTAGTAATTTGTTTATCAAAGGTTTTTTTATATTTGTCCTCAATCGAGAATATTCTCGCATGCGCATATTGAATGTAATAAAAGATATTTTCTTTGCTATCTGATTTGGCTAAATCAAGATCAAAATCTAAATGCTGATCAGCTTGCTTTGACAAGTAGTAAAATCTTGCAGCATCTGCACCGATGTCATCTATTAGATCTTTTAAGGAATAAAAATCTCCTGACCTTGTCGACATTTTAATTTTTTTACCTTTCTTAAAAAGATTTGCAAATTGAACAAGCTTTACAATCAATTTATCTTTTGTAGATCCTAGGGCTTCGACAGACGCCTCAATCCTTTTAATATATCCATGATGATCTGCTCCCCAAACATTTATTAACTTGTCAAAACCTCTATCAATTTTATTTTTGTGATAGGCTACATCTGAAGCAAAATATGTTGCGCGACCATCTTTCCTGACTAACACTCGATGCTTGTCATCATCACAAATCTCGGTATTAAGCCATATTGCACCATCTTTTTCATATCCCATTCCATCTTTACTCAATTGAGCAATCGAAGAAGAAATCTCAGAATTTTGTTCCTCAACACTTCCAAGGGATGATTCATAAAACCAATTATCAAATGAAACATTAAAATTTTTGAGGTCTTCCTTTATAAGATCAACAATGAACGCGAGTGAACGATCTTTAACTTTATTCCAGATCATTAAATCTTTCATTTTTAGATTGGCAATTATTTCATTAATTTCATCTTCAGCATCGCTAGACAAATTTTTTATTAGATTATTTGCATCATCAAATTTAATTTTTTCTCCAAACTTTTCCCCAATAGATTCTATATACTCACCTTTATACGCATTTTGTGGGAAAAATCCGTTAAGCTCTTTTTTAAGCATTCTAATAATTACACTAGCTGTGAGGATGTCTATTTGTCTGCCAGCATCATTGACATAATATTCTTTCTCAACTTTGTAACCAGTACTTTTGAGAATTCTTGATAATGCATCTCCATAAGCAGCTCCTCTTCCGTGTCCAACATGAAGAGGCCCAGTAGGATTAGCTGAAACGAACTCTATTTGAACCTTTTTTCTTTCGCCTAAACTAGAAGATCCGTAAGTCACATTTTTTTCATATATCTTATTTAAGATAGATAAAAAATCTATCCTTTTTAAAGCAATATTAATGAATCCTGGGCCTGCTACTTCTACATTTTCAAAGATTTTAAGATCACTAATTCTTTTATGTAAATCTGTTGCCAAGTTTTTTGGATCACACTTAAGAATGCTTCCAGCGATCATGCAAACATTGGTTGTAATGTGTCCATTTTTTAAATTATCGGATATAGAAGTCTTAAACTTTTCACAAATTTCGCCAACAGAATCTTTGTCAATCCCTTCAATAGAGCTTATAAATAATTTTATTTCTTTATTAACTTTATTTATCAAGATTTAGCTCTCCCAACATAAGATATATCACGGGTATCAACCTTGATAATTTCATTTTCATTGACAAAAAGAGGAACCTGAATCGAAATACCAGTTTCTAGTAGCGCATTTTTAGTAGCACCAGAAACTGTATCACCTTTTACACCTGGCTCTGCTTGAATAATTTTTAATTCAACAATTGTTGGTGGACTTACCATAATCGGTTCATCATTCCAAAACACAATCTCACAAATTTCTTGGCCTGTAATCCATTTTTTTGTATCAGACATTTTTTCAGCATTAATTTCAATTTGTTCATAGTTAGTGGTATCCATAAAATGCCATTTCTCTCCATCTTCATATAAAAATTCCATTTCTTTATGGTTCACATCAGCTGCCTCAACCGTTTCACCAGTCTTAAAAGTCTTATCATTCGTATTACCAGTAATTAAATTTTTATATTTAACTCGCATTACGGCCTGACCCTTTCCAGGCTTATGAAACTCATGTTCAACTATTGAACACGGTGCATTATCAATTATTAACTTTGTGCCATTTTTGAACTGATTAGTAGAAATTTTCATATTAGATTTATTTTATGTTATTTTAATATCGAGGTAGCACAAATGAAAATTTTTTTAAGTATGATTTCTATAGCATTTATTGTAGCTTCTTGTGATACGAGTAGCGAACTAAATAGTCAAAATCAAAAGCTTGAGGACTTTCTGACTGAAGTAGAAGAAGAAAACAAAAAAGATGGTCCTATTATTTCCTCAGCTTCTTGGATAAGTTCAAACTTCATAACATTTGATTCACAAAAAGTTATTGCTGACTATGGAACTCGTTACACTCTAAATTCCTTAGAAAAAGCAAGAAAAGCATCAAGCTTTGATAATATAAAAACTTCTCCTGAAAATAATAGAATGTTGAAGATCCTCAAAAGCTCATTTGTAATGCCTCCACCATTAGATGAATCTCTAGCTAGCGAGTTATCAAAAATAACTACGAGCCTCGAGGCTATGTATGGCTCAGGTGAGTACTGTTATGAAGATGGACATTGCTTTGATTTAGAAGCATTTGAAGCAATTATTGATAAGTCGAGAAACCCTAAACAATTGTTAAGTGCATGGAGAGGGTGGCATGAGATTGGAAAACCAATGAAACCTATGTATTTACGTATGGTTGAAATTGGAAATAAAGGATCCAAGGATCTTGGATATGAAGGCCTAAGCGATCTTTGGTTTAGTAAATATGATATGTCAGCAGATGAGTTTTTAAATGAAACAGATAGAGTCTGGGATGAGGTAAAGCCATTGTATGATGCATTACATTGTCATGTTAGAGCAAAATTAAATGATCATTATGGTGATGAGGTAATTCCAATATCAGGACCATTGCCCGTTCATATGCTTGGAAATATGTGGGGTCAATCATGGTCTAATATATATGATTTAGTTTATACAGAAGAGGCTAATAGCAATTCAATTGATGTAACAAAAATTATTGAAGATAAAAATTTATCTGAGATTGAGATGGTCGAATATGCAGAAGATTTTTTCTTATCAATAGGATTTGAACCTTTACCTGAAACATTTTGGGAGCGATCTTTATTTGTAAAACCTTCAGATCGATCAGTAGTTTGTCATGCATCGGCATGGAACCTAGATTCTGTAGAAAATGACTTAAGAATAAAAATGTGTATTGAAAAAAATGAAGAAGACTTTATAACAATACATCATGAGCTAGGACATATATTTTACTATCAAGCATACAACCACTTACCTACCTTATTTCAAGGAGGAGCCAATGACGGTTTCCATGAAGCGTTTGGAGATCTGCTAACGTTATCAATCACACCAGACTATCTTAACCAAATTGGATTTATAACTAAAGACGAAGCAAAGTTAGCTAAAGAAGATCCGATTGGCCTTTTAATGAAGCAAGCTTTAGAAGGAGTTGTTGTAGTGCCATGGGCTTTAATGCTAGATAAATGGCGGTCAGCAGTGTTTAATGGAGAAATTGAAGCAAATAATTTAAATTCTTCATGGTGGCAATTAAGAGAGCAATATCAAGGAATAAGTACTTACGAAAATAGAAATGAGGAATACTTTGATCCAGGAGCAAAATATCACATCCCTGGAAACACTCCATATACAAGATACTATTTAGCAAGAATTATGCAATATCAATTTCATGAAGCGCTTTGTAATTCGATAGGTTTTGAAGGATACCTTCATGATTGTTCAATATATGGAAGCATGGAAGCAGGAGAAAAAATTATTTCAACCATGGCTATGGGAGAAAGTCTCCCTTGGCAAGAAGCATTTGAAAATTTAACTGGTTCAAGAAAATTAAGTGGAAAGTCTATTTTAAATTATTATGCTCCATTAAAAGATTGGCTTGATGAACAGAACAAAGACAGATTATGTGGGTGGGACAAATCATGAAATGGTATTCATATGTTTTTTTATCTTTAGCTGCTTTTCTTTTGACTATGGGCATAGCCTATGCGGTTGGAAGTAGGCTAGTATTTATTGCAGTTTTGTTAGCTTTTCTGATAAGTTGGATTGCATATATTCCAGCCTATTTATTTCAAACTGAAAAATTTTATGATCTAACAGGAAGTATTAAATATCTTTTATTAACATGGTTTATTTATACACTGTCATATGAATTTTATGGTTTCAATATAGGTAATTTGATATTGGCTACTTTAATATCAATGTGGACTTTAAGGTTAGGAAGTTTTTTATTTATGAGAATTCATAAAGATGGTGAAGATAAAAGATTTAGGACTATCAAGACTTCAGCATCTCAGTTTTTCCTTACCTGGACGCTCTCAGGTATGTGGGTATCTTTATGCTCTATTTGTGCGTTAACAGCAATAGCCAACCCTTTTGGAGTAACCCTAAATTTAATAACTTATATTGGTATTGGGTTATTTTTTCTTGGATTTGCCATTGAAGTAATTGCAGATCAACAAAAAACAGCTTTTAGAGCAATTTCAGAAAATAAGAATAGATTTATAACATCAGGATTGTGGGCTAAATCAAGACATCCAAATTACCTTGGTGAGATAATTTTATGGTTTGCAATTGCAGTTATATCTTTTTCCTCACTCAGTGGAACACAATATATTGCTCTTATATCTCCAATTTTTACTTATTTATTACTTGTCTATGTAAGTGGTGTAAGGATGCTAGAGGATAGAGCTAACACAAAATGGGGCAATGAGCCTGAATATCAAGAATACAAGAGTAAAACTCCTGTTTTATTTGTTAAAATCTTTTAATTTTTCTAAAATCTAATGTCATAAAAATACATAAAATTGTTTTATTTATGCTTAATAGACTGGTAACATTAAAAAACTTTAGGGAGTACATAATGCATAAATATGTAAATAAACTATTTTTATCTTTTGTTTTAAGTTTTAGCTTTTTTGTTTTTGCTAATAATGAAGTAAGCATCGAAACAAATATGGAAAATGTTCTTGAAGTTGGAAGAGAAAATCAAGAGCTTTCAGCATCATCACAAGACAAAATTGACGCTACTGAAAAACAAACTGATAAAATAATTAACGAATATAAAGTTGTTTCTAAGCAAGTAGAGGGATTAAAGCTTTACAACGCACAAAAAAGAATTCAAATACAAGCTCAACTTGATTTAATGGATAAACTCGATGAACAACTTGTTCAGGTTGTTGTTATGCAAAGACAAATCCCACCTTTAGCTCAAAAAATGCTTGATACCCTTGAAACCTTTATACAACTTGATACACCTTTTAGAGTTGAAGAAAGAAGAAAAAGAGTTGATTTAGTAAGGGCATCTCTTTCAAAACCTAAAGTAACTGCTTCAGAACAAGTAAGACAAGTCCTTGAGGCATACAACATTGAAGCTGAATATGGAAGAAAGATAGATACTTATGAAGATAAGCTTTCGGATGGAACTGTTGTAAATATACTTGTAATTGGAAGAATTGGAATGTTTTATCAGACTTTAGATGAAAGAGATAGCGGTAGATGGAATAACGAAATTGGTGACTGGGAAGATCTCCCAAGTAGCTATAGAAAGCCAATTAGAGATGGGATAAGAATGGCCAAGAAATTAATACCTACAGATATGCTATTAATGCCCGTTGTTAAGGGAGAAGCGTAATGAAAAATTTCTACTTATTAATATTTACTCTTTTATTGTCATTTAATTTTGTTGTTGCACAAGATTCAGATGAAGATGTTCCAGAGATTTCTACTGTAGAGGCATTATTGCTACTAGTAAAAGATGGAAAAACACAAGAACAATCTGTAAATGCAGATAGAGAGGCAGAATTCTTAGCTGACAAAAATAGACAAGCTTCTATTCTTGCTGCTGAGAAAAGAGAGCTTGCAAGACAAGAAAAGATTGCAGATCAACTTGAGGCAGAGTATAAAAAGAATGAGGGTATTCTTAGGGTCAAAGAAGAGGCATATCAAAAGGAATTAGGATCTTTGGTTGAATTGTTTGGCCATCTTCAAAGTTCGGCTGGTGAAGCAGCTGTTCAATTTTCTGGTTCTCTGTCTAGTGCGCAGTATGGACAAGAAAGAGTCTCCTTTTTAAATGAACTAACATCAAAAATGTCAGAAACTACCGAGTTACCAACTATTAGAGAAATTGAAGGCCTATGGTACGAACTTCAAAGAGAATTGGTGGCAAGTGGTCAGGTAGTATCATTTGATACAGAAGTTACTGAGGTTGGAGGCCAATCCACACCATGCAGTGTAACTAGAGTTGGTTTGTTTAACGCTGTTTGTGATGGAAAGTATCTTAAATATGTTGCATCCACTGGCGGTTATGCATTTTTACCAAGACAACCCGCTGGAAGATATACCAGCACAGCCAAAAAAGTTGGAAATGCTGGTATTGGTGATCAAGTTAAATTTGGAATAGATCCTACTGGACCTACTGGAGGAAGTCTGCTTGCAAACTTAATACAAACACCATCATTAGCTGAAAGAGCGGCTCAAGGAAGAGAAGTTGGCTACGCAATTATTTTTGTTGGTTTAATTGGTATTGGAATCGCTTTCTGGAAACTTTATAGTCTGTATATGCTTGGAACTGCTGTTAGAAAACAGGCTGGATCTAGCTCCCTTGATGTTAGAAACCCATTGGGCAGGGTTCTAAAAGTTGGTGAAGAAAACTTTAGTAAAGATATAGACACTCTTGAACTTAAACTAGCTGAGGCGATAATGGCAGAAAGACCTTCTATTGAGAAAGGAATAGGCGCAGTTAGAATAATATCAGTTGTAGCGCCTCTTGCAGGGTTGCTTGGAACAGTTACGGGTATGATTGTGACTTTCCAAATGATAACGTTGTATGGAACTGGAGATCCTAAGTTAATGGCTGGTGGTATATCTCAAGCTCTTGTTACAACTGTTCTAGGCTTATTAGTAGCAATACCTACAACTCTTCTTCATTCTTTCACTGCATCTTCTGCAAAAGGAATTATTAGTGTCTTAGAAGAACAAAGTACAGGTATTCTCGCTGAAAGGGCTGAAAAAAGTTAATAAATAATATGTTTTTTGCTATAACTGAAGCATTTTCGTCTATAAGAGACTTCATGGAAGCTGGGGGAAGTGTTTTATGGCTCATAGCAATTCTAGTATTTTTCATGTGGGCTATGATCTTTGAAAGGATATGGTACTTTTCTCATGGACATGAATTTTATGTCCAAGACCTAGCAAGCAAATGGAATAACAGAAATGATAAAACTTCATGGCATGCACTTCAAATTAGGGAGAAGATGCTATCAGAAGCCAAGGTTGAGATTAATAAAAATCTTACAATAATACAAACTTGTGTTGTATTAGCTCCATTATTTGGGTTACTGGGAACTGTTACTGGAATGATAGAAGTATTTCAGGTTATGGCTTTTAATGGCGGTGGAGATGCAAGAGCAATGGCAGGTGGTGTTTCAAAAGCAACTCTTCCAACAATGGCTGGAATGGTTGTTGCGCTTTCAGGTGTTTTTGCTAGCATATATTTAAACAGTGCTTCAGATAGACATAATAATGATCTTAATGAACTAATCAAAAGGGAATTATAGGGAGATTTAGATGAGAAGAAATGCAATCAACGCAGCAGTAAAGGATGATGAAAGTGAGATAAATTTGACACCAATGCTTGACGTTGTATTTATTATGTTAATCTTTTTCATTGTTACAGCTAATTTTATTAAAGAGCCTGGTTTAGAAATTAATAGACCTGACTCAGATACAGCTGAAACACAAGAAAATGCAGCAATTTTGATTGCTGTTGGCTCAAACGATGAAGTATGGATGGATGGAAGAAGAATTGATGTCAGACAAGTTAAAGCTAATGTCGTAAAGATGCTTGCTGATAATCCAAAAGGATCAGTTGTTATTCAAGCTGATGAACAAGCAGTTGCTGATACAATAATAAAAGTAATGGATGGTGCAAGAGAAGCTGGAGTAAATGCAATTTCGTTAGCATCAGAACCTAAATAATTTTATGGAACAAGTTCTCTCAATATTTAATTTAATAGTTAAATCTGTTCATGATTTATATGTCAAAGCATTCAACTATAATAAATATGCAGCTGGCGTTGGTTTTTCTGTACTAATTACATTTGCATTATTTTCAATAATGGTAATTTTAATTGCTTTGGGAGATAGTGGAATGAAAGACGATACCTCAGTAAAACTTGCAGATATTGTCATGCCAGAAAGAGAAATTGATACATTTACGAGTGAGGTTGAGAAGCCAGAGCAGCCTGAAGAGATGCCAGAAGATATCGCTCAACCTGAGCTTGATCTTGCACCTTTAACTGGAATAGATGTCTCAATGGCTAAGCCTAAACCTGCCTTTCAGGCAGGAGGTTCTTTTTTTAGAGATGGAGAATATATACCTTTATTTAAGGTGGTTCCAATTTATCCTAGAAGAGCTCTAGAAAGAGGAACTATGGGGTATGCTTTGGTAAAATTTACAATTACAGATACTGGAAGTGTTGAGAATGCTGAAGTAGTTGAAGGTTATTGCTCAAGGCAGAATCCAGATGATCCTGCTGCAGAGTTTAGACCATGTAGTATGTTTAATAGTGCTACAGAAAGGGCAGCATTAAAATTAAAATATAAGCCAAAAATTGTTGACGGAAAAGCAGTACCAGTAGAAGGAGTTCTACATAGCTTTAAATATGTATTAGATGAGGCCTCATAAAAATATATGAACAAGACTTTTTATCAATTTCTTTTTTTTAGTTTAGCATTCTTTATTGCATTTACCCCCGTAACAATTGAGGCTCAATCTGCAGACAACAAAAAACCAATTAAATATAAAAAAGCCAGAGCTCTTCAATCCTCGACAGCGAAAAAAATGGCTAAAGTTTATGAGGCATTAGAGATAGTTGATGAAAAGGGTGAACGTGCACCTGATAAGGAAACAGTTTTTTCTATATTAAATGATTTAAGAGATAACAAAGAAGATCTTAAAAGTTATGATCGTTCCGTAATGTGGAACGCATGGGCCTATGTATATTTTGATGACGGAAAGTATACACAAGCAATAGACTCATATAAAAAATTAATGAATGAACCTGAATCAACTATTCCGCTTAGAACTGGTGCTCTTTTGTCAATGGGACAACTTAGCATGGTGCTAGAAGACTATGATCAAGGTATTAAATATATTTTGCAATGGATGGATGAGGTTGAAAAAGTAACCGCTCAAGCCTGGTCGTTTTTAGGTCAAGCTTATTATGCTAAAGAAGATTATAGAAAATCATTTTCTGCTATTGAACAAGCTATAAAACTTGCAGAAGAGGAAGGCTACAAACCAAGAGAAAATTGGTATGTAATTATGGCGGCTAATATTAATGAGCTCAAAGCTGAAATCGGAGAGGAAAAAGCCTTACTCCAACAAATTGATATATATGAGATACTCGTAAATTTATATCCTAAGAAACAATATTTCATTCAATTAGGTGGTTCTTATGGACAGCTAGGAAGAGAAAGAGATTATATGATTACTCTTAAAGCAGCTTATCTTAAAGATTTTCTTAATAAAGAATCAGAATATCTGGCATTAGCCCAGTTACTTTTACTCAATAAAAATCCATATTGGGCAGCAGACGTTCTGGTATCTGGTCAGAAAAAGATGATTACTAAAGTAGATGAAGAGACCGAAGAAGAAACAATTGAACCAGTAGTAAAAGATACGGAAAAAAATCTAAAATTGTTAGCAGATTCTTGGAGAATGGCCCAAGAAATAGACAAAGCAATTCCAATTCTTGAGCGTTCAGCAGAAATGTCCAAAGATGGAACTTCATATGTCACTTTAGGTAACTTATATTTGTCTGAAGATAGAGTTGAGCAAGCTATAAAAGCAATTAATAAAGGTCTTGAGAAAGGAGATATTAAAAATCTGTCGCAAGTTTATCTTACTTTAGGACAAGCTCATTTTGAGTTGCAGAATTTTGAAGAGGCGAGAACTAATTTTAGAATTGCTGCTAGAGATAAAAAGAAAACAATCAAAACTCAAGCGAATACTTGGCTTAAGTATACTGAAAATGAGGAAATTAGAGTTAAAAATTTGGCTTTAAGAAGAGATTTTATTCAACAAAATTCGTCTTCATAGTTACCTTTCATATACCTCTACTTTAAAATCATAATCGTTATCTTTATCTTTTATAAAAGATTCAGTATTAATTAACTTCCAATTAGATAAATCTATCTCAGGATAATAAATATCGCCGTTAATATTACAATCTACCCTTGTTAAAACAAGTTTGTTGATATCATTCAAAGTTTCTCTAAACAAGTAACCACCACCAATAATTACAATTTCATTTTTTTGCATTAAAGAACATTCTTTGTATGCTTCTTTAACAGCCTCGTTTGTTGAAGAAAAGATTTTAACTCCTTCAATATCATTGATTGTTGTGGAGACAACATAATTTGTTCTATTTGGTAAGGGTCTTCCAATAGATTCAAAAGTCTTTCGGCCCATAATGATAATCTTATTGGACGTATATGCTTTGAAGTGAGCAAGATCAGATTTAAGATTCCATGGCAAATTATTGTCAACACCTATTACATTATTATTAGATAATGCGACTACATGAGATATCTTAATCATTTATATAGCCATTTTTGCTTTGATTGGTGGATGGTGCTCATAACCATCTAAAATAAAGTCATTTACACCATATTTTTTAAGATCATCTAATGATTTAATGTTTGGAATTTTTAAAGTTGGTAATGGCTTGGGTGATCTAGAAATCTGTTCCTTTACTTGCTCAATAGAATTTTTATATATGTGAGCGTCACCAAATGAATGTATAAATCTTCTAGGCTTAAGACCTAAAATTTTTGCAAAAATAGAAAGAAGAAGTGCATAACTTGCAATATTAAATGGAACACCTAGAAACATGTCCGCACTTCTTTGGTACATATGGCAACTAATTTCTTTTCCATTTATATGGAATTGAGACATAACATGACAAGGTGGCAATGCCATTTTATCAAGTTCACCAACATTCCATGCTGAAAGAATGTGTCTTCTGCTATTTGGATTCTCTTTAATATTTGTTAACAAGTCTTGTATTTGATCTATTCCAGTCCAATTTCGCCACTGAACTCCATAGACTGGGCCTAATATTTTTTTTGTTTGATTGTTGTCATAACCTAATGCTTTTCCCTGATTTTCAGCATTGTCAGTCCAAATGGTTGAAAATTTATTTAAGTCAGTAAGCTCTTCCCTATTTTTTTGAAAACGAATTTCTGCCAACCTTCTTTCGTCATCTGACCCCTCCAAAAACCAAAGCAATTCTGACACAACTCCTTTCCATGCAAGAGATTTTGTTGTAACTGCCGGAAAACCTTCTTCAAGATCAAATTCTAGTTGGTGGCCAAAAGAAGAGATAGTTCCTATATTTGTTCTATCATCTTTCTCGTCACCTTTTTCAAGTATTAACCTCAAAAGATCAATATATGCTTTCATTTTTTTTCCTCGAGTAAATTAAAATTATTACTCCTGCAATTATCATTGGGATACATAAAACTTGGCCCATGCTCATAGAGTCAAATGCCACATATCCAATGTGTGCATCAGGCTGTCTATAAAATTCAATTATAAATCTTATTGCACCATAAAATATAAGAAATGATGAACAAATTGAACCTTTCACGCTTGATAATTTGCTTACAATATAAAGCATCAAAAATAATATTATCCCTTCTCCAAATGATTCATATAATTGTGAGGGGTGTCGAGCAACACCAAAGGGATCAGTAGGAAAAATAAAACCCCAGGTTTGATTTGTTGCTCTTCCATAAAGTTCTCCATTTAAGAAGTTGCCAATGCGAACAAGACCAAGACCAATTGGCATCGCCATTGCGATTGCATCCATAAGCCAAAAAAAGTCAATTTCATTTCTTTTACAAAATACTATTAAACTTACAATAACTCCTATTAATCCTCCATGAAAACTTAGACCACCTTGCCAAATATAAAAGAGTGAAATAGGGTTATTAATTAATTGCTCAGTTCCATAAAAAATCATATAGCCTATTCTGCCACCACACATTGCTCCAAAAAAAAGACCATAAAGGAATACCATGTCATTCACTTTTTCTGAACTTAACCCAATACTATTTATTATTTTATTTTTCTTTAAGAATAAATATATCAATAACGCAGAAAGCAACCAGGTAACAGCGTAATACTGTATTTTAAGAAATCCAAATGATATTAAGCTTGGATTATTGAAAAATTCTGGCAATTCAAAAATCATACTAAAATCATATATATTGAAACAATAAAAAACCATCCTGCCATTATATTTTTTAAAGTTTCTTGTGAAAAATAATGTGCAAGCATAGCACCATATTTTGCACCGAAAACACCCGTAATTGAGATACCTATTAAGGCAGGAATATAGACATAGCCAAAACTATAAATAGGCAAGCTTTCAATATTTATTCCCGCAATAACATAACCTAAGCTACCAAAAATTGCTATTGGAACACCGCACGCCGCAGACGTTCCAATTGATGTTTTCAGACTCAAACCATAAGCTTTGAAATATGGCACAGAGAAAGTTCCTCCACCTATTCCGAGGATTGAAGATAAGAATCCAATTATGGATCCAGCAAATATTGATTTCGATTTATTTGGTCTGATTGGCTTAGAAAAAAGTTCTATACCAAACAAAATTTGTAACCCTGCTAAAAAAATAAATATACCAATTGAAAGTTTCAAAACAATACCATCAATCTGAACAGCAAAAAGAGCTCCAGCAATTGCACCAAAAATTATTCCAGTTGCAACAGGTTTAAAATATGAGAAATCTATTGAATTTCTATTATTGTGAGCACTTGCAGAAGAAAAACCAGTAAATATTATGCAGGCAATGGAAGTACCTATCGCTAAATGGACAATAATTTCACTTTCAAAACTTAAATTTACAAAAGTCCCTATTAAAACAGGAACTATTATTAAACCACCACCAATTCCGAACATACCTGCTAAAACGCCAGCCAATATTCCC
Source organism: Gammaproteobacteria bacterium (assembly GCA_002721465.1). GTDB lineage: Bacteria > Pseudomonadota > Gammaproteobacteria > Magnimaribacterales > D2472 > SAR86A. Next base: position 5,086 of record PBKO01000012.1, on the reverse strand, counting down.
AGAGAGGCGAATATCAAAATTTCATCAAACATCACTAAACTCTTTATGAAAAGAATTTCTCAAACTATTCATTGCTTGACAATAAACCTTTTGTTTAAATGAAACTATCACATTCAGGGGATACCAATAGGATACCCACATATATTCCTCAAACTCATTTGCTGGATCGTAATCAAATGTAATTTCTACATCTTCAATTAATTTGAACATGAACCACTTTTGCTTTTGGCCTTTAAATTTTTTGTCAAGAAAGTTTCTTCTTCTGCTTTTTGAAGGTACTTCATACTTAAACCAATTATCAGTTGAATTTATTAATTTTACTGATTTAGAGGGTATGCCTACCTCTTCAAAGAGTTCTCTTTTTGCTGATTTTAATGGTGACTCACCCTCATCAATTCCACCTTGAGGAAATTGCCAACTATTCATATTTCTTCGTTTACAAATTAATACTTTTTTATCTTTATTAATTACGACTAAAGCTACGTTCAATCTATATCCAGGCTCTTTCATATATTATATTTTTGAATTGATACCTTTATTAATTAAGTAGACAAAAATTAGACTAATAAAAATCAAGATGATACTCGGACTTGATGCCAATATCCATTGACCTTCACTTGTATAGTTATATATTTTAGTTGACAGGGTATCAAATCCAACTGGCCTTAATAAAAGTGTAGCAGGTTGTTCTTTTATAGATTCTATAAAAACTATCATGAATCCAATTACTAAACCTGGCCTTAATTGAGGCAATAAAACTTGTTTGAATGCCTTATAAGAATTTGTTGGCATTAATGATAAAGAACTCATAGATGATTGAGACATATTATTTAATGATGCTAGCAAATAGTTAAATGGTGGAGTCATAAATCTTACACTTAGACATAAAATCAGTCCAAAAATACCAATTGTTGTAAGGGAAGTATTAAAAAAATAGTCAAAGAAAAATAATAATCCTGCAGAAATGACAGAACCAGGTATCGCATATCCAGAAGTTGAAATCGATATCACTAACTTTATTTTATTAAAGCTCTGATAACTTAAAGCGAGTGACATAGCTATAAAAACTGTTAAGCTCGCAACTAGTAGTCCAATTAGAAGTGAATTAAAAATTAAATTTAAGTTACTAATAACAGCCATTGATGTTGATGAAAAGCTCCATGTTATTAGTTGTACCGATGGAATACAAAATACGAAAACAAAGATTACAAGACATACAAGAAAAGATAAATATTTGTTTCGTTTACTTAATTCTATTTTTTCAAATTCTTCTGAGGATTTAGAGACTAAATATTCTGAACTTACCCCAAGACTTTTTCCTAGAAACATTAAAAATAAGACATATATCATTAGGTATCCTGCAAGTTTTACTGCAGATATATAGCTCTGATATCCAAACCAAGCTTCATAGATACCTATTGTAAAAGTATCAATTCTTAGAGTCGAGACACCACCAAAATCAGATATTGTTTCGAACATCACCAATGTGATACCACCGATAATTGCTGGTCTCATAGACGGGAGAATTACTTTATAAATGGCTTGAATATTATTTTGACCTAACGTTTTTGCTGCTTTAAAAATTTTTGTTCCTGATGTGGATAGCTGAGCCTTAACTAAAATAAATATATATGGGAATAATGCCATTGACATAATAATTGAAGCTCCAATCAAATTTTTTAATGATGGCAAATAAATATTAAAGTTACGAAAAAGTTCTGAGATAGGACTAGAGTATTCAAAAATCCCTACATAGATAAATGAATAAACATAAACAGGAAAGGCAATTGATAAACTAAGACTCCAGTTAAAAAACTGATGACCAGGAAACTTATAAAAAGTTACTAAAATAGCAAGTGGTATAGCAATTAATGCAGATATTAAGCCCGTTAGAAGAGACAGGAGAATAGTATTTAAAAATAAAATAGTTAAGTATTTATTGTTTATATATTCGCTCTCTATATCAGAACTAAACGACAAAAAGAAAAATGCAATAAAAAAAAATGAAGAAAAAATTAGCCATGGTGATGAAATGTATCTCCAGATTTTAAGGTTGTTCATTTTTATTTTTTAGCGCTTATATTTTTTGGCTGATCAATAATTTTTTTTGATTTTGCACCCAAATCTTCAAGTTCTTTGATTTGATCAAAAAGATTACCTTTTCCAGAAGTTAATTTGTTTTCTGCACCTTCAAATGATCTCTCAGCAAGCCTGAGATATTTTCCAATATTTGTAATATCATCATTGAGACCAGAAAATTTATCAATCAGGAGGCCAGCTCTTTTTGCAATCATAGTTGCATTTTCATTTTGAGCATCTAATCTCCACAGACTTTCAGCCATCCTAAGAATTGCAATCAGATTAGTTGGGGTCACAAAGCCCATTTGATTTTGCATGGCAGTCCTTTGAATGTCCCAGTCATTTGATAAAGCAAGCGATAGAGCAGATTCTATTGGGACAAACAGTAAAACATAATCAGGTGAGTTCAATGCTGGAATATCTCTATAATTTTTTGATGCTAAATCTTTAAGATGACCTTTAAAAGAATTTATATGCTCTTTAAGATATACTTTTTTTTCATCTTCATTATTTTCATTAACAAAATTTGAATAAGCTGTTAATGACACTTTTGAATCAATTATAATATTTCTATCACCCGGTAAATATATAACTGCATCTGGTATAACGATATTTCCTTTTTGATTCTTAAATCCTTTTTGAACTTTGTAATCTCTTCCTTTTCTTAATCCAGATTCTTCAAGGGTTTTCTCTAGTAGCTGCTCTCCCCATAACCCTTGCGCTTTGGAGTCACCTTTTAATGCATTTGTAAGATTATCTGCATCAATACTAAGTTTGTTGGTTTGTTCAATAACTTTACTTACTTCGTTTGAGAAACTTTCTTTTGCTGCAGATTGCTCTTTTTTTAAATTCATAATTTGCTCATTTAATTCTTTGATTTGAGTTTTAAAAGGCTTTAGAGTCTCATTTATCCTATCTATGTTGTCTTTTGACTGGGTTTGATTTTTTTCATCAAGGACCTTTGATACTAAGTTAACTAAATCTGCATCCATGAGCTTTCTGTTATTTTTTTTTAAAAAAAATGCAGAAGCTAAAAAAAGTATAAAAAACAAAGATAGCAGAATAAAAAGAATCAAATTTTCTTGTAACATATACTTATTATTCCATTAAAATATCTTACATACTATGTCTGAAGCAATTCTTAATAATTTTAAAAGACTTAAATCAATGAATCTTTCCATTGATATCACAAGAGGCAAGCCATCATCTGATCAGTTGGATCTATCAAATGAATTACTTAGTTCTTCTGTTTCTGTAACCTCTAACAGTGGAGCAGATTTGAGAAACTATGGAGAAACATTTGGGATAACCGAGGCAAGAGAGCTTGGTGCAGATTTATTCTCTGCACCATTAGAGAATATTATCGCAGGTGAGCAGTCTAGCCTTCTACTGACATATCAAACTATATTGGCTAACTTTTTGTTTGCCGAACCAATTCCTTGGAAAGACTTAAAAAATCCTAAATTCATATGTCCAGTACCGGGTTTTGACAGACATTTTATGATGCTTAACGATTTTGGTATAGATGTTGTTCCAATACCTCTGACAAATGATGGTATCGATTTAGATGCATTTAAAGAGGCTCTTAAAAGTGATGGAGATATTTTAGGTATATTATGTGTTCCCAGGCATTCGAATCCTTCAGGAGAAACATACTCTGATGAAAACATTCAGAAAATGTTTGAAGTTGGTTCAAATTTTTCAAAGAAGTTTCTCTTTTTATTTGATCATGCATACCTAGTACATGATTTTTTACCTACAAAATCACAAAGTCCCTTGTGGAATATTGCAAGTAAAGCTAATGTTTGCAATCAAACAGTCATTGTTACATCTTGCTCAAAAGTTACATTTGGAGGCGGCGGTATCTCATTCATGGCAACTGGAGGTAATTGTCTAAATCTTGTTAAAAAAGTAAGAACGACTATGATTATTTGTCCAGACAAGATTAATCAAAAAAGGCATGTAGATTTTCTTGAGAGTGCTGAAAAAGTTAAGCTTCATATGAAAAAACATGCTGAATTAGTGAGACCAAAATTTGAGTTAGCTTATTCATTTTTAGAAAAACTTGATAATGAATTTGGAACCTTTTCTAGGCCAACTGGTGGTTACTTTATATGCTATGCAACTTCAAAACCTATTGCTAGTAAGGTAGTAAAAATATGCAAGGATGCTGGTGTTTTATTAACTCCGGCAGGATCAACTTTTCCTAAAGGCATTGATTCAGAGGACAGCATTATTAGAATTGCACCAACTTTTGTGACTTCAGATGAATTATCTCTAGCAATGGATGTCTTTGTGACAGCAGTTCAAATAGCCCACCTAGATTTAGATACTTAATTTTTATTTTTTTTGTGAGTTATGTACTTTTCACCATCAAAATGAGAAAAAATTTGCTTTATATCTGGATGATTCGCGGGTAATAAAGATTTATCATGGACCAAATTTTGTTCAGATACATATGCAATATAAAAAATTTCTTCATTCTCAGCAAAAAGGTGATAGTAGGGTTGATCTTTTTTTGGCCTAATATTTTTAGGTATTGCGTTATACCATTCTTCAGTCCCATTAAACTTTGGATCTAAATCAAAAATCACTCCTCTAAAGTTTAAAAACCTGTGTTTTACTATATTTCCGATAGAAAACTTTGCTTCTACTAGTTCTTGCATTATATTTATAACTTAAACCATTATTGAGAAAAAGTCATGGAAGATGAAATAATTGTAGTTTCGACAAATGATATCGCAGGATCAGAAATAGTTGAATACATCGGTCTTGTTCAAGGAAGTACTGTAAGGGCCAGAAACTTTGGAGCAGACATATTTGCAAACCTAAAAAATTTTATTGGAGGAGAGTTGGTTGGTTATTCAAAACTGCTTAAGAGCTCTAGAGAGCAAGCGTACTTGAGGATGGTTGAAGATGCTAAAACAAAAGGAGCAAATGCGATTTTAGGTTTTCGTTTTCAAACTTCTACTATTGCTCAAGGAGCTGCGGAAATACTTGCTTATGG
>PBKO01000011.1 GCA_002721465.1 Gammaproteobacteria bacterium | reverse complement strand
GGTTTTTGTAAAGTCATATAAATATTTTAACATCCAAAATTAATTTTAATTCGTACAATTTTGATGAATGGTGCCCAGAGGTGGGATCGAACCACCGACACAAGGATTTTCAGTCCTTTGCTCTACCAACTGAGCTATCTGGGCTTATTTGAAATTTGGATTATAGGCAAGTTTGTAAGCATTGTCATTAAGTCTAATCACTAGATACGAACTCTCTCATTGGTAGGATCATACAGGGATCCTTTGCCAACTATTTCAACAGTCATTGGATATAAACCATCACCATCTTCATTGAAGTACTCTATTAAAAGTGACTTACCTTTAATTGCAATTTCTTTAGGAAGGTACCCCATAACTACAAATTTTTTGACAGAAGGGCAGTATGACATGCCCGTTGTATATGATCTTCTCCCCTTGCTATCTATAGGTACTTCACCTGTTGCAGGATCAATGATAGGTGAAATACCAACTGGATATCTGGTATCATTTGAAACGTTAAGATCATCTAACGTCATTGTACAAAGCACAGCACATGGATCTTCTTTTCTGTGTGAAAGATGAGCAGCTTTACCATGAAAATCTGCTTCTTTTACCAAGGGTCTTTGAATTGCAGCTTCAATTGCATTGTAGTCAGTTTCAAGATCAGCTCCTTGAAGTCTAAAGCTCTTCTCAAGCCTTCTACTATTAGCATAGGTTTCGATTCCAACTGGAATAACTCCAACCTCAAGAAGGGAATCATACAAAGCTAGACCGTCCTCACTATTGTTATCAAGATAGATTTCCCAACCACTTTCACCAACGTAAGAAATTCGAGCAGCCCAAACGTCAATCTTTTTCCCATTTGTTAAATTAAGCGAGAGATTTTTAGCAGACACAAAAGGAAAGTTTTCAATACTTATTTCATTCGGATCAACGAAATGACTCAATGCTTTTTTTGCATCAGGCCCCCATAAGCCTAAAGTTGCTATGTCATGAGTTCTAATATTTATATCAGCATCAAGTCCGTTATCGTCTCTGTAATTTCTTAATGTTACCCAGTCTCTATTTCCATCAGCACCACCTGTAACTACTCGGTAGCTATTTGAACTCAATTTAGAAATAGTAAGATCTGCATGAACTCCGCCATCTTCATCAAGAAAGTTAGTATAGACAACTTTACCCTCTGGAGTATTACCACCAACTTTGGCAACAGAAAGATACTCTAACATTTTCTCAGCATCTGGACCTTTTATATCTAAGATGGGGAAATGCGATAAATTAATCATGCCAACAGAATCACTCATTGCTAAATGTTCCGCGTTGGCAATCTCATAAGGAACATGTCGCCTATCCCACTCATTTTCTCTTGTAGGTATTTGATTTGCGTATTTTTGGAGTTTCTCTTTATTGCTTTCATAAGCAAAAGCTCTTTCCCAACAAGCTACTTCATTATCAAAATATCCCCCAAGCTCAATCTCTCTCTCATAAAAAGGACTTACAAATTTTTCTCTTTGACTGATATAGGGTTCTCTTGGATGAACTGCAGGAGTATAAATAGTTTGTGAATTTTCATATGCGCGTGATTTTACAAATTCTTTTTCTTTTTGTTCTGGATAAAACCTACTTATGTCAAAAGAATGAATATCTACCTGACTTTTACCATTTACCATTAATTCTGCACACAATCTTGCACATCCTGGACCATCCTTTACCCAGACAGCCTCACACATCCAAAATCCTCTAACTTCTGGACTTTCGCCTATTAATGACCCAGCATCTGGCGTAACCGATAAAAGTCCATTGAAAGAACTCTTTTCATCCCAACCAAGTTCATTAAGTATTGGAGTTGTTTCAAATGCTTTTTCTAGAGGTTCTGCAACTTCTTCTAGATCAAGATATCTCATTGAGTCAGACCCCATTGTTTTTTCTGGATTTCCAATATCTTCGGGATCAACCAGTCTTGGATTTTTATCTTCATAAAAACCCCACTCAAGCATTCCTCCGTGGAGTCTTCCAGTATCTCTCACATATGCTGAATTTCCTTGATCTCTTAATAGTGGATATATAAGGAAATCTTCAGCACCTTGTGCCTCTGGAAGTGGCCCAAAAAATAATAAAGGATGTTCCAATGGCATTAACGGTACTGGTACACCAGCTTTTTTTCCCATTAAAGGTCCCCATATTCCAGACGCAATTACAACTTTCTCAGTTTTTATAATTCCTTTCTCAGTTTTAACTCCAGTAATGCGACCATCTTCAATTTCAAAATCAATAGCAGGGGTGTTTGTGAATGTCTTTAAGGATCCTTTATCTTTTGCAGTTTCTACTGCAAAACTTACAACTTCTTGTGATCTTGGTATCACTAGGCCTGCATCCGGATCCCACATCGCACCTCGCAAAGAGTCTTCGTCTAATAATGGGAATTTTTCTTTAGCTTCCGATGCAGAAATCAGTCGAACATTACTTCCAAAAGCTTTTCCAGACGATACCTTTCTCTTTAATTCTTCCCAACGCGCCTTATCGTCTTTTCTACAAATTTCAAGACCTCCTTTTTTAAGAAAAAATCCATTATCTTCATAGAATTTTCTACTAAATGCTGTTGTCCAACAGCCAAGTTTGTCATGAGTGGTGTTATAAACAAAATCAGACGCATGTGCAGTTGATGCAATATCAGAAGGTATGACAGAAGATTTTTCTAGCCCAACAACATTTTTTTGACCAAGCTCTGCAAGCCAATATGCCAGCATTGAACCTACAATGCCACCGACACCAACAATTACGATATCTGCCTCACTTGGGAATTTAGAATTTGTTTTATCAGACATATTTCATGCTCCCTAAAAATATGAATCTTAATAAATTAAACTTTATTTTTTTTACTTTGTAAATCAAAAAGTTTGAACCAATATAGTTTCAATTATAAATATTTTTACAGTTAGTTATTTAGTCAAAAAATCAATGAAATATTATTTTTAATCTAGCGCTTTAAAGCCAGAAGCTGATTCATAATCTTCATTATTAAAAAATTTTTCCATTTGTTCTAAGAGCCACTTTCTATTATTTGGATCAGACATATCAAGGTGTTTTTCATTAATAAGTGTAGTTTGATGAGATTTCCACATCTCCCATGCCTCTGCAGATACTGTATTCATTATTTCAATTCCTTTTGGTCCTGGCATTGGAGGCATCTGTAAAGCTGGAAGTTCTTTCTCAAGCTTTTTACACAATATTTTTTTAGACATATTCTTCTATTATAGTCATTATAGGTTTTGGCAGGCCATAATTATGAATTTGTTTTTTATTAATCCATTGATGTTCTAGATTAGAATTAACTTTAAATATATTTTTATAGTCAATAATTTCTATTTTTATATTTAATTCTAGGTGCGTTAAGCAGTGGTTTATAGTTGTTGTCTTTTTCTTTAAAGATTTCTTAAAAATACTTTCTTTATTTAAGTAACTATCATCGTAGGGAATCCAAAGACTTTCCCAAAAACTTTTATCGTTTTTTTTAAATAGCAAAAATGAATTATTTGAATGGGCTAGGGTAAAGTAGATATCTTTTATAGGCCTAGTTTTTTTGACCATAGTTTCTATTTGAAAATTTTGAAAGGCGCTTTTACATGTCTTTTTTAGTGGACAATCAAAACATTCAGCAGATTTGCTTCTACAAATTGTTGCACCAAGATCCATAACACCTTGTGTATACTCAAATATATTTTTTTTTGGAGTAAGATCTTCTGAAGAAGACCAGAGTTTTTTGATTGAAGTTTTTTCTTTTAAATTGATTTTTTTATATCTTGATATAACTCTTTTTACATTTGCATCTAATATAGGAAAAGGCTCCTGATATGCAATTGACATAATTGCACCAGCAGTTGATCTTCCAATCCCTGGCAACTCTACCAATTCACTAAATTTTTTTGGGAATCTATTGATGAAAGATTTTTTTATTATCTCTTTTGTTTTGTAGATGTTTTTTGCTCTTCTATAGAATCCAAGGCCTGTCCATAGAGCCAAAATATCATCTTCTCTTGCAGGAGCAATGGATTTTAGATTAGGGTACTTTTTAAGAAATTTTTTGTAAAAAGGAATTACAGTTTTAACTTGAGTTTGCTGAAGCATTATTTCTGAAATCCAAATTTTATAGGGAGAAACATTCTTTCTCCAAGGTAAATTATCCCTTCCAAATAGGCGATACCATTCAATAATCTCTTTAGAAAATTTTTTGTCTTCTAGTCTCAAGTTATTAAATTAAATTTATTTTACTTATTACCTTACCACTCTCATCAAAGCAATAATGAATTGGTGCGCCAGTTGGGATTTCTAACTTAACAATATCCTCATCAGACATATTATCTAAAAACTTTATTAATGACCTTAGTGAATTCCCGTGCGCAGCAACAAGTACATTCATATTTTTTAATATTAATGGATGAATTTCTTCAAAATAGTAGGGTAAAACTCTTTCACCTGTTTCTTTTAAAGTCTCTCCGCCAGGAGGGCCTTTATCATAAGATCTTCTCCATATTTGGACTGTTTCTTCACCCCATTTTTCTCTGCACTCATCTTTATTTAGACCTTGAAGATCACCATAAAATCTTTCATTTAAAGATTTATCTTTTACAATTTTCAAATCCTCTTGACCAATGTTTTGCAAGATTATAGAACCAGTTAGTTGAGCTCTTATAAGAGCTGAAGTAAACATATAATCAAATTTTATATCTAGACCTTTGATAAGAGTTCCTGCATTTTTTGCTTCATCAGAACCTTTCGCTGTCAATCCTGGATCTTCCCAACCAGTAAAAAGATTTTTTTTGTTCCATTCACTCTGGCCGTGCCTTACTAAAATTAGATTTCTATTTTTCATTTACTTTTTTTCATAATTTAATCTATTTTAATAGATAATATACATATGGAACTAATTAATTTTTTAATTGAACATTATTATTTGTCAGGACCACTATTAATTGTGATTGTCTTATTAATAATCTCGAATGCAAGAAAAGGTGGAAAAAAGATATCAACACAACAATTAATAAGTCTTTGCAATCAAGACAAAGCCTTTTTAATTGACTTGAGAGACTCAGAGTCATTCAAAAATGGGTCTATAACAAATTCTTTCAATATCCCTTCAAATGATCTAATAAGAAGGAGCAATGAAATTAATAAAAAAGATAAATCTATTGTTTTGATATGTGAAATGGGGAGCGTTTCTCCAAACTCTGGAGAACTATTACAAAAAGAGGGATTTGAAGATATTTTAATTTTAAAAGGCGGAATTAATCAGTGGAAAATGGATAACTTGCCACTAGTCTAAATTCCATGCTCTTTCATTTTTTTTGATAATGTATTTCTCCCCCATCCTAAAATTTGTGCGGCATCATTTTTCTTACCGTTAGATCTTTCAAGCGCAGTTTTAATAAGCATTTTTTCAATTTTTGTGATTGCGATTTCAGAAAGCCCAGAGTCAATATTTAGCGAGATGTTTTTAAGCCAATTTTTCATGCCGTCCTCCCATGATGAAGAAGGAACATCAACCATCTCGTATTCTTTAACCTCAGTTGGTAAATCTTGAGCTTTTACATTTTGATTTGGTGACATTAACGTTAGCCAATAACAGACATTCTCTAACTGCCTGACGTTACCTGGCCAATCATATTTCATCATGATATTTTTGGCATCTTCTGATAAAACTCTGAGATCTTCATCTAGTGAATCTGAATAGTTTTTAAGAAAATATTTTGATAGATCATCAATATCCTCTTTCCTATCTTTCATTGGAGGCACGTCAATCTTTATAACATTTAATCTATAAAATAAATCTTCTCTAAAATGTTTTTGAGAAACAAGATTACTTAAATTTTGGTGAGTAGCCGCGATAATTCTTACGTCAACTTTAATTGGCTTATCTCCTCCAACTCTATAAAATTCTTTATTCGAAAGTACACGAAGCAATCTTGTCTGAGAATCTAAAGGCATATCACCAATTTCATCTAAAAATAAAGTACCACCATTTGCCTGTTCAAATCTCCCAACTCTTTTATCGACAGCTCCAGTAAAGGATCCTTTTTCGTGGCCAAATAACTCTGATTCAACCAACTCTTTCGGAATATCTGCCATATTGAGAGCAATAAAAGGCATGTCATGCCTTGGACTATTTTTATGCAGTGATTTTGCAATAAGCTCTTTTCCCGTTCCAGATTCTCCTTGAATTAAAACTGTCGCTATTGTGTTGGATAATTTTCCAATTGCTCTATAAACATTTTGCATGACTTGAGACTCTCCAATAATATCTAATTTATTGTCTTTCTTGAGTCCTTTTGTTTTTGGTTTATCTTCAAGAGCTCTCTCAACAATCTGTAGTGCTTCCTCTAGATCAAAAGGTTTTGGAATATATTCAAAAGCACCTCCACCAAAAGATTCAACAGCAGCCTGCATATCAGCAAAAGCAGTCATTACAATAACCGGAAGATCTTCAAAATTATTGTTTATATGTTTTAAAACATCGTATCCCAACATTCCTGGCATTTGAATATCTGTTATTATTAAATCAGGACTTTCAGATTCTAATTGTTTTACAAGATCATCACCAGTCTTAAACACTTGTGTTTCAAAACCAGCTTCATTTAGAGTTTCCTCAAGAACAATTCTTATAGCCTCGTCGTCATCTGCAATCCAAATTTTATGCAATTTTTGACTCCTCATTCTTAATTCTAAGTGGGATATTAATTGAAAAAGACGTTTTACCAGGCTCAGATTTAAAAGTTATCCCTCCACCATGAATTCGAATAATATCCTGTGCAATTGTAAGACCAAGACCTGATCCAGTTTCTTTTAAAGATACCATTGGAAAAAAAACCTGATCATGAATATCTTTTGGTATTCCTGGACCGTTGTCTTCAATTTCTATTCCACATACTGTTTGATGGATAATGCCATTGACTGGCTGACTGTACCTTACCCTTGATCTAATTATCATACAGGGATTTTCAGAACTTTTCAAAGCTTGTTGAGCATTCATTACTATGTTTAAAATAGCTTGAACAAAAATATTTTCATCTCCATTAATCTCAGGAATACTTGGATCATAATCTCTTATTATTTCAATCTCTTGATTTTTATCAGCTTTTGCAAGTGCAAATACTTTTTCAAGTGCTGAATGAATATTAAAGAAATTTAAATTAGGCTTAGTAGGAGGCGTAAGAATTTTAGTGACAATTTGATTTAATCTGTCTGTTTCATCAATAATAATTTTTAAGAATTTTGAAGAAAATTTGTCATCAAGTTTCTTATCTAAGATTTGTGCGCTGCCTCTAATTCCTGATAATGGATTTTTTACTTCATGAGCTAACGTTCTCGCAAGATTAGCAGCAATTTTTTGTGTAGAAAAAGTTTTAGTAGAGTCTATTATTTTATTTAGATTATCTACACATAGGATTTCAAGAATCAATGACTTATATTCTCTGCTCCACTTAATTGTAAGATCAATTATTCTTTTGGAATCATCTGAAGATATAATTTCAAAATCTCTTTTAGTTTTAGACCCATATGTTTCGACAGTTTTTTTTAATAGCCCGATTAAAGTTGAATTAGTCTTAGCTGAAAGTTGATCTGTAATAATATTTTTTTTATTTTTGATCATGACCCAGCCCTTATTAAGAGCTGAGTCATTTAGCCAAATAACATTAAAATTTTTATCAAGAATAATAATCTCAGTAGCCAGCTGATTCAAAAATGATAAGTCTGTATTATCTAAATTCATAATTATTACAGCCCAATATTAATAAGGCAGTAAAATCATTAAGACAATTACGTAAGTGTGCCTACAATATGTGCAAGAATTTTGTAAGGGTCTGCATTTGAAGCAGGTCTTCTATCTTCAAGATAACCATTCCAATCATGCTCAACTGTGTATACAGGTATTCTTATACTAGCACCTCTGTCACTAACTCCATAAGAGAAAGTATCAATACTTTGTGTTTCATGAAGACCAGTTAACCTCATATCGTTATCAGATCCGTATACAGATATACCATCTGCATGTACTTCACCTAACTTATCACACATTGAGTTAAAAAGTTCTTCGCTTCCTGCAGACCTCATGGCTTCGTTTGAAAAGTTAGTATGCATTCCAGAACCATTCCAATCACCAGTTTTTGGTTTAGGATGTATGTTTACACCAACACCAAATTCTTCAGCAATCTTATATAGCATATAGCGACTTACCCATAAATCATCAGCAGCCTTAATGCCTTTACCGAAACACTGATATTCCCATTGACCTATTGCAACTTCAGCATTAGTTCCAGTTAATTCAATTCCAAGATCTAAGCAAGCTAAAAGATGAGCATCGGAGATTTCTCTTCCAGAAACATTTCCAGCACCAACTGCACAATAATATGGACCTTGAGGTACTGGCTCACCATTTTCCCAACCTAGTGGTTCACCTGTTTCAGGATCTGTAAAAAAGTATTCTTGCTCAAATCCAAACCACCATTCGTCAGTGACGACTTCTGCTGCTGCAGCTCTAAAGTTTGATGGATGAGTTGTATGGTCAGCAGCTTGAACTTGTGTCATAACAAGATCATGACCATTTGGATTTTCGTATGTTTGAACGGGTAAAAGTAAGCAATCTGAACTACCGCCTTCTGCTTGTTCTGTTGAAGATCCATCAAATGACCAATCAGGCGGACTTTCATCCTTGGTAGCTTTGACTTTGCTTCTCATTGATGGCTCAGGCTTGTATCCATCGAGCCAAATATATTCGTAAGTTTTCATTAAATTCTCCTCGTGTTAAAAAATGTTAAAAATGCTTTATTTAATTAAATCGCACTAATATTGATATTATTATGCATTTTTTCTGTGCGAAATAAAGTTTTTTGCTCAATTTAATTACATTTATTAAATATTAAGAAAATTTCTTATTTTATTCAGTTTTTTACTAAGTGATATATATGAATGGTCTCCACCAAATGTAATATCAATGTTAGATCCATAATAATATGAACATGTATTTTTATAACTTAACACTTCATCGTTTGACTCTAATAGGATTAGGGTATTTCTTTGATTTTTATATTTTTTATAAGATATTGTTCTTAAATATTTTATATCTTCATCAGTAATATAGAACTCCTCACCTGTAGAAAAATTTTTGTTTTTTCCTAAGTAAATATCAAAACCTACAAGAGGATAGATTGCTGGATTAATTAGAACAGCCTTGGCCTTAAGCTTGGTTGCAAAGTATGACGCGTAATATCCACCCAGAGAACTTCCCATCATACAAATTTCAAACTTACTATATCTCTCAATTAACATCTCAATTTGAGAGATTGTTTCTGAAAAGTTATTACTTAGATCAGGAGCAATAATTTTTGCATTTGTAATTTCATTAGAAAAGAATTTTTTTAGTATTTTAACTTTATCTGACTTTGAAGATGAGGCGAATCCATGAAAATATAAAATTATGGCTTTCAATTTATATTTTCAAACTAGTATCAATTCCTGAGGCTAAAATAGATTCCAGCCACTCAGTTAGAAATCTATTTTGTTGTATTTTTTCATCTTTAGATTGAATAAAAGAATTTTTTAGAAAGAATGGTATTGGTTTTTCTCCTTGATAAGAAATAACCTCTGCAAGCTTTGCATCAAGACAAACCTGAAAACGCAAAGTAAAATTATTGATACCTTTCATTTTAGATGAAATCTGCTTAGCCTCAATTATTAAAGTATGTTTAGATTTTTGTAATATCTTAAAAATTACTTTATTGTGGCTTAAGTCATTATTTACAGTTTCATACTCATAATTATCATTATCAAAGTTTATTAAGATTTTTTTTAAACGCAGAAAATTTGCTTCACATATTGATAATTGATGACTTGTCTTAGGTAAGTTTTTTAGCATCATTTAATTTTATATTCTTTTTTAAATGGAGTATATCTGTTGCAAGCTTCTATATATCTGTTAATTTCCTTCTCTTCTTTGTTGCAGAAATCTAAAATTGCACCTCTAAGATCTTCTTTATGTATGTAATGATAAGAACTTGATTTTTGTGGCTCGAAACCTCTTCGTATTTTATGCTCGCCCTGTACACCAGGATCAAAAGTGTCAATTTTATTTTTTATACAATATTCTATCCCTTGATAATAACAACATTCAAAATGAAGTGAGTCAATATTGTAACTAGAGCCCCAATGCCTGCCATATAAAGTTTTCTTACTTTTGAAACACAAAGATCCAGCTATTTTTTTATTTTTATGAACAGCAAAAAAAATTACAGGCTTCAAAATTGACTTATTTTTATGAACGCCTTCAAAAAATTTCTTATTTAAATAAGGCATTTGCATTCGTTGATGATATGTACTTTTATAAAAATCATAGAAAATTTCCCAATCCTCCTTTGTAATATTGTCGAGGTCTTTTATCTCAAAAGTTATTCCAAGATCTTTTATTTTTTTTCTTTCAGATTTGATATTTTTTCTTTGTCTTGACTTGAAAACATTAAGATAGTCGTCAAAACAGCTATAGTTTTTATTTTGCCAAATAAATTTATATCCGTAACGTTCAATAAAGTCATTTTCTTTCAACTTATTTCCAAGATCTTTATCAGGAAAAAGTATATGCCAAGTCTCGATATCCTTGTCATCCATAAAAGATTTAGTTTTATCAATAAAGTCTAATGAAAATTCTTTTTGTAAAAACTTTTTTGTTTCACATGGTGTAAAGGGTACAGCAGTCAAAAGTTTAGGATAATACTCCCTTCCTGCTCTAGATAAAGCATATGACCAAGAATGATCGAAAACAAACTCTCCTTGGCTATTATTTTTAATATATAAAGGCATAAAACCCTTTAAGGTTTTATTAAAAGATATTAAATGATTGGGTTGCCAGCCATTTTTAATAGATACGCTTTCTGAATTTTCCAAAGAATCTAAAAAAGAATACTGTATAAAAGGATTATCGTCATTTTTGATTAATTTTTGATAATCCAACTCTTTCAATGATGAAATTTTTTGAATGAATTTTAGGTTTTCCATTATGAATTAAATAATAATTTCAAAATAAAAGCTTATTACCGCAACAAGGCCAATCAAATTATTTATTTTAAAGGCCTCTAAAAACTTGCATTGATTTATCAATTTCTTTTGCAAAACAAGCAACAAAATTAAGACGATCAATGTAATGATAAAATAAAAAGAAAATGAATTTATCAAAGCAACTAAAGTCAACATGAAATAAAAAAATATTTGAAGATATTGACATATTTTTATTGAATTTGTACCCCACAATATTGCTGTAGATTTAACACCAATCTTTATATCATCTTCTTTATCCTGAAAAGCGTAAATAGTGTCGAAGCTAACTATCCATGCAATTATTCCAACATATAACAATAAAATAGATACTGTAAATGTATCTGAAACTAAAGAGTAAGAAATAATTGATCCTGAGCCAAATGTAATTCCTAGAATTATTTGAGGAGCAACAAAAAATCTTTTAGTCAAAGGATACAACACAATAAGAAGAGCAAAAAACATAGACATTTTTATTGTGAAAGGGTTTGTAAACAAAAGAATCAATATAGATAGAAAACTTAACAAGAAAAAAAATCTCCAAGCAGACTGAAGAGTAACAGCACCACTTGCTAGGGGCCTACCGACCGTTCTTTTTACTAATTTATCAATTTTAAAATCGCTTATGTCATTAATTACGCACCCACAAGACCTAACTAGTATTGATCCAATTATGACTATAAAGAATTCTTCAAAACCTATATTTGAATTAAATCCAGAGATTAGTAAGCCAAGAAGCGATGGCCATAATAAAAGATAAATGCCTATAGGTTTATCAAGTCTGGCGAGCTCAACATAAGGTCTTATATTTTGATACATAATTTAATTAACTAGGAAAACTTCCATTACAGAAATTGGTAAATTCTTTACACTATATTTTGTTTTTCTTCCCCAAAATATTTCTTTATTTACTATAAACTTAGAAAATAAAACTTCAATTTTTTTAAAGATTTCTTTTTCAAACAAAATATCTCCAAGAGGAGTTGACCCCAAAGAACCGAGTTTAGACAATCCGTGCTCGATCGTAATTTCTGGAATTAAAGACCTTGCAAAAACTTTAGGAACATTATCTGCCATTAAAATAACTTCCCTGACTTTCACACATCCTGAAATATTTCCAAGAAAGTCCTCGTCAGAGCTATCAATATTTGAAACTTCATCTTTAAGAAGCTTTAAGTTGAATTTATTTTTTAACTTTATCCTTTCAGTGATTGGTCCATCTTCAAGTAACCATGATCTAATTGTTTCGTTTTGAAGTTCATTATTCATTACTTCAAATTTTTTCCAAGATGATATTTGTTCAGGCTTCATTAATTAAATAGTATAAATCTGATATTATAATCTTCGATGTTTTTATACCAAACAACTTATCTTTAATATTTTATGAATTACAAAAAATGGGAATGCATAGTTTGTGGATTAATCTATGACGAAGAGTTAGGTTGGCCAGATGATGGCATTGAACCAGGAACAAAATGGGAGGATGTGCCAGACGATTGGTTATGTCCGGAATGCGGAGTTGGTAAAGAAGACTTTGAAATGATTGAGATTACATGATTGAAACACCAAAAAATTTAACTAAGAATATTCTTTTGGGTATGTTTTTTGGGCTGCTGTTTGGAGCAGTTATATTTTATTTGGATCCACTGCCAGAATACCTTACTTTTCTTATAGGGACATATTTATTTAATCTTGGCGGTGATATTTTTATTAATCTTCTGAAACTTATGATCGTTCCTCTGGTATTCTTTTCTTTGGTGACTGGGATTTCATCTTTAGGATCTTTGAAAAGTCTTGGTAATATCACTCTAAAAACAATTGGCCTTTATCTTACAACAACAACAATAGCTGTAAGCTTGTCTTTGTTGGTTGGTTCTATTTTTAGGCCTGGATCAGGGTATTCAAGTGATCTTAGCGTTTCTCCAGATTCTCTTCCTGAAGGCCAAGGAACTTACGAAACTATTTTAGGAATATTTCCATCAAATATAATCCAAGCAATGGCTGATAATCAAATGTTGGCGATAGTATTTTTTAGCATTATTTTTGGATTAGCTTTGAATAAAACTAATCATCTTACGGACAACATAAGCAAGGCATTTGAAAAATTAAATATTGTATTTATGCAGCTGGTCATTATGATTATTTCATTTGCGCCTATTGGAGTTTTTTGTTTAATAGGTAAATTTGTAATTTCTGATGGATTGAATGTTTTTCAAGAAGCATTTATGTATGTAATTCTTTTAATTTCAGTACTAATTTTACATACATTTTTAACATACTCTTTAATGTTAAAGTTTTTTACTAATCTAAGCGTAGTAACTTTTTTTAAGAAGATGAAAGATGTTGCAATATTTGCATTTTCAACTTCATCAAGCGCAGCAACAATTCCAGTTACACTAAATACTGTTGAAAATAATCTTGGTGTGAACAAAAACGTTGCATCTTTCGTTGTACCAGTTGGAGCAACTATTAATATGGATGGAACGGCAATCATGCAAGGTATGGCTACAATTTTTATTGCTCAGATGTCAGGTATTGAGCTTA
Organism: Gammaproteobacteria bacterium; assembly: GCA_002721465.1. Lineage (GTDB taxonomy): Bacteria > Pseudomonadota > Gammaproteobacteria > Magnimaribacterales > D2472 > SAR86A. The sequence continues at coordinate 47,356 of PBKO01000011.1, read as the reverse complement.
CTTTGGTTGAATATGTTCAAGTTGTTATTTTGGCTGTTGCTACTTCGATTGGTACTGCTGCAGTCCCATCTGCAGGGACAATAACTCTCATTATTATTCTTCAGCAATTTGGATTGCCTTTAGAAGCTATTGGGATAATTCTGGCCGTAGATAGAATTTTGGATATGATAAGGACCTCAGTAAATGTTTGCGGAGATGCAGCCGTGTCATGTATAGTTGCATCATCTGAAGAGGAATTAGATAAACAAATTTTTAATAGTTAATAGGGGATAGTATGGAAAGTTTTATTATAGGTCCAATGACTCCATGGGGGCCATTTGTAACTGGTTTTGTTGGGCTCGCTTTTGCTTTTATTCTGTATGGTTTGATAATGAAATATCCTGCAGGAAAAGATTCAGTTGTTAAAATTGGTGACCAGATACATTTGGGTGCAAAAGTATTTATGTTTACCGAGTACAAAATACTTGCCCCAGTAGTTTTAGTTCTTGTCATAGCATGTGGTTTTTCACCTTTGGGGTGGTTTACAGCAATAGCTATTGCTGTTGGCGCACTATCATCTGCTATTGCTGGTTTTATCGGAATGTATTCTGCGACTCAAGCAAATGTTAGGACAGCTACTGCTGCAGAAAACTCTGGAGCTGAACAGGCATTGTCTATCTCATTTTTTGGTGGATCAATAATGGGATTATGTGTTGCTTCAATGGGGTTAGTTGGATTAGGTGGATTATATTTTTATTTCTCAGGAGTAATGGATGACCCAGACAAAATAGCAAAAGCTCTTGAAGGTTTTGGAGTTGGCGCATCTGCAGTCGCATTATTTTCAAGGGTTGGTGGCGGAATTTTTACTAAAAGCGCTGACGTAGGAGCAGACCTTGTTGGAAAGATTGAGGCTGGTATTCCTGAAGATGATCCAAGAAATCCAGGTGTAATTGCTGATAATGTTGGAGATAATGTAGGAGATATTGCTGGAATGGGTTCAGATATCTTTGAGTCATATTGTGGGGCAATGATAGCTTCCATAGCAATAGCTGCATCAGTTGGCAATACTGATTTAATGTTCTTGCCTCTTTGGCTTGCTGCCTTAGGTTTATTTTGCTCTCTAATTGGTATTGGTATTGTTAGAACTCAAGTATCAAGATCTCCATCTGTTGCATTAAGATTAGGAACTTTTTTTTCACCAATAGTATTTCTTATTATCGCCGGAATGAGTATATCTATGTCACCAAATATAGAAATGAGTGTATTTTATTCTGTTTTAACTGGAGCTGTTGGAGGAATCCTAATTGGCCTAATTACTGAATACTATACTGGAGGATCGACAGAGAATTCTCCTGTTGGAAAGATCGCAAAATCTGGTGAAACTGGTCCTGCCACAGTAATGATTACTGGTCTAAGTGTTGGAATGCAATCAGTTGTAATGCCTTTATTTGTAATAGCTGCAATTATTGGACTCTCAACAAATTTTTCCGGTTTATATGGAGTAGGTATAGCTGCTGTTGGAATGTTATCAACTGTTGGCATAACTATGGCAATTGATGCTTATGGTCCTGTAGCAGACAATGCTGGTGGAATTGCTGAAATGAGTGGTATGGAACCAGAGGTAAGAGAAATTACTGATTCTTTAGATGAATTAGGTAATACAACTGCTGCAATAGGAAAAGGTTTTGCAATTGGTGCAGCTGCATTAGCAGCTCTCGCTATAATTGCTGCATATATGCTTGCTACTGGAATTGAGTATCTCTCGTTAAATGATCCAAGAGTTTTAATGGGTATGTTTATTGGTGGATCAATTCCATTTTTAGTATCTTCAATAACTATGACTGCTGTTGGCGATGCAGCCTTTGAAATGATAGAAGAAATTCGAAGACAATTTAGAGAAATACCTGGTCTATTAGAGGGTACAGCAGAGCCTGATAACGCAAAGTGTGTTGATATAGCTACAAAGGCAGCATTAAACAAAATGCTTCTTCCAGGAGCAATAGCAATTTTGTCGCCAATGTTAGTAGGTTTTATTCTAGGACCAGTTCATCTTGGTGGGATGCTTGCAGGTGCCTTATTAGGCTGTGTGTTGATGGCTTTAATGATGGCTAATGCAGGTGGAGCATGGGATAACGCAAAGAAATTTGTAGAGAAAGGTAACTATGGAGGCAAGGGAACTGATACACATTCAGCTACGGTGGTTGGCGATACTGTTGGTGATCCTTTTAAAGACACCTCAGGCCCTGCAATGAATATATTAATAAATGTTATGGCAATTGTAAGTCTGGTTATAGCACCATTATTAAGCACTTAAATAATTAAAAATATATCTCAGATTTAAAATCTTTTAGATATATTTATTAAATTGGTCAATGAAAAAGAATATTTTAATAATTGGTTATGGAGAAGTTGCTTCGAGACTTTCTGAAATACTTGATTTATCAAAATACAAGGTTATTGGGATATCAAGAAATAATAAAAAAAATTTAGATTGTCACATTTGCTGGGACTGGCTGTCGGATAATTCTTTTAGCCTAGATCCAGATACATTCGATTCTATCATTTTTTTTCCAAAGCCTAATTCCATTAACGAAAATGATTATAAAGATGGCTTTTTAAAATCTTCAAATAATATAAATAATCTTATAAAAACAATTTCATATCAAAAGTTTATTTCAATATCATCCACAAGAGTTTATGGACCTTCAAAAAAAGAAATAGTCTCAGAAGATGATATTTTGATTCAGAATGGCTTTAGAACTGAAATCATTCAAGATTATGAAAAAAAGCAATTAAATTATTATCAAGATAAGTTAATCATTTTAAGGTTTGCTGGGTTATATGATCAAAATAAACCACACAATTATAAAAACTCTCTTAGTCGAAATAATGCTGCAAAAATTATCAAGTTCTTTGTTGAGAATGATTTTAAATTTAAATCTTCTGAAATATTTAATTGTTGTGAAGATAAATTAAACTTAAACAAGGAACGTAACATTTCAAATAATAAATTAAAAAAGCTAGGATTTAACTTTTAAAATAGATTTAACTAGTAGAAATCTCAATTGCAAAATACAATATTTAGATGATTAATAGTATGACAGGTTTTGGATCCTCTGAGATGATCCAAAATGATTTTGAAATATATTGTGAAATAAAGAGCATCAATCATAGATTTAACGAAATATCTATTAAGTCAAATGATCTGCCCAATGATCTCGAGGACTATATAAAAAAATCAATTTCTAAAGATAATAAGAGAGGAAAGTTTGAGGTTAGACTGAGATTTAAAATGCCTCAAAAAACATATTATTCGATAGATACCGAGCTTTTAAAAAAATTTAAAACATCACTTGAAAAGAGCACTATAGATTCCAGCAAAATCAAATTTAATGATATAAAAAATGTACCTGGGATTTTTCAGATAAATACGTCCATCAATCTAAACAAAAAACATATTAAGGATGTCTTCAATAATGCATTAGAAGATTTTCATTCATCAAAAGTCTCTGAAGGAAAAAAAATTTGTAAAGTGCTTTTAAAAAAAATCAATTATATAAAAACAACTATTTCAAAAATAAATAAGGCAAGCCAAAAAAATATTCATAAAAGGAAAAGGAAGTATCAGCAAAAAGTTTTAGAAATAATTGATACATTAGATAAAAAAAGATTAGAACAAGAAATTGTTTTGCTTGCCTTGAAACATGATGTAAGTGAAGAAATAGACAGAATTAATTTTCATTGTGAGTCTTTAGTTAAGGAAATAAATCAAAAAAAAACTAGTGGAAAAAAGATAGATTTTATTCTTCAGGAATTATTTAGAGAAGCCAATACTTTAACTGTAAAACTGGATGAATCTAATTTGAAGAGTTATGGACTAGAAATAAAATTAAGTATTGAAGAAATGCGTGAACAAATTCAAAATGTTGAGTGATTTAACAAAAGGAAAATTGATTATTTTTGCAGCTCCCTCAGGTGCCGGTAAATCCTCACTGATAAAAAAAATTGTTGAATCAAGTGATGGAAAGATTGAACTCTCAGTATCTGTTACAACCCGCTCACCACGAGAAGGTGAAGAGCATGGTAGAGATTACTTTTTTGTTACAGATGAAGAATTTAATGCTTTAAAAATAGATAATGCTTTTATAGAGCATGCAACTGTTCATGAGTATCAATATGGTACCCTCAAAACTTTTATTGATGAAAAAACTAACAGTGGTAAAGATATTATTCTTGATATTGATGTTCAAGGATATGAGCAAATAAAAAAATCCTTTGTAGATACAATATCTATATTCATACTGCCTCCATCATTAGAAGAGCTTGAGCAGAGATTAAAAGATAGAGGCTTAGATTCTGAGAATGTAATAAAAAAAAGACTTGTTAATGCAAAATCAGAACTCATGTACGCAGAGAGTTTTGATCACATTTTAGTGAATGATAATTTTGAGAAGACTATTGAATATTTAAAATTAATAATTTTTGATGAAAAGAAAAGTTACGACTCTAGAAAAAGTAACAATATATTAAAAGATTTATTGGATAAATGAGTTAATAAGAATTAGAATACTCAACCCAGGAGCGTAAAATGGCAAGAATTACAGTAGAAGATTGTTTACAGAAGATACCTAGTAGGTTTGATCTTATATTAATGGCATCTAAGCGTGCAAGACAACTCTCGACAACTAGCAGAGATCCTTTGGTGGAATGGGATAATGATAAACCGACTTTAGTTGCTTTAAGGGAAATTGAAGAAGGTTTACTCGATCAGGAAACATTAGAAAAAACACTTGAAGAAGACGTCTTACTTGACGAATTCTCTGTTCCTTCAAATCCAGAAAACGAAAATATTGGATAAATGATTAAGGAGCGGTTATCTTGAGTGACCATGTCCTGCCAAGCACGTTAGTTAATAACTTTACAGAGGATTATCTACTCAAATTACCATACGATTTTTATAAAAAAACAAAATCATATCTTGATGTCAAAGATCTTAAAAAGATTCAAAAGGCATATACATTTGCATTCTATTCTCATGAAGGTCAAAAGAGAAAAGATGGCTCAAAATATATTTCACACCCTGTAAATGTGGCTAGCATTTTATTGGAACTTAAAATGGATCCTGATTCTATATGTGCTGCATTAATGCATGATATTCTCGAAGATTGTGATGTTAAAAAAAATGATCTTGCAAAGTTATTTGGAAATGATGTTGCAGAGATAGTTGATGGAGTGAGCAAGCTTAGCGCTTTAGATATAAAAACTACATCAGAGAGAGATGCTAATAATCTTCAAAAAATGATGTTAGCAATTTCAAAAGATGTAAGAGTAATATTGGTAAAAATATGTGACAGACTTCATAACATGAGAACCATTGAGCATTTACCAAGATCTAAGCAGATTCAAAAATCTAAAGAAACCATAGAATTATATGGTCCATTAGCATTAAGAATTGGTATGCAGGATATAAGATCCGAATTAGAGGATTTATCATTTAGATGCATTCATCCTCTAAGAGCCTCAATGCTAGAAAGTGCAATAAAAAAATCTAGTGGAGGCAGAAAAAGAATTGTTTCTAAAATAAGAAAAGAACTCAAAAAGCATCTTAAATCAAATGGAATTGATGAAGTTGGTGTAAAGGGCAGAGAAAAAAATATCTATAGCATCTATAAAAAAATTAAATCTAAACATAAACCTTTTTCTGAAATTTTAGATGTTTATGGTTTTAGAATACTCGTTGATTCTGTTGATGAGTGTTATAGATCTCTTGGAATTATTCATAACTATTTTTCACCAATTGAAAATAGATTTAAAGATTATATCGCCATTCCAAAAAGTAATGGATACCAGGCTCTGCATACAAGCTTGCTTGCATTAAATGCTTTCCCAATTGAGGTACAGATACAAACTAGAAGTATGTCTGAAATAGCAAGTTTTGGAATTGCAGCTCACTGGCAGTTCAAGACTAATGATAAAAAGAAGGGATCAGAACTCAGAGCAACCAGATGGCTCAGTAGCTTAGTAGATCTTCAAAAAAAATCTAATAGTCCATCTGAGTTTGCTGAATCCATAAAAACAGATCTAGATTCTAACGAGGTCTTTTTATTTTCACCAAAAGGTGACGTGTATGCTCTAAGAAAAGGAGCTACACCAATAGACTTTGCATATGAAGTTCATACCGATTTAGGAAATTCAATCATTGGATGCAAAGTTAATAGAAAAGAAGTACCAATTAATATTGAACTTGAAACTGGTCAAACTGTTGAAATAATCACATCAAAAACTAAATCAGAAATAGATCCTTCATGGCTTAATTATGTTGTTACAAGTAAAGCAAGAAGTTTCATTAGAGCCAGATTAAGAAAACAAAAAGAATCAGATGCAAGAAAGGCTGGTAAAGTGATGCTTGAGACTGAGTTAAAAAGAGCTGGCTCAAGTCTTTCAGAATATCGAGGAAGCTATCTCAAGAAAATACTCGACTCCATTGGAGTTACATCACTTAATAATTTACTTACCGATCTTGGTTTGGGCAAGAGAACTGGAAGTATTATCGCTGAAAGATTTTATTCGGGGCTTCAAATTAGAGAAGGTATTGAAGAGCCTAATCCTGTAATTATTTTAGATAACAGAATTGAAAGTGTTACCGTTCGTTTTGCAAAATGTTGCCGCCCAGTATATGGAGATCCTGTTGCAGCTCATTCAGATACGGAAAGGGGAATGGTTGTTCATCACAAAAAATGTAAACAAATTTTAAAATATATCAAAAAAGATCCTAGATATTTACCTGCAATCTGGGGAGAAAATAAGAAGGATCTTTTATACAAAACTAAAATAGAAATTAATACAGAAGATAGAGTTGGAGTTCTTTCAGATCTAGGTTCGGTATTTGCAAAGAATGGAATTAATATTGATTCAGTAAATACAAAAACAATTGATAAAAAATTTGCTGGTTTTGAATTAGAAATTGAAGTTAAAAATTTAGAAGATCTAAAGAATATAATGAAAAAGGTAAGAGGCATGAAATTTACAACTAGTTGTAGAAGAAATATTAATGACAAATAGTAAAATAATTTATTTTTTTTTATGTACAATTCTATTACTACCTAATTTTATTTTGTCAAAGGAGTTAAAAATGTCTAAGGAAGTAATCTCAACACAAAATGCTCCTCAAGCCATAGGACCATACTCACAGGCTGTTAAAACTGGAGATCTAATCTTTATATCAGGGCAAATACCCTTAGATCCAAAAACAGGAAATCTTGTTGAAGGATCCATAGAAGAAGAAACTACTCAAGTAATTAAAAATCTCAAGAGTATATGCGAGGCAGCAGGATTAGGATTAGAAGACATTGTAAAAATAACAATTTTTTTAACCGATCTTGGTAATTTTGCAAAAGTAAATGAAGTTATGATTAATAATTTTGTTGAACCATTTCCTGCAAGAGCAACTGTAGAAGTATCTGGTTTACCTCTGGGTGTGAATGTTGAGATTGAGGCAATTGTTTCAACTAATGGCTAAAAATCTAATATCTATTTCTGACTTATCTAAAAATGAAATTTTAGAAATTATTAAGTTTTCTGATAGTTTTATTGATGATGAAGGTAATTTTAGAAAAGAGGATCTTTTTCCAGATAAGACCATTGCAAATGTTTTTTGTGAACCAAGCACCAGAACTAAATCTTCGTTCTCTATCGCCGCATCAAACCTAGGATGTTGTGTTTTAGATTTCGATGTAAATAATTCTTCTATACAAAAAGGAGAAACTATCTATGAGACTATTGATGCACTTCATCTAATGGGTGTTGATTTATGTGTACTAAGGCATTCTGACTCAGTGATAAAGGATCTTGCAGAATATTTACCAAATATGACTTTTGTAAATGCAGGCGAGGGCATGTTGTCACATCCAACTCAAACCTTGCTTGATTTAAAGACAATAATGGATAACAAAGAAACTCTAGATAGCCTAAAAATTGTAATTGTAGGTGATCTTGATCATTCTCGTGTTACTTCATCTTTTCTTGAGGTTCTCAAAAATTTTGAGCTTGAGGCACTTGTTTTATCAGGTCATCCAGCAATGTGCACAAAATATATAGATAATAAACAAGGACTATATGAACCAGACTTGAATAAAGCTTTGGACAATGCTGATGTTGTAATGGCTTTAAGAATTCAACATGAAAGATTTGAACAAGAGCTAGATTTAGATTTAGAAACTTATAAACAAGACTATCAACTAACATCTGAAAAGATGGATAATGCAAAAGGAGATGCAATAATTATGCATCCAGGACCAGTAAACTATATAGAAATCACTGAGTCTATTTATGATTCTGAGCAATCAGTGATAAGAGAGCAGGTGAAAAATGGAGTTGCTGTAAGGATGGCTGTTTTATCGAGATTTTTGAGCTGCTAAAGTTTTTTTAACTGTCTCTACAATTGAAATAGTATTTTGATCTATTTCAACATTAACCAATGAATTCGTTTTTAATTCTTTCAAATTAGTTATTGAGAGAGTTTCGGGAATAATATGTAAATAGAAACTATCCTTATTTACTTTTCCTAGAGTTAGACTACAGCCATTAATACCTATATAGCCTTTTTCAAAAATATAATCTTTAAATCTTTTTTGGAAGCTAACTACAATATCGATAGTAGATGGCTTTTTAATAATCTTTTTAACTTTACCAGTAAAATGAATATGTCCAGACATTAAGTGACCACCAATTTCTGACGAAGCAGTTATTGATCTTTCTAGATTGACAGATGACCCTTTTTTTAATTCTTTAAAATTTGTTCTTGATAAGGTCTCTTCTATTACATCAAACTTTAAAGTTTTTGAATTGCCAGAAAGTGATGTGAGGCAAACTCCATCTACAGAAATACTAAAACCCTTCTTGAGATTTTTTGAAAAGTTTTTAGGCGGTATTATTTCAAGCCTAACGAAATCTTTATTGTTGATGATTTTAGATAATTTGCCTGTTCCTTGGACTATTCCTGAAAACATTTATGCTCCCCATTCTTCTCTATACTTGTTGAGATCTTCAATATGCTTATCAAATTTTTGATCGTCTTTAACAAAATCAACAAGTGTGTCTAAATTAACTATAGATTCAACCCTAATATTGAAGTCTTTTTCAAGCTCCTTGCTTGAGGAAATTTCTGATATACCTATTTCTTGTCTATCCAAACCGACTAAAAATGCACTAGGGTTAGCGGAAAGCTTTAAAATCATCTCTATTGACTCTCTTCCAGCAGTTCCAGCTGATAAAACATCGTCAATGATCAAAACATTTCCAGATGGAGGCGGCCCAATAATATTGCCTCCCTCTCCATGATCTTTTTCTTCCTTTCTATTAAATGAAAGAGGATACTCTTTGCCATCGTTACCAAAAGCTGCTGCAACAATAGACCCAAGAAATATACCTTTATAAGCTGGACCATAAATTGAGTCAAATTCTAGCTCTTTATCTTCGATAGCACTTTTATAGCAATTTGCTAACTCAAAGAGATTACAATTACTTAACATATTTGCGGCATTAAAAAAATATGGACTTTTTCTTCCAGACTTTAAAGTGAAAGAACCAAACTGCAAAGAATTAGATTCTATTGCTAAATTAAGAAATAGTTTTTGATAATCTTTCACTTACTCAATACAAGCTTTTTGTTTTTGTATTAACTCTGCTATTGCAGAGCCACCCATCTCTAGCATATCAACAAGTTCTGATTTTGAAAAAGGTGCATCTTCAGCAGTACCTTGGATTTCAATCAATTCATCATTTTCGTTCATCACAATATTAATGTCAGTATCAGCTGAGCTATCCTCGTCATAATCTAAGTCCAATAAAATCTTATTGTCTTTGATACCAAGAGATATCGCAGCTACGAAGGATTTAATCGCTCTATGATCATCATGATGATTCTTAATTGCAAGAAACAAAGCAACACAACCTCCAGTTATAGATGCCGTTCTTGTGCCACCATCAGCTTGAATAACATCGCAATCAATATTAATTGTTTTGCCTTTTAAGTATTTAAGATTTACAGCTTGTCTAAGAGATCTTCCTATTAGCCTCTGAATTTCTTGAGTTCTTCCACTCTGTTTTCCTCTTGCAGCTTCTCTACTCATTCTTTCATTGGTGGATCTTGGTAACATGCCATATTCAGCAGTTATCCAACCTTCATCGGAGTTTTTCATCCATCGTGGAACGTTATTTTCAATAGAGGCGTTACAAATAACTTTGGTATTTCCAAATGATACTAAAACAGATCCTTCCGCATGAATATTAACATTTGATTCAATTGAGATATCTCTAAGTTGGTTATGATCACGATCTTTGTTTCTCATATTAAAAAAAATTTTATGAAAGCAGCTCTTTTACTATCTTGCTCACAATACCCATATCAGCTGAACCAGCTAAAGAAGATTTTAGCTCACCCATAACTTTTCCTATATCTTGCATTGAAGTTGAACCAGTTTGCTCTATAACTTCTTTCACTTTGATTTTGATATCTGCATCGCTGAGTTGTTGAGGTTTGTACTTAGATAAAATGTCAGACTCATGTTGTTCTTTTTCAGCTAAGTCGTCTCTCCCACCAGTTTTGAATTGATTAATTGAATCATTTCTTTGTTTAATCATTTTATTAATAATCTGAATGGCCTTTGCATCATCCACATCTTCTTTGTTATCAATTTCAAATCTTTGAACTTCGGATAAGAACATTCTTAAAGTATCTCGTACCAAATCATCTTTATTAAGCATTGCCTGCTTAAGGTCGTTTTTAATATCAGATATAAGAGCCAAAATTATCTAGATCTTTGTCTTGGGAATGAATATTTCCTATTAGTTTTTCTTGCTCTTTTGACAGCTGCTGCCATTAGACGTTTTCTCTTCTCAGTTGGTTTTTCGTAGAATTCTCTTGCTCTTATTTCAGGAACAATTGCAGCTTTTTCACAAGCACGCTTGAATTTTCTTAAACCAATATCAAAATGTTCTGTTTCTTTTATTATAATTGAAGGCATAATGTGTCGCGTAGTTTAGGCTTTTATTAACAATTTTGCAAAATTTTTTATGAAAACTTTAGGAATAGAAACATCATGTGATGAAACTGCAATTGCTATTTATGATTCTCATGAAGGGTTAGTTGGTGAATCAATTCATAGTCAAATAAAAATGCATACACAATATGGTGGTGTAGTACCCGAATTAGCATCAAGAGACCATTGTTCAAAGATAGTAAATGTTATGAGAGAAGCACTAGGTGATTATTCAATAGAATGTATTGATCAGATAGCTTACACATCTGGTCCAGGATTATTAGGAGCACTTTTAATTGGAGAGAGCTTTGCTCAAGGCTTATCTTCTGCACTTGATGTTCCATTAATCCCAATAAATCATCTTGAGGGACATTTGATGTCACCTATGATGGAGTTTCCAGAAATTAAAATGCCATTTTTGTGTTTACTAATATCAGGCGGACATAGCATGATTGTTGATGTAAAAGAAAAAGGTAACTATCAAATTATCGGTCAATCTCAAGATGATGCTGTTGGAGAGGCTTTTGACAAGGTAGCAAAATTACTTGATCTCCCATATCCAGGGGGTCCCTATATTGAAAAAATAGCCTTAAATGGTGATCCAGAAACATATGACTTTCCTAGACCGATGATTCATAGTGATAATCTTGATATGAGTCTAAGTGGATTAAAGACATCTGTTTTGTATACAGTTCAAAAGATAGATAATTTAGATGAGAAAGTAAAATCAAATATAGCTGCATCTTTTCAAAAGGCTGTTTCAGATTTATTAATTGCTAAAATAACAAAAGCCATCAATAAAACAAATAGAAAGGACATAATAATTGCTGGAGGAGTTGCTGCTAATAAATTTATTAGAAATGAGTTTAAAAACATTGAAGAAGATCTTAATATTAAAGTTTATTACCCAGATCTGAAATATTGTGGTGATAACGCTGCAATGATAGCTTTTGTAGGATCGAAGATAAGCCCAAAAAATAAGGGACATAACGTATCAAAAGTAAGAGCAAGATGGCCACTGGATGAGTTGGAACAATGAAAGATATTATTTATATAAAAGATTTAAGAGTTAAAACAATCATTGGAATTTTTGATTGGGAGAGAAAAGTAAAACAAGAAGTGAGCATTGATATGGAATTTCCATTTGATTGCAGAAAAGCAGCAGTATCTGACTCAATAGAAGATACAACTGATTACAAGACTATTTGTAAAGCTGTAATAAAATTTGTTGAAGAATCTTCATTTCAACTTCAAGAATCTTTAGCTGAAGGCATTGCATCATTGGTAAAAGATGATTTTGGTGTTGAATCAATTAAGCTAAGAGTATCAAAGCCTGGAGCTCTTCGTGGAGCAAAAGATGTAGGCTTAATTATCCATAGATGATGAAATATTTTTTATCACTCGGAAGCAATATTAACGCACAAAAAAACTTAGACTTTGCTCAAAAAGAATTAACTAAAATTTTACAAAATACTAGTTCGTCTTCAATTCATAGAACAAAAGCTGAAGGATTTGAAGGTGACGATTTTTTAAATTCAGTTGTATGTGGCGAAACAAATTTAACATTTGACGAACTCAATAAAAAACTTAAATTAATTGAGGATGAGTCTGGAAGAAATAGAAACGCCCCAAAGTTTAGTGCAAGAACTCTTGATATTGATATTGTTCTACAAATCGATGAAAACGAAGAAATTTTATTTGAAAGTGATGAAGTCGAAAAATATACTTTTGTATCTGAACCTTTAAAAGAATTAATTTAATGAGAGCAAAGAAATTCACAAGAAATTTTCATAGATACCTAAGTATATTTGTTTCTATTCAATTGTGATTGTGGACTGTGTCAGGTATTTATTTTGCTTACAATAAGATTGAGTTGGTAAGAGGCGAGCAATATCGACTTCCTAAAGACATAGAGTATCGAATTTTTGATAGGTTGGGACTAACTTTAATAGAGACAAATAAAGATGGTAAAAAGTCTTATCAAACTTACCCTGAAAGAGAATCTATCGAACCTTTAACTAAACAAGAAGCCTTATTGATTACATCGCAAAAAACAACCCTTAATCCCATAGAAGCCATATTTATTAAGGATGTGAAACAAGGTTCTGAATATAGAGGGTCTCTACCTGCATATAAAGTAAAGACAGATACAAAAGATAAGATAAATGTATATGTTGGATATATGACAGGTGATATTAGTTCAATAAGAAGTGATTCTTGGAGAATCTGGGACCTAATGTGGTCACTTCATATTATGGATTACCGCGAAAGGGATAATATAAATAATATACTATTTAAGCTTTTATCTATTCTTGCGCTAATTACCTCATTATCAGGCATTACTTTATTTTTTGTAAAAAAATAAATTCTAGAAATTTTCTTTAATTGTCTTCCAGGCTGCTTCTGATAAAGGATAAACCATCATGCCTCGATCCTCAGCGTGTTTGCTTGATGCGGTTCCATCTCTTACTCTTCCTAAAATCCCCTGAAGTATTCCAGCAATTTTGAACATATTAAAAGCCATATAAAACTCCCAATTTTTTGAAAGGTCTTTACCTGAATTTTCACAATACATTTCCATATATTCTTTTTCTGAGGGAACTCCAAGTTCTTTCAATTTAGCATGATCCCAAAAGGCCTCTTGAGTTCTCCAAGATAGACAATGATAGCTAAAGTCTGCAATAGGATGTCCAAGTGTAGATAGTTCCCAGTCGAGAATACCCATTACCTTATTATTTTTTAAAATCATATTATCTAACCTGTAATCACCATGAACAATCGAAGTCTCATCATCATCAGGAATATTTTGTGGTAACCAGTCAATAAGATTATTCATTGCTTCAATATTGTCAGTTTCAGATGCCCTGTATTGCTTAGACCATCTTGAAACCTGTCTTGCAACATAATTACCTGGTTTACCATAGTCTTCGAGTCCTATTTTTTTATAATCAATACTGTGAAGCTTGGCTAAGGTTTTATTCTTATTTTTGTAAATCTCTGCTCTATCTTTGTTATTGAGAGAGGGAATCATTGGATCCCAAAATAGATCACCATCTAAAAAGTCCATGAGAAAAAACTCTGTACCTGCAACATCATTATCCTCACAGAGCCCATATGTTTTTGGAACTGGAACATCAGTCTCATACAAAGCAGTAATTACTTTATATTCTCTGTCCACTGCATGTGCTGAAGGGAGCAGTTTTCCAGGAGGCTTTCGCCTTAATACAAGACTTTTTGATTCCGTAATAATTTTGTATGTTGGATTTGATTGACCACCTTTAAATTGTTCAATGGAATTTATTTTTCCTGCTTTTGGGACGAACTCATCAATCCAAGGTTGTAATTTTGAAACTTCAATTTTTAAGCTTTCATCAACTTTCTTTGTTCCAGAAAATTTTGCATCATCCAAAGCCTTCATTACAAAGATCTTCCGCCATCAACTTTAATAATTTGGCCCGTAATATAGTCTGAACTTTCTAAGAATTTTACAGCTTCGGCAATATCTTTTTCAGAACCCATTCTTTTTAAAGGAATACTGCTAATTACTTTATTTTTTTGTTCTTCTGTCCATGTAACATCTGGTGGTTCAAGCATTGCTCCTGGAGCAATTGCATTAACTTTAATCTCAGGAGCGAGCTCTCTCGCAAGCCCCTTTGTAATTGCCTCGAGGCCTGCCTTAGCAGCAGAATATATAGAATAATTTGCAACACCTCTAGAGAGGTTTGTATCAGTAATATTAATCACTTGACCATTAGATTTTTTAAGTTTTTCTTTTACACCTTGTATTAAAAATAAAGGACCTTTTAAATTGCTACCAATTAGCTTATTCCAATGGTCTTCAGATACCTCTTCAATTGGAGTAGGGTAGAAGGTTGAAGCATTATTTATTAGTAAATCTAATGAAGGGAACATTCCATCTATATCAGTTAATATTTTTTCGACATCTTCTTTGATATCTAAATTACCCTTTACAGTTTTTGCAGAATCAGGGTTATCTTTATTAATAAAATCAGCAAGATCTTCGGCATCTTTTTTTGACGAATTGTAATGAATAATAATATTCCATCCCAATTCTTTATAGGTAAGAGCAATTTCCTTTCCTATTCTTTTTGCTGCTCCTGTAATAAATATAGTTTTGCTCATATAAACTTTTTAAGTATTTCTTTGTATATTTTAGACTTTTCTGTCTCAACTTTCTCTTTTGGTATACCTGAAAGGAAAGAAAAATCGGTATTGTTTAGTTCGTCAGCAATACTAGACACGTAATCTTTATTTTTTGACAAACACGGAAGCGTTAGCAGCTTGTCAATAAGCTCTTTATTTCTTTTAAATTGAGTATCTTTAATAATTTTAATTAAATGACTTTCTTCAACATTATTAGTAATTTTTGAAATACTTTTTAGCACACTAGATGCATTTTTATATTCATTTGGGATAGGTATTTTGTTGCCTAATTTAAAATGATTATTTATTTGAAGCTCTGACCATCTGATTTCAGTGTCTGAATGACTATGACAATGTGCTATTTTTAGATTCTCAAAAAAGGGCTTTATTAAATCCAAGGAAATAATTTTTTCAAAATAATTACTGGGATTAGAACTGCATAACGCCCTTGATGTTTCTATCCAAACTCTTTCAGATGAAAGTTTTGATATTTCATTTGATGAGACAATTTGATTAACTTTATCAATTGTTGAACTATTAATACTAAAATCTTTCAGGTGATCATATGTAAAAAATCTTGCCAACCTAATAGCCCTGAGTGGATCTTCTGAAAATGCTTCAGATGCATGTTTAAAAATTTGATTCTGCAGATCAATCTGACCATTTAGTGGATCAATAATATTATTATTTTCATCTTGAGCCATTGCATTTATTGTAAAATCTCTCCTCGATAAATCTTCTTCTAAGGTAACTTCTTTCCCAAAATAAAATGTAAAACCATGGTAACCAGTACCTGACTTTCTCTCAGTTCTGGCTAATGCGTATTCCTCTTTAGTTTCAGGGTGTAAGAATACTGGAAAGTCTTTTCCTATAGGTTTAAAGCCCTCTGAGATCATTTCATCTGGTGAGGAACCAACAACAACCCAATCGTTATCTTTTGCCTTTACACCCAAAAGACCGTCTCTTACAGCACCACCAACTTTGTATATTTTCATAATTTATTAACTTGAAATATCTTTTTATCCTCTAATCTAATTGCTGTTAGTTTTTTACCCCATACACAACCAGTATCTAGACCAATTATATTTTTAAATTTTGTCTTACCATTTAAAGCTGCCCAGTGACCAAAAACTATAAATTCTTTTGGTTTCAAATTAATTATAGTTTGTTGAAACCAGGGTATATGATTTTTTTCCTTTTTTAGATCTTTTTTCTTTAACTTTAGATTCCCATTGACATCAAGATATCGCATTCGAGTGAAATAATTAATTATAGTTCTATATCTTTTATAACCTTCTAAGCTTGCTTTCCATCTCGAGGGTGAATCACCCCACATTTTTTTTAAAATATTATAGGAATCTTTTTTTAATACTCCCTGCAACTCATTTGAAAGTTTTTTTGCAGTTTTTAGACTCCAAAAAAATGGAATGCCAGCATGAACAATATAAAAGACCTCTTTAGATTTATTAATTTTAATCTTTTGAACAAGGGGTTGCTTGCGTAACCACTTAAAAATTCTATTTACATTTTTAGATTCAAGAATAGGTTTTAATGATTTATTTCTTTTTTTGTGCTCAATCAGATATAACAAATAAAAATCATGATTACCAAGAACACCAGAAACAGACCTTTTGTTTTGAATACAAAATTCTAAAACTTCGAGAGATTTTGGGCCTCTATTAACAAAATCTCCTGCAAATATTAACTTATCTTTATTTGGATTAAATTTTATTTTTTTACACAAAGAAATTAGCTCATCAAAGCAACCTTGAACATCTCCAACTACATAGTGTGACATTTATTTTTTTAAACTTTTAGCTAAATAGATAAAATCTTGTGTTGATAATTCTTCAGATCTTTTATTTGGATTTATATCAACTTCATTCCAATTAATATTAAGATTTTTTAAATTATTCTTTATATTTTTTCTTCGAGACATAAAGGCTGAATCAATTATATTGTAAAGATCTGATTTGATTTCTAAATCATAATTTATGTTTTTTTTTGGCAAGAGCCTTATAAAACTTGAATTTACATTAGGCTTAATATCAAATGATTCTGGTGGAACATCAAACAGAACTTCACTGTCAAAAAAAGCAGAAATTTTTAATGCTAACTTTCCCCAATTTTTGGTTGAAACATTCCCAGTGACTTTTTCAGCAACTTCTTTTTGAACTAAGAAATGCATGTCATAAATATTTTTGTAATTTTCAATAAACTTCAACATTATTTGAGTCGAGATATTGTATGGCAAATTACCAATTAATCTGTAGTTACTAACTTCATCATCTAAATTAAAATCTAATATATTTTCATTTATGAATTTAAAGCTAGCAGGACCATCATACTTCTTTCTTAAATATTCAATATTTTTTGCATCTATTTCAATACATGTAACATTTATTTTTTCTATATTAATTTGATCGGTGAGGGCACCCAAACCAGGACCAATCTCAATAAAATTATCATGTTCTCTCGGAGCTATTGCTTCGCCCATTTCGAATAAAATAGCCTTATCTTTTAAATAGTTTTGACCATATTTACGTCTTAGGTCTCTAGAGTTCATTTAGTCAATCTTATTGCTGTTTTAATTGCGAGATCTAAAGAGGATGAATTTGATTTTGATGTTCCAGCAATATCAAGGGCTACACCATGATCTACAGATGTTCTAATAATTGGAATACCAAGAGTAATATTAATTGAGTTGCCAAAACTTAAAGCTTTTAATACCGGAAGCACTTGATCATGGTACATTCCAAGATATGCGTCTGTCTCTTTTAATAGGCCAATAGAAAATGCAGTATCAGCAGAAATTGGATAAGAAACATCTATATTATTTTTCTTGAGGATCCTCACAGCAGGTTTAATATGATCTAATTCCTCTGTGCCTATTTTTCCATTTTCACCAGCATGAGGATTAAGGCCAAGTATTCTTATTTTTGGTTTTTTAATATTAAATTTATTTTTAAGTTCGTTATTAAGTATCTTAATTTTATTAACAATTAATTCTTTTTTTATCATTTTAGATACTTTTTTTAAAGGAACATGGGTAGTTGCTAGTGCCACTTTCAATTTTGGAGACGCAAGCATCATAAGTACATCTTTGCTTTTAGTATTTTGCATAATATATTCAGTATGACCTGAAAAATTCTTAATGATTGAGGTAATATTTTCTTTACTAATAGGGCCGGTAACAAGTGCTACTTTGTCTATATTTAGTGTTTGATCAATTGCATAGTCTAAGTTATCTATTACATATTCTGCATTGTTAGCTGATAGACCACCTGCTTGATAATTTTTACATTTGGATACTTTGATTATTTGAAGAATATTTTTTTTATTTTTTTTTAAATCTTCTAACGAATTAGCTTCAACTATTTTTAGTTTCTTTTTTAATAATTTAGCTCTTCTAATAAATAATTCAGGATCTCCAATTGAGACTATTGATGATTTATATTTTTCCCATGAGTTAGAGCAACATAATTTAATTATTATGTCAGGACCAATACCGGCAGGTTCACCAGGAGAATAAATTATTTTTTTCAATCTAATTCTTTGAATTCAACAAAAGCCTCAGCACGCATTGTTCTTAGAGTATTATCTAGCTCTTCATCAAATTTTCTTGAATATAATACTTGATATGCTCTCTCCTCAATTAATTCATTTGTAAGCTCATGATTCCTTTTTTCTAAAACTTCAAGAAAGTGATAACCAAATTCTGTTTTAAATACTTCAGAAATCTCATTAATTTCTGAGGCAAGCATTGTTTCTTCAAATTTGTCTGCTAGGACTCCTTGGCCTAACCAACCTAGATCACCTCCAAGCTTTGCTGAACCTGGATCTTCTGAAAATTCATCTGCTAGAACACCAAAGTCTTCACCAGAGATAATTCTGTCTCTAATTTCATTTAAAAGTCTTTCAGTTTCTTCATCGTCTCTAATTGCAGTGGGCATTAAAAGAATATGTCTTGATTTCCATTGATCTTGAAATTGCACAAAATCACCTTTTTTATCTTCGAGTTTTAAAATATGAAATCCTGATCCACTTTCTAGTGGCTCAGAAATATAACCCACAGATTTTTTATCAAGAGCATTCTCATATAACACCGGCATTTCATTAAGTCTTTTCCAGGACATAAGTCCACCATTTTGAGCAGTTGCACTTAGTGAGTATTGTTTTGCCAAATCAGAAAATTCAATGTTTTTATTTATCTGATCAATGACATTGTCAGCAGTACTTTTATCTTTCACCAAGATTTGTCTAACTAATAGTTCAGGTTGAAGGGCATCAAGAGAATCATCTGTAGCTAAAAATGCATCAAATTCTTTTTCAGTGATATCGATTGTTGAGTTTACCCGTCCTCTTTGGATTCTCTGAATCCTCATTTCTTTTCGAATATCATCTCTCAAGTCTTCGTAGGAATCTCCACTATTTTCAATAAATGAAATGAACTCTTCTAAGCTCATTTGATTATTTCTAGCCAATCTTTCTACTGTGACATTCAACTCAGCATCACTGATTCTTACTCCAGCTCTATCTGCAAGTTGAAGTTGCAACTCTTCTATTATTAATTGTTCTTTAACATTTTCTTCAACAACATCCAATGGAGGCTTAGGTATATTTTGATCTTCATATCTTTGATTGATTTTGACAATGCTACTTTTGATTTGCGATTCCATAACAACACCGTCATCGACAATAATAGCAATGCGATCGAGTATCACTGTCTCAGCAAATATTTGTAAAGTAGATACTAAATAGATAAATGATATTAAAATTTTATTCATAATTAATATTTTAGAATAGAGTTATTTAATGCTTTTCCTGCCTTTTCAAAAGTTGAGTTTAAACCTTTAAATTCAAATTGAAAATTAACTCTACTCTTATTTTCAATTTCTATAACATTATTCCATGCTTCATTTAAAAAATCATATGAAGTTGATTCAAAATTATCTAAATATTTTGAGAGATTTTTGTCAGAAGTGGTTAACCTCACTGCAATACAACAATTTTCATAACCAATACCAAAAATTGATTCAATTTTTTTGCTTGCTTCATCGTCATATTTAATTTTCGCAATTAGGCTAACTTTATTTTTTATTTTGATGTCTGTAAATAATTCTGAATAATCCAAAGTAACTCCAAAGTCGCCTGACATTCTTGTGTATCTCTTCGCATAACCCATGGAAGCAGACTTAAATTTATGATTAATAGTAATGCCCCCCACTGGGATCTTATTTGATTCCTCAATATAGCTTGTATACGACATAATCATTGTTTTCATACTAGGCATCCACTTGCCCATTATCATAACTGGCCCTTCATCCATTGGCATCTTCATCATTCCACCCATTTGAGACATATCCATCATTCCATTCATTTGAGATGACATATTCATCATAGCCATATTCATTTGGCTCATAGGATCATTTGACATATGCATGCTATCAAGAAATACCTTTCTATCCTCAAGGTAAAACTTTTTTGAAACAGATAACGATATTTTATCCATATGCATCATTCTTTTTTTATATTCCAAATTTAAAGTATAAAATTTTTGGTCACCAATTCTGTCCATCCCAGAAAACCGATTTATATTAGATAATTGATTAATCATCGAAATTTTATTTGTGTCAAAAATTGGATTTGAATCTTGATTTTTATATCCTACATATCCAATGATTAATCTTGGCTTCAATAAATGAATATCCATCTTATTCTTCTTATAAAATATAGTATTGATGTCAACAATTAAATTAGGAATACTTACTGATTGAGATTGCTGTGAATTATCAAGATTATAGTTAATACTTTTTAATCCCAATCCAGAATAGATATTTAATGTGTTTAAGTTAAAACTTTTATAAATTTTGAAATCAGAGAATACCCTTGATCCTTCTACAGGATCTATAAAAAATGGAAACTGATTACTTTTATTTTGATACCCATAAAAGCCATGAACATCATCCGCTTTAAATACAGACAAATTTAAGTTCTCTTCAATAGAAAATCCTTTAAGACTTTTATAATATTTTATGTTTATTGATGGTAATGTTTTGTACCCATTTGTTAGTATTGGATTAAGGCTCTGAAATCCATTGTGAGAAATTTTAAATTCAACATTTTTGTATATACCGTTAATTGAAATGTTTTGTCTCAAATTTTGCTCTCTTTGGGAACCAATCGAAGTTATTTCACCAGATATGTCTCTCAAAACCAAATCATCCGAAGCCTTTGACCAATCTAAGTCTATCCATAGGGTTTTTTTGTCTAAATATGAATCTTTTACGCTAAAAGCCCATCTTGCATCAGATTGACTTGGGTACATTTTTTTATGTTCTTTATCACTATTAAAATAAATTAGATCTATATTACGAAGGTTGTTCTTCTTACCATGCAGATTTCTGTAATTTGTTTCAATTCCAGAACCTCTTTCAGAGATATTTCTGGCAGCAATAGTTATATCACTTCTTTTCGATATAGTTTTGTAATAAGGAATTACAAAATCTAATCCATCTGATGAGTATGATAGTGTAGGCTCTAAAAATCCTGACATATTCTCATTAGATGTAGCAAAAGGAAGGACAGGTAATTTGATTAGGGACTTATCAAGAATCTTTATTCTTACGTTTCTTGCAATTCCTCTTTTTGTTGATTCATCAAGTGATACTTTGCCAGCATTAATAGCCCAACCATTTGTTGAGTCTAAGCACGAAGTCATTTGAACATTAGAAAGATTAATTTTATCATCCAAGTCCCCATCAAGCTCTTCAAAGCTTATGATTAAATTTCTTGAATTTAAAAATGCTTCCCCATTTTTTAAATTAATATAACCATCATCTCTGCTGAAAGTTCCTTCTTCAGCTTTAAAAAAATAATCTTTAAAAAATATTTGACCCTGCCTTTTAAAATCTACATATCCTCTGTCTTTGTCTACTCTAACTTTTTGTGAATTCAACAAACCATCAGGAAAATCTAATTCAACGTCTCCATTAAGGATGAGAATTTCATCATCAGTAATTTCAAATTTCTCAGATTTAATTTCAAGATCTTCAATATTATTTACAATTCCAAGATATGGCTCATAAATAAAACATGAGACAGCATTGTCTAATTTATTAATTTTTAAAATTTCCTCATTTACGAGATCACTCTTAATGTGACTCTGAAAAGCAACAAGAATTGCAATAAGAAAATTTCTTTTTATCTTTGACATTCTATTATTTTAATACATCATTCTTTATGAAAGATTTTTTTAAAAAGGTTCTAATTTTTTAAAGAATATATATATTCTTCTAGTTGATGAAGGTGATCTTTGCCAAAAAATATTTGTTCATTAAGAAAGAAGGTTGGAACACCAAATGCTCCTCTTGAAACAGCCTCGTTAGTATTTTTAATGAGTTCATCCTTGCAGGCTTGAGATGTAACTATTTCAATAATTGCATTTACATCAAAATCATTTTCATTAAGTGTTTCTTTCAATACTTCTATATCTGAAAGATTTTTATCATTTTCCCACATAGCAACCAGGACACATTCAATGTATTGTTCAAATACACCTAATTCTTTTGCAGCAATGGCGCCTCTTTGTATTTGAATTGTTGATGGAGGAAAATGAGAATTAAATTTATATTTATCAAGTTTGTGTTGTTTTACAAACCTTTCAAGTTCAATTATCTGATAGTCTGATTTGTTTTTAATTTCAGCAAATGCTACAAATGGTGGTTGATTGTTGGTTAGTTTATGTATTCCACCTAAAAGACAAGGAATATAATTAAAGGTTGTCCCTGTTCTTTTTTCAAAATCAGGAATTACTCTATGAGCCAAATAAGCATTTGGACTGGCAACATCAAATATAAAGTCTACTATCATTTTTATTAACAATTTTGTAAAGTAAATCAATTAAACACTTATATGGAAGATTTTTCAAAATATTCTGCAATTATTATTGGTGCAGGCGATGCAACTGGATCAGCTTTAACTAAAAAGTTTGCAAGTTTTGGCTATAAGGTTTGCCCAGCAAGAAGGCCAAGAAATATCAATAAACTTGAAGAATTAGCTGATGAAATCAAGGATTCTGGAGGATGGGCAAAGGCCTATGGTGTTGACGCCAGAGAAGAGTCATCTATAAAGGATTTTTTTGAAGAGGTTGAAAATAATGTAGCTCCAATTGATGTTGTAATATTTAATCCTGGAGCTAATGTTTTTTTTCCAATTGTTGATACAACCGCAAGGGTTTTTACAAAAGTTTGGGAAATGGCTGCTTTTGCAGGTTTTTTATCTGGAAGAGAAGCAGCCAGGCATATGAAAAAAAGAAATAGTGGAAGTATATTTTTTACTGGAGCAACCGCATCTGTAAGAGGAGGTTCAGGTTTTGCAGCTTTCTCAAGTGCAAAGTTTGCTCTCAGATCTTTAAGCCAAAGTATGGCACGAGAACTTGGTCCACAAGGCATTCATGTTGCTCATTTTATAATTGATGGCGCAATTGATACTGCATTTATTAAAGAAAATTTTCCAGACGTATATGCTCTCAAAGAAAAAGACGGTATTCTACAACCTAGTGCAATTGCTGATGCTTATTGGTTTGTGCATACACAAGAAAAGAATGCTTGGACACATGAATTAGATTTACGTCCATACATGGAAAAATTTTAATAATAATTATGAGGAAAAATTATGAGTTTAAAAGATAAAGTTATTTTTATATCTGGTGGAAGCAGAGGGATTGGACTTGCAATGGTAAAAAAAGCAGCCGAGGATGGTGCAAAAGTTGCTATTGCCGCCAAGACTGCTGAACCTCATCCAAAACTTCCTGGAACTATTTATACAGCAGCAGATGAGATAGTTGAAGTAGGTGGTGAAGCTTTACCTGTTATCTGTGACATCAGAAACGAAGATAATGTCAGGGATGCTATCAATCAAACTGTTGATCATTTTGGAGGTATTGATATATGTATTAATAATGCATCTGCAATTCAATTAACAAATGTGACTGATACAGAGATGAAAAGATATGACCTTATGCATCAAATTAATGGCAGAGGTACTTATATGGTAAGCAAATATTGTTTACCACATTTGAAGAAAGCCTCTAATCCTCATATTTTAAATCTTGCACCACCACTTGATATGCATTCGAAGTGGTTCTCAGGAACTGTTGCTTACACAATGGCTAAGTACACTATGAGTATGTGTGTTTTAGGTATGGCAGAAGAATTTAAAGAATTCGGTATAGCGGTTAATGCGCTTTGGCCAAGAACTGCAATTGCTACTGCTGCTGTACAAAATCATCTAGGTGGAGATGAGATAATGAAATTATCTAGAAATGTAGAAATCATGGCCGACTCAGCATATGAAATTCTTACAAAGAGCTCTAAAGAATTCACTGGAAATTTCTGTATTGACGATATGGTTTTATATGAAGCCGGGGTGAAAGATTTTTCAAAATATGCTTCTGCTCCATTTGGAGAGTTAATGCCAGATTTTTTTGTTCCAGATGACACACCATTGCCTGAGGAAATTAAAAATAGTTAGTTGAAAGAAGAAGAAGTAATAATTCTAAGTAAAAAATGTAACTTTCATGCTGTTAAAGCATCCTCATTGAAACTCGAAGCAAGTGGTAGAGAGTATTGGAGAATTATCGATGCAGATAATAATTCTATGGTGTTGTGTTATTTAAATCCCTCAAAAGGAGATCATTTAAAGTTTATAGCAATTTCTGAAGAACTCATTAAAAACAACATCAGTTGCTCAAAAATAGTTCATCATAATAAAGCCTTAGGCGTAACTATTCAGCATGATTTAGGAGATGGAGATCTTCTTTCAATTTTAGATGAAGATAATAAGAATGAATTGCTAAAAAGTTCCTTACAAATGCTTTCTGCAATACAAAATTGTTCAATTAATAATATAAATAAATTCACTAAAGAAGAACTTCTAAGGCAAATGAATTTATTCAAAGATGCTTTTTGTAGAAATTTTTTAAATGTGAATGTAAATTCCTCAATTGATAATCTTATTACCACAACATTAAATTGTCTTTTTGAGCATCCATGGGTAAATTGTCATTTTGACTTTGAGAGGAGAAATCTCATTTTAGATAATAATGAATTAACAATAATTGATTTCCAAGATATGAGAATTGGACCAATAGGAATAGATCTGGCTGGTATTTTGGTTGATCATTATCATGAAGTAGACCTTTGTGCTACAAAAGACTTATTAAAATTCTATTCAAAAAAAGTTAAATTAGACTGTTCTGAAGATGATTTCTTTGAGTTTTTAAGATGGGGCACTATCCAAAGAAACTTAAGAATTCTTGGAACCTTATCAAATTTATATTTAACAAAAAATCGAAGTTTTAGATTAAATGATTTACCAATGATTCTATCAAATTTACTTCAAATGATTCCTGAAAATCATGCTTCTAAAGAATACATAATTAATGCGATTAGCCCGACTTTAATAAAAAGAGTTTCAGAAATATGAAAGCAATGATTTTAGCTGCAGGTTATGGCAAAAGGCTTTTACCTCTTACCAAAGATACTCCTAAACCACTTCTTAAGGTTGGAAATAAAACTCTGATAGAGCGTAATATCAATAATTTACTTGAAAGTGGGTTTTCAGAGATTGTTATTAATGTTTCTCATTTATCAAAGTTAATTGAAGGTCATGTTAAAGAAAAATTCCCGAAAAATAATATTTTATTTTCTTTTGAGGAAAGGCCACTTGGAACTGGTGGTGGTGTTTTAAAGGCCCTCAATATTTTGGGAGATGAGCCCTTTTTATTAATAAATTCTGACATCTATCATTGCATTAGCTTCATGAACTTGCCAAAAACAACTGAAGCAGCACATTTGATTGGTGTTCCAAATCCAGATCATAATAGGAATGGAGATTTTTCAATAAAAAATGAGAACATGGTTGAAGTGCAAGATGGATTAAATGAACTAACTTGGAGCGGCATATCTCTAATAAATCCAATTATTTTTAATGAAAATGTCTTTGATATCGAAACCTTTAACATGTGGAAAGGTGTTTTACCAAAGTACATAAATAATGGCAAAGTTACTGCTCATAAGTCGTCCGAATTTTGGATTGATGTTGGCACTCAAGATCGTTTAAAGCTTGCCAATACTCTTCATAACGAAGAGAATTAGCATATGAGTGATCAAAATTACATAATTGCGCCTTCAATATTAGCCTCAGATTTTGCAAGATTAGGTGAAGAAGTAAGGAATGTTCTTGATGCTGGAGCAGATTGGGTTCATTTCGATGTTATGGATAATCACTATGTTCCAAATTTAACAATTGGTCCAATGGTCTGCGAAGCATTAAGAAAATATGGAATAAAAGAGTTCATAGATGTTCACTTAATGATTGATCCGGTTGATGATTTAGCTCAAAATTTTATAAAAGCTGGTGCGGACTTGATAAGTTTTCACCCTGAAGCTTCCAAACATATACACAGATCAATTCATGCTATTAAAGATAAAGGTTGCAAGGCTGGGTTAGTCTATAATCCTGCAACACCATTAAATACTCTTGAGAGCGTATTAGATGACTTAGACTTAGTTTTAATAATGAGTGTTAATCCTGGATTTGGTGGGCAATCATTTATCCACAACTCCTTAGAAAAAATCGCTCAAGTTAGAAAGATGATAGATAATTCAGGAAGAGATATTCGTCTTGAAGTTGATGGTGGAATTAACAAAGAAACCATTGGTTTAGCATCAGAAGCTGGTGCGGATACATTTGTTGCCGGCTCAGCAATATTCAATACAGAAAATTATGAGCAAACAATATTTGAACTTCGTTCAAAAATCATTTAAGTATCTAATATTTTTACTCTATGTAAATCATCTTGATGCATCAAAAGATGTTGATATTTATGATTATCTGGATGAAATTCAAGTCGTTTCAAAATTTGAGGATAGAAAAAAAGGACTTATGTATAAAAAATCAATTCCAGATAATTATGGAATGTTTTTTGTTTGGCCATATGAAAAAAAACAATGCATGTGGATGAAAAATACTTTAATACCTTTAAGCGTTGGTTATTTAAATAAGAGAGGTAAAGTTATTGGAATATATGATATGGTTCCACTTTCAAAAAATTCAGTTTGCTCAAATAAAGCAGCGAAATATGCATTAGAAGTTAATTCTGGTTGGTTTGAAGAAAACAAAATTGAAATTGGAGACGTAATAAAAATTAAAACAATTTTATCTAATGATAAGTAAAGAAGAATACATAGAATTTAGCGAAAATGGTTTCAATATTATCCCATTAGTAAAGACTATAGATCTTGATTTAGATTCACCAATTAAGGTTTTTTCTAAAATTAAGAATAAACGAAACACTTTTTTACTCGAATCAATTGAGGGAGGTGAGAAGTGGGCACAATT
Organism: Gammaproteobacteria bacterium; assembly: GCA_002721465.1. GTDB lineage: Bacteria > Pseudomonadota > Gammaproteobacteria > Magnimaribacterales > D2472 > SAR86A. The sequence goes on along the minus strand of PBKO01000011.1, from coordinate 19,769 downwards.
CTCAATAATTGGATTGGATTGTAAAGATACTATCAAAGTATCTGATAAAAAAATTGAAATCAAAAACGAACTTGGCATTAATGAAATTGAATCAAATGAACCTCTTAATGAATTAAAAAAAATAATAGGTATTCATAAGTCACCCAATTTGAAAGATATGCCAAGATTTTATGGTGGATATGTAGGTTTTTTTGCATATGAAAGTGCAAAATATGCTGAGGCAAAAATTAATAATCTTCCAAAGAAAGAATCAAAATTTGAAGAGGATATGCCAGATATTTATTTAGTTAAATCTGAAAAGTTAATTGTTTATGATAATTTTAATCAAACTATGCAGGCAATTTACAACGCTGATCCTCAAAAAATCTCATATGAAGATGCACAAAAAGAAATTGATGAAATTCAAAACAGCATTGACTCATCAAGTCAGTATAGAGAAATAGAGCATTCGGATATTTCGGGACAATTAGAATATTCATCAAATTTTACAAAAAATGAATATATAGGTGCTGTAAAAAGAGTAAAGGAATATATTAAAGAAGGCGATGTAATGCAGGTTGTATTGGCCCAAGATTTTTATAAGTCATTTGAGGGTGATTCTTTTGAATTATATTCTGCTCTTAGAAAGCTAAATCCATCTCCTTATATGTATTATTTAAATCTTGACGAATGTGAAGTTGTTGGGTCTTCTCCAGAAATTTTAGTGAGACTAGAAAACGATGAAATTACTTTAAGGCCTATTGCAGGAACAAGAAAAAGAGGCACAAATGAGGATGAAGATAAAAAAAACGAACTTGACTTATTAAGTGATCCTAAAGAATTAGCAGAACATCTAATGTTAATTGATCTTGGTAGAAATGATGTTGGTAGAGTTTCAGAAATTGGAAGTGTAAAGCTGACTGAAAAAATGATAATTGAGAGATACTCTCATGTTATGCATATAGTCTCAAATGTAGTTGGAAAGCTTTCAAAAAACCTTACTTTCATTGAGGCTTTAAAAGCTACTTTACCAGCAGGAACACTTTCAGGTGCCCCAAAGATTCGTGCTATGGAAATAATCAATGAACTTGAACCAAGTTCACGAGGAATATATGGAGGTGCAATAGGTTATATCTCATGGAATGGAAATATTGATACGGCTATTGCAATAAGAACTGCAGTCATTAAAGACAATCTTATTCATGTTGGAGCAGGTGCTGGAATAGTCGCAGATTCAGATCCTGAAAAAGAATGGCAGGAATGCATACAAAAATCAAAAGTGTTCTTGGATGCTATGGAGATGATTTCATGATTATTGTTATAGATAATTATGATAGTTTCACTTATAACTTGGTTCACTATATCGGTGACATCGAAAAAAACATTAAAGTCATAAGAAATGATGAAATGACTGTGTCTGAAATCATTGATCATAGTCCTGAAAAAATAGTTATATCTCCAGGGCCTTGCACACCAAAAGAGGCAGGGATATCGATTGAACTAATACAGAAAGCAAAAGTTCCAATACTAGGTGTTTGTTTGGGACATCAAGCAATTGGAGCAGCTTTCGGTGGAAATATTATTAAGGCACCTAAAATTTTTCATGGAAAAACTTCAAATATAGATCACGATGGAAGTTTAATTTTTGATCAAATTGAAAGCTCCTATAAAGTTGTTAGATACCATAGTCTTATAATAGAGAAAAAAACTCTTCCAAATGAATTAAAGATAACTGCAACTTTAAGTGATGATGAAGAAATAATAATGGCAGTTGAACATGTTGAAAAACCAATTTATGGTGTTCAATTCCATCCTGAATCAATCGATACAAATAATGGCATGAGGCTTATAGAGAACTTTATAAAAAAAGCATGAAAGATTTCTTAAATAAAATAAATAATAAAGAAAATTTAAATCTTGAAGAAATGCAAGAAGCTATTAATTTAATAATGACTGGTATGGTGGGAGATTCTGATATTGAATCATTTCTCATTGCATTAAACGCAAAAGGTATAACTGAGACTGAAGTTACAGCTGCAGCGACTGTAATGAAAGAGAAGTCACTAAAATATAATTTAGGTGATGGAACCCATATAGATACTTGTGGAACAGGTGGAACTGGTCTTTATACCTTTAATTGTTCTACAGCATCTTCATTTGTAGCTGCTGCGGGTGGAGCTAAAATTACAAAACATGGAAATAAAGCTATCTCCAGTAAATCAGGTAGCGCAGATTTCCTTGTAGAATCTGGAGCAAATATAAGCCATGAAAGAGAAAAATTAAAATCAATTTTTGAGCAAGTTGGTTTTGTATTCTTATTTGCGCCACTTCATCATGAAGCAATGAAATATGTTATGCCAGCAAGACAAAAAATTGCTGATAAAACTATTTTTAATTTGTTAGGGCCACATACAAATCCTTGCAATGCAAGAAGACAAGTTTTGGGTGTCTATGAGAAAAAATTAGTCAATATGTTCTCTAGTGTTGCTAAAAACCTTGATATGGAACATGTCATGATAGTACATGGAGACGATGGCCTTGATGAAATTTCAATTTGTTCAGAAACCACTATTTCAGAACTTAAGGGTGGCCAAATTAGTGAATATAAAATATCACCAAAAGATTTTGGATTAAATATCTCTTCATTTGATCAAATTTCTGCAAGTTCATCTCAAGAAAGTCTTCTTCATGTAAATAGAGCATTTGAAGGAGAAAAATCTGCAGTTCAAGATATGATCGCATTAAATAGTGGAGCAGCTTTATACTTAGCCAGTATTGTAAATTCAATGAGTGAAGGTGTTGAGATGGCATTTGATTTAATGAATAGCGGTCAAGCAGCACAAAAATTAAGTAGTTATGTAAGAGTCTCAAACGAATCATGAATATTCTTGACGAGATTGTTTTAAATACAAAAACTAAACTTGAAGAAAAAAAATTACGTCTTCCTTTCAATGAGTTACTCTCAAAAATTAACCTTGAGAATATCGAACAAAGTAATTTCAAGAAAAACCTAGAAAATAAATCTAAAGCAATCATCGCTGAAATAAAGAAAGCTTCTCCAAGTGCAGGAGTAATAAGTGAAAATTTTGACGCAATTTCGAAAGCTAAAGAATATGAATCATTTGGTGCTTCAGCTCTCTCCATTCTTACAGAAGAAGATTATTTTTTAGGAAGTATCGAATATCTTAAACAAGTAAAAGCTATAACCAAACTGCCTATATTAAGAAAAGATTTTATTATTGATGAGTATCAAATTTATGAATCAAAATTAATTGGAGCCGACTGTATTTTACTTATTGCTTCTATATTGAATGATAATGAGTTATTTACATTCTCTGAAACAGCAGAAAAACTCGGCTTAGATTTCATCATTGAAGTGCATGATGAAAATGAACTTTCAAGAGTAGAACAATTTTCAAATGCACTTATTGGGGTTAACAATAGAAATTTAAAAACTTTTGAAGTTGATCTTAATAACTCTATTAAATTGAAAGAAATATTCAAAGGAAATAACATTTTTATTGCAGAATCAGGTATTAAAAGTTTTAAAGACATAGAAATACTTCAAGAACATAATATTAATGTTTTTTTAATAGGCGAAAGTTTAATGAAAGGAGATTTCTTTGAAACTTAGGGAATGGCAGGAGAAAGCTTTCCCCCTTTGGTGGGTCAAAAAAAGAGGAATTATTAAAGTTGTAACAGGCGGTGGTAAAACATTTTTTGCCATTCACTGTATAAAAAAATATTTAGAAGTAAATCCTGAAAAATTAATTTTAATTGTCGTCCCTTCAATTGCACTTCTTGATCAATGGTATGAGAGCCTATCTCAAGAATATAGTAAAGATATCTCCCTAAATGGTGGAGGAGAACAAACGAACAAACTTACAAAAATATGTATATCTACAATAGATTCTTTAAAAAATGTTATTGATGATGTTGATTGTCAAAATACGTTACTTATTGTTGATGAGTGTCATAAGATAGGTACTGAAAAAAGAGGAGATATGCTCACAAATAATTGGCACGCAACACTTGGATTATCTGCAACACCAGAAAGGGATTATGATGATAATTTCTACACTATAATTACAAAGATCCTCGGCGACATAATTTTTGATTATGACTATATTGATGCAAGAGAAGATGAAGTAATTGTTAACTTTAAACTTCTTTATGGCTATGCAGCTTTACTTCCTGAAGAAGAAGACAAATACAAGAAATTTACAAAGAGTATCCAAAGAAGGGCAGCAACTATTGGTGGTAATGATATGAATGACTATCCTTTGAAAATGCTTATTTTTAATAGGGCAAGATTAGTAAAAAATTCTAAGAATAGAATTCCTTATGGTTTAGAACTCATACAGAAATATAAAAGAGACAGTTGGATTGTTTTTACCGAAAACAAGAAACAGGCTAAAGAATTCAATAAAATTATTAATAAAAAAGGGTTTAAGTCAGGTATTTATAATACCGATCTTAAAGATGATGAAAGACAAGAGAATCTTGAGAATTTTAAATCAGGTAAATTAAATGTTTTGGTTAGTTGCACAGCCCTTGATGAGGGTTTTGATATGCCTGAAGCAGATGGAGCAATGATTTTAAGCGCCTCATCATCAAAAAGACAGAGAATACAACGAATGGGAAGGGTGCTTCGAATAACAGCAAATAAAGAAAATGCATTAATAGTAACAGTCTATTCTTCAAAAACTGAATATGAAAAATTACGAGAAGAATCAAATAGATACAAACTAGAGGGTGTACCAGTTAAGTGGCAGCAAATGAGTCTATAATATTTCTATGGCCTTAACTTATTCAAGTATGCTAGATCTTCAAACGGATCTAATTAAGTTTGAATTATTAAATTCATTAACCAACAAAAGCTTTTCTTCTGATTCACTTGATAACGAAAAACCATCTTTAATAATGTTTATCTGTAACCATTGTCCATATGTCATTCATTATCATGAAGAGCTCGTTAAGCTTGCAAAAGATTATCTTGAAAATATTAATATGATTGCAATTAGCTCAAATGACATTATTAATTTCCCGGAAGATAGACCAAGCAAAATGAAAGAATTGTGGAGCTCTCTTGGTTTGTCATTTCCTTATTTATTTGATGAAACACAAGACATAGCTAAAAAATATAAAGCAGAATGCACACCAGAATTCTATTTATTTAATCAAAAACAAAAACTTGTCTACCGAGGAAGAATGGATGAGACATCTCCTGGGTCCAATAGTAGACCGTCTGCAAAAGATTTAAGGTCAGCTATAAATAGTCTCCTTATGAACGAACCTATTTCAGATGATCAACTTCCATCAATGGGATGCAACATAAAATGGAAAGCTAACTAGTCTTAGTGTATCTTCTTCGTCTGCTACCATGTTTAAGATACACTTTTCTTGCTTCATTCTTAAACTCTATACTTTTTCTTATGCCCCATACTTGATCACGTGCAAACTTTGCAGAGGTTTTGAGATCAACTATTTGAGGAATATATGAATTATTTAATTCTGCGTTATGAATTAACTTTGGATCAAAATTATTTAACTGAGGCAGAAGATTTTTTGTCCATTCCGCATCTGGATCCTGATCCATACTTTGTTTAGATATAGAATATATTCTCGGAAGATTAATCCCAGTAACGCCACTTTGCATTTGAACCTGACTAATATGTATACCAGGTTCATAATCAGTAAAAAGTTCAGCCAGGCGCGGTGATGTTTTTTGCCATGGTTGCCAAAGATTATATGATGCAAATGACATTATCATGGCTCGCATTCTAAAATTGATCCACCCATTTTCACTTAAGAATTTCATACATGCATCTAAAAAGGGAAATCCAGTTTCTCCTTCAATCCATTTTTCGATAATTTCATCATCATAATCAGGTCTGAGATCATCACACATTCTGTGCATAGAATAAAATTCTAACTCAGGTTCTGTATGAAGTTTTTGAACAAAATGACAATGCCAATAAAGTCTTTTTTTAAAAGAGTATAAATCTTTTTTATTATTTAATTCAGGCAGCATTTTATTTAATTGTTTATAGACCTGCCTAATTGAAATAGAGCCATATGTAAAATGAGGAGATAATCTTGAGCAACTTTCTTCAGACTGACTTGGACTGGACATTTTAATTCTATAGCCTTTACATCTTTGATCTAGAAAGGTTTCTAGAAGTTCTTTTGCTTTTGAAGTTCCACCTTTTTGAATATTACTCAATCCTGAAAATTCACAAGATATCTCATTCTTAAAATCGCTAAATCCTATAAGATTCAAACTATCTTTATTATTTGAGGGTTTTGGTACGCCTAATAAATCTGAATTCATAATATGGTTCCAATTCTTTGACCAAGTATCTCTATCAAAATTATTTAGCTGAAGACCATAGTCGTCATAAACCGTTATTTTATTTTTAAAATTTTCTTTAAAATTATTGAATCCCTCTCGAAAATAATTTACATCAGTACAATGGTTTATATGTATAGAAAAGTTGTTATAGTTCGTTTCTATCCATTTACCTAAATCATAGAAAGAACCATTAAATACATTAACATTTGAGTTCAACTTCTTCAGATCTTCATCTAATTCTTCAAGACAATCATTTGAAAACTTAAGTTGTCTTGAAGATTTGCCATTAGCTTTCCAGTAATCAACATCATACAAATAGATCACAATAAAGTTTGATTTTAATGAGCCATAGTAAAGAGCTGAATTATCAAGCAATCTTAAATTTCTATTTAAAATAATAATATCTGTCATTAATACTCAGATTTTGAAGGACGTTGTCCTAAATTATATTTTTTCGCTAAGGTTTGTTTTATAAGTCTCAGTGAGCGACATTACAGAGATCAAGGTTAATATTGATGCAATTGCAATGTAAACTGATACCCAAAAAATATCGAAGTCAGTCCATAGCTTTGCTGCAATAGTTGGAGCAAAAGCTCCTCCAATAATTGCACCTAATTGGTAGCCCAAAGTCGCACCAGAATACCTTACTTCTGTTGAAAATAATTCTGTAAAGAAGGCTGCTTGCGGTCCATACATCATACCCAAAAACCCTAACCCAAAAGTAACAGCCAAAGTTATCAACCAAAAATTACCAGTATCAACCAATGGAAAAATTGCAAAGGCCCATATTGCAGTTAATAAAGCTCCAGTCATAAATATGCCCTTTCTTCCATGTCTATCCGAATAAGCTGAAAAAACAAATTGAACTGGAACCATAATTGCAGATCCAATAAGCACAGCAATTAACATATCATCCCTCGACATTTCTGCACTTTTTACTCCATATGCTAATAGAAATGCAACTAGAATATAAAATGTAACTTGAATAGATAAAAAAGCTCCTGCAGCAAGAGCAATTCTTTTTGGATAATTTATTATCGCCTCAAGTACTGGAGATTTTTTGATTGGACTTGAGGATGTCTCTTGATTATTTTTTAGATCTTGTAACTCCTTAAATGCTTTTGTATCTTCCATAGTAATTTGAACATACATGCTGATACCAATTAAAACTGCACTTGCAATGAACGGTATTCTCCATCCCCAACTCATAAATGCTTCATCCGAAAGTGATGCACTTGTAGCAATGAATGCTAGATTCGCTAGGATTACTCCCATAGGGGCTCCTGCTTGTGCATAAGCTCCGTAGTATCCTCTTTGATTTGATGGAGCACTTTCTGTAACTAATAACATTGCTCCTCCCCACTGACCACCAATTGCAAGACCTTGTGCAAATCTTAGGGTCGTTAACAGTATCGGTGCCGTAACACCAATCATTGCGTAGGTTGGTAATAAGCCTATAAGTGTAGATGCAATACCCATTAACATTAAAGCTGCAACCAATGTCTTTTTTCTTCCAACTTTGTCGCCAAAATGACCAAAAATTATTCCCCCAATTGGTCTCGCTATAAAACCAGCCGCGAAGGTTAATAAAGATAATATTAATGCAGTTGATTCTGGCACTTCGCCGAAAAAAGCTGTAGGAAAGACTAAAGCAGCAGCTGCTCCATAAAGAAAAAAATCATACCACTCAATACTGGTGCCAGCCAAAGCAGTGAGTGCGACTTTGCGCATATTTATCTCTTTTGTTTTTAAGGAGTTTTCTTGCATTTATTTAAATTAAATATATGCACTAGTTGATGTCATTACCTTCGCAGTAACTTCCATCACTTTTTTTGTTGGTGATTCTAACTCCTCTGCACCTGATTCATTAGCTTGACCAGCATGTAAATCTTCATCCGCTTGCATTGTCTTTAAGATCGCAATAGTTTCCTTATCTTTGTGTGAAACTTTATCAAGATGTTTTTGAAGATGTATTACAACTTGTTTCTCTGTTTCTTCAACGAAACCAAGACTAGTTTTTTCTCCCATTGAGCCAAATATTGCACCAATTGCAAATGAACCGGCATACCATAATGGATTTAAAGCAGAACTATTACCACCAAGCTCATCCAATCTCTTTTTACACCAAACCAAATGATCAGTCTCTTCGTCACCTGCATGAATTAAGTGTTTTTTTACTTCTGGATCTTTGCAAACAAAAGCCTGCCCTCTATATAAAGCTTGGGCTGCCACCTCTCCAGCATGATTTATACGCATAAATTTAATGGAAAGATTTTTTTCCTTTTGAGACATATCCTCAGAATTTTTTCCTTCAGGTATAGGAGGGTAAACTCTATCAGTACCTGTTTTTTTATCAGATAAAGTTTTCAATGCAATATCTAACTCGTTAACTATGTTATTTAAAAAACTCATTTAATTCCTTTATATCCAATGTCAGTTCTGTAAAAAGCGTCTTCAAAGTGAACTTTGTCTAGAAGATTATATGCGTTTTGTTGAGCTTCTTTCAAATCTTTTCCAAGAGCAGTCGCACAAAAGACTCTTCCACCATTTGTAAAAATTTTGTTATTTTCAAATTTTGTACCAGCATGAAATAGTTTTGAGTTTTCACTTTTATTTTGATCAATACTAACCTCTTTTCCAGATTCATAATTTTCAGGATATCCTTTTGATGCAACAACTACTCCACATGAATGTTCTTCAGTCCACTCTATATTATATGAATCAAGATTATCGTTAATTGCTGCTTTACAAAGTTCTACCAAACTCGATTTAAGTCTTAATAAAATTGGTTGAGTCTCAGGATCACCAAACCTGCAATTAAATTCAAGTACTTTAATTTCGTTATCTTTTATCATTAAGCCAGCATAAAGAAATCCAAGATAAGGCGAATTTTCTTTAATTAATCCATGCATAGTTGGATACATGACTTCATCAAGAATTTTTCTATTTATCTCATCAGTAACTACAGGAGCAGGAGAATATGCACCCATGCCGCCAGTATTTAAACCCACATCACCATCTCCAACAGCTTTATGATCCTGACTTGTTACCAGTGGAATTATTTTGTCTTTACTTACGACAGCAATAAACGACGCTTCTTCACCTTCTAAAAATTCTTCAATCACAACTTTATTACCTGCAGAACCAAAAGCATTATCTTTGAAAATACTTTGGAGAGCTTTTATCGCCTCATTTTTATTCTCACAGATAATTACTCCTTTACCAGCTGCCAATCCATCAGCCTTTACTACGGTAGGGTAATCAATTTCATCAAGATAATTTAAAGCATCATCAAAATCATCAAATGATTTATATTCTGCTGTCGGTATATGATATTTCATAAAAAAATCTTTAGAAAAAGTCTTTGAGCCTTCAAGTTGAGCAGCTTCTTTTGATGGACCAAAAGTATCAATACCTTTACTTTGAAGATAATTGGTTAATCCATCAACAAGTGGTTGTTCTGGACCAATGATGACGAGGCCAATCTCTTCACTTACACAAAAATTTTCAATGGCGCCAAAATCACTAGCATTAATCTCGATATTACTGATTTTATCCTCAAGATGCGTGCCAGCATTTCCTGGACAAACAAAAATATGCTCGACTGAAATATCATGGGCACATTTCCATGCAAGTGCATGTTCTCTGCCACCTGATCCAATAATAAGTATTTTCATTAATGTCTAAAATGTCTCGTGCCAGTAAATAACATTGCGATATCATTTTCATCTGCTGCCGCTATCACTTCCTCATCTTTAATTGAGCCACCAGGTTGAATTATTGAGGATATTCCAGATGAAGCAGCTTTATCTATACCATCCCTAAATGGGAAGAAAGCATCTGAGGCCATTGCAGCACCCTTAACCTCTAATCCTTCTTCCTTGGCCTTTAAATTTGCTATTTCAGCACTGATAACTCTACTCATTTGACCAGCTCCTATACCAATAGTCTGCTTATTTTTTACATAAACTATGGCATTGCTTTTGACAAACTTCGCTACTTTCCATGCAAACATTAGATCATTAATTTCTGTTTCACTTGGCTGTCTCATAGAAACACACTTTAGATCATCAGCAGCCACACTTTTAAGATCATCATCCTGAACAAGAATGCCTCCTGAAACTTTTTTTATAGTTCCTGGGTATAAATTGTCTTGTTTTAAATCTACTTTTAAGACTCTTACATTTTTTTTATTAGAAAACTCACTAATAGCATCATTTTCATAGTCTGGAGCGATAATAACTTCAACAAACTGTCTTGAATTAATTTCTTTTGCTGTTTTAAGATCAACAGGCTTATTAAATGCAATTATTCCTCCAAAAGCAGAGGTTGGATCAGTTTTGAAAGCACGATCATATGAATCAAAAATAGATTCACTCTCAGCAACACCACATGGATTAGCGTGTTTTACAATCACACATGAAGGATTTTTAAACTCTCTCACACATTCCCATGCGGCATCTGCATCAACTATATTATTGTATGAAAGTTCTTTGCCTTGAATAATATCTGCGTTAGCAATATTTTTATTTTTAAGATTATCAAAAGTAAATAGTGAGGCAGATTGGTGAGGATTTTCTCCATATCTTAAAGTAATACTTTTCTGAAAAGCATAATCATGCAAATCTTCTTTATCTTCATTTAAATAATCAGCAATTGACTTGTTATATTGCGCCATTAAAGAAAAAACTTTTTGTGATAGATTTTTACGTAAATCGTATGAAATACCATTATTTTCATTCCACTCATTAATAATTTCTTCATAATCATTAGGATCTGAAACCACAACCACATCTTTGAAGTTTTTTGCTGCAGCTCTAATCATCGTTGGGCCACCAATATCAATTTTTTCAATTGCCTCTTCAAAAGAACAATTACTGGCAATTGTTTCTTGAAATGGATACAAATTAACTATTACTAGGTCTATACCTTCATACCCTTTCTCTTCCAATAATTCCATATCCGAATCTCTTCTTGCAAGAATTCCAGCATGTATTTTTGGATGAAGAGTTTTTACTCTTCCATCCATCATTTCCTCAAATCCAGTAAAATCTGATACCTCAATGACGTTGTCAGTAATTTTTTTTATAGCTTTAAATGTTCCACCGGTTGATAATATCTTGACATTTTTTTTTACAAGAAATTCAACAATTTTTTTTAAATTCGTTTTATCTGAAAGACTCATTAAAGCTGTTTTTGGATCGATATAACTCATTATTCAATATTATATTTTTTTAATTTTGTTCTGAGAGTTGTTCTGTTAATTCCTAATATTTTTGCAGCTTTAGATTGATTATTATTTGAAAATTTCATAACAGCACTTAACAAAGGAGGCTCCACTTCATTAAAAACAAGTTGATGTACATCTATTGGAGTATTCTTTTTATCAAGCTGATTAAAATATCTTTTCATAGCTTTTCTGACCTCATCTCTCAGAGGTTTTTTTGAGTAGCTATCAAATGAATTAACTTTTTTTTCCAAAATAGAAATTTAAATAACAAAGACTAATAAGTTTACAGTTGTTTAAAAATTGCTCAATAGGTTTTTAAAAATTTATATCAGTTTTTTGATTACCACCTATTACACAATCTTTTATATAACCATTTTCCAATACTACTTTTGTGATTGAAGTATAGTCAGGAAAAAAATGCATTATTGAATCAGCTTTAACAAAATTACTAACAACAGAATTGATCACCATAAAATGAGTAAAAATTATTGTATCTTTCTTGATATTGCTAATGTTTAAAAAAATATTTTTTTGCCATTGTTGAATAAACATTGGAAGATCTTTCTTTTTCATCTCAACAATATTCTTTAGCCATTCTTGTTTCTTATTTAGTTCAATGTTTGACGAAGGAATTTCAATAAATGATTCATCAATCACTACTTCTTTTTTATATTTTTCTGCTAAAGGCTTTGAGGTTTCAATTGCCCTTAATTTTGGACTTGAAAGAAAATCATAATTCGATAAATTTGGAAGTTTTTTATCAGATGTTAAATTGTTTGCTTGATCTTTACCAATTTCACTCAGGCCTGGATCAAGATGATTTTCCCATGATGCAGAGGCTTGACCATGTCTTATAAATAATAGATTAATCTCTGACATATATTTCCAAGCTATAGCTATAATATTGAGGTGAGAATTCATAGAGTATATTGCAAGTTAGTATCAGGTCCAAATGACGAATTTAATCTTGATGAGTCTCAAAGCCAACATTTGGTAAGAGCATTACGACTGAAAGAAGGTACTATTATTGAGATTTTTGATGGCCATGGATATTTTGCTAAATGTAAAATAATATCAATCTCTAAAACAAACTGTGATGTTGTGAGGATAGAAGAGTTAAAAAAAAGTGCTACTTGTCATCAAATTCTTACAGCGGTTATTCCTATAATTAAGGGCAGTAATTTTAATTTTATGTTACAAAAATTATCTGAAATAGGCGTAAACAAATTTGTGATTTATAAACCACAACTTATTGATCAAAGTGTTGCTAAGAAAAATATTACAAAGCTATTAGATAAATCAAAAGAAGTTGTTATAAATGTTTGTAAACAATGTGGAAATAATTTTTTGCCAAGTCTAGCATTTGAAAATAGCTTGAAGGATGCTATTTCTTCTTTCAAAAGTTCAGAGATTATTTATGCATTTGATACTGCTGCAGAAGAATATTTTAATCAGGATGAGCTAAAGAATGATCATATTTCAATAATAACTGGGCCTGAATCTGGATTTTCTGAAGATGAGATCAATGAATTGAGCAATAAAAAAATTAATTTTAGATATTTAGGTGACAATGTTTTAAGATCTGAAACAGCTCCAATTTATGTTGCAGCTTTGATAAAAAATTATTTTGGTAAAATCAAGAAATAGTATGAAATCCTTATTTATTACAGATACCTTCTCAAATCTAAATGTGAAAAAAGATACATCAATATTAATGATGGAAGAAGTAATAAATCTTGGAAACAATGCTTACCAATGTGAAATAAATGATCTCTTCATAAAAAAAGGTTTAGTTTACTCAACTGCCTCTGAAATTATTTCAACAAATAAATTAGGTGAAAAATCAGAAATAGCTTTAAGCGAATTTCAATATGNCTTTATGAGAAAAGATCCTCCTGTTGATGAGAATTTTATCAATGCNCTTCATCTGCTTTCATTAGCTNAGAATCAAGGTANANAGGTGTTCAATAACCCAAANTCAATTAAACAATTTAATGAAAANATATTTGCACTCTATTTTGAAGAATTTATACCAAATACTTTTATATCTTCAAATATTTCTAAGATTAAAGATTTTATGACAAACAACACGTCAACGATTGTTAAACCCTTTGATGGAATGGGAGGAAGTTCTATTTATAAATTAGATGATGCAAATCAAGATAGCCTCAAAATATTAGAAAAGTTAACCTCCAATGAAAAAACCCTTATTATCGCTCAGGAATTTCTTGATGAGATTTATGAGGGTGATGTGAGAGTTTTAATTATTAATGGCAAGCCTTTTCAAAAAACTCTTGCGAGAATNCCACAAGATGGAAATTTTAAAGGTAATCTNGCAGCTGGAGGGAAAGGAGTAGTTAGAGATATTNCTAAAGATCANNAANATATAGCTGAGGAAATNGGCAAATATTTAATGAAGAAAGGTATCAACTTCGCTGGAATTGATGTNATTGGAGATCGTTTAACAGAAATTAATATTACAAGCCCNACATGTGCAAGNGAAATTCTAGATCAATCAGGTGAAAATCCAGTCAAAGAGTACTTTAAAGGNTTATGACTTCTATTTCTTCAGTNCAAATNACTAGNAAGCGNTCCTTAACTTTCAATAAATCATTNNTGNTATCAATTNTCTTGCATTTAATTCTTATTTTTGGNGTTACTCTGACNACNTTCTATAAATCACCTGTAATTAAAGAATCTCCTGTAATCAACGTAAAATTTGCTAATTCAAATCAAGACTCATTAGGCACAAGTTTTGGAGATCAGCAGAAAAANCTTTTNCAAAAAGATNCAGATAAAGGNTNAAAGGTTGCAAAATCGCCAAGCAGTAACTTTCAAACCTATAAGGTAAAAAAACTTCAATCTAATTCCANNGTTAACTCTGACGAAGCAATTTATTTAAATCTTTGGCAAAGAAAAATTGAATCTGTTGGAGATAAAATGATTTCGGAAAATACAGATCTTATAANTGGCAAAGTNCAGATAATGGCAACAATAGATGCAACTGGAGAATTAATAAAATCAGAAATCTTAATTTCATCTGGAGATAAATCGATAGATGANATGGCAATAAAAATCTTACAAGAATCTTCTCCTTTTGAGGCNTTTCACTCTAATATGTCTAATGATTATAGTTTTTTAGAAATTGTAAGAGATTGGAACTTTTCTTCTTACTAAAATATGCANATTATTTCCTTTGATTTTGGCATCAAAAAAATTGGTGTNGCTGTAGGACAAACATCGACATATAGNTCATCACCACTTCAAATAATNTACAACAAAAAAAATGANATAAATTGGCCAGAAATATCAAANCTAGTAGAAGAATGGAAACCAAATTTAATTTTAGTCGGAAAGCCTCTTAATATGGATGGAACCGATAGCGATATTATGAAAGATGTAGAGAAATTTTATAAAAAACTNANAAAACTCTTTAATATNGATTGTGAATACATTGANGAAAGATTAACAACATTTGAAGCTAAAGAAATATTAAAAGAAGGTAATATAGATATTGTTGATGCAAATGCAGCAAAAATTTTAATAGATAATTGGTTCAANAGGAATAATATTTAATGGCNATATCATCTTCATTTTTAGATCGTCTTATNGCATCTATAAACATNGTGGATGTTATAGGAAGAAGAATTCCATTAGAAAGAAAAGGNGGTGCATATTGGGCAAAATGTCCTTTTCATGGATCTGGTGAAGAAAGAACTCCNTCTTTAAAAGTNTATGATGATACTGGAACNTATCATTGTTTTGCATGTAAAGAATCCGGAAATGCAATTCANTTCTTAAGAAAATATGATGGNCTNGATTTTATTGAGGCCGTTGAAGTCCTTGCAACGCAAGTTGGTATGNAAGTTCCTAAAAATGAAATTCAAAAANATGATTCTAAAGCAATANATATNAATAATCGTGCANCACNAATTTTCTATGAGCAACTTAAACAAGATGAAGGTAAAAAAACCATNACCTATTTAAAAAATAGGGGGATNTCNGGTGAGGTAGCAAAATTTTTTAATCTGGGATACTCAAGAATAAAACCTCCGCTCCATGAAAGTCTTTCCAAAGAATTTGAAGAAAAAGATTTAATTGAATCAGGATTATTCGGAAAAAATGATGATGGAGGATTTTACGACAGATTTNGAGACAGACTAATGTTTCCAATAAGAAATATTAAAGGAGAGTGCATAGCATTTGGAGCAAGACTTCTAGATGAAAAAAAAGATCAAGCAAAATATCTCAATTCTCCTGAAACAAAAANNTACAAAAAGAAATATGAGCTTTATGGCTTATATGAGATTAGACAAATTGATAAAAGACCAGAATCTATTTTTCTTGTTGAAGGNTACATGGATGTAATNGGTCTTTTTCAAAANGGTNTTAAAAATGCNGTCGCATCTTCAGGAACTGCATTTACCATTGAACAACTTAGAAAAATTTTAAGTTATACAAATTCTATCTATATAGTTTTTGANGGNGATGAAGCTGGCCATAAAGCATCATGGAGAGCNTTAGAAAATGCCTTNCCGGTCTTAAGAGAGGATACAAGAATTAANTTTATCTTTCTCAAGACAAATCAAGATCCAGANAGTTTCATAAGAGAAAAGGGTAAAGATGCTTTTTTACAGCTTGCAAAGGACTCAAAGTCTTTTTCTGATTTCTTTTTAGAAACNATCAAAAAACAAGATGACTTANCAACCATTGAAGGAAGNTCAATGGTGGCTAANTTTGCTTTACCACTNATCAATAAAATCACTAACGANACTCTNAANCAAGCTTATATAAAAGAAGTCTCAAATATTTGTGATTTAGACCTATCTAAACTNGTGAAAGAAAATAATGTGCGAAAGCAATCACCAAGTCTTAAAAAGGAAGAAGTAAAACAAGACTCAAATTCTGTTATTAAAAAATCTGTTCTAGGGATACTTACTTCTTTAATTCAGTATCCCAAATTNGCTACCAATAATGCGTTTGATTTAATTAAAGAGCATCCAAAGTTTTTATTTTTAGAGGACATTANATCGATTTATACAGCAAATGAAGATATCCATTCTTCCATTATTATTGAAAAAATTGAGAATGAAAAAGTTAGAAATATCTTTGGAGAAGCATTGGTTTCAGAAATAGCATTATCTGAGGAAGATGCAACAATAATGTTAGAAGATTGTATAAATTTTATATCCCAATTCCAGACAGAAAGGGAGGATGTGCTTAAACAAAAATATAGTGTTGATGGTTTAAATTCTGCCGAAAAGAGAGAATTACAACAATTAATTCTAAAAAAAGATAAAATGTCGCAGGACGAAGCAAATTTGCTTAAAAATTTAAGCTCTAAATAGATTGATTTTTTAAAATTAATCACTAAATAGAGCTGATANTAGAGGATTACAACTAAGTGGATAAACTTAATCAAAAAGGCTCAAGAATTGCTGAACTTATTGAAAAAGGAAGAGAGCAAGGTTATTTAACATATTCTGATGTTAANGATCATCTTCCTGACGATATATCAGACCCGGATCAAGTAGATGAAATAATNGGAATGATTAATGATCTTGGATTGCAAGTTCATGAGACAGCTCCTGACGCAGATACTTTAATGCTTGCAGAGTCAGAAAATTCTGATGATATTGCNTTAGAACAAGCAGCAGAAGCTCTTGCAGCTGTTGAAAATGAAACTGGAAGAACAACAGATCCAGTTCGAATGTATATGCGGGAAATGGGAACAGTTGACCTTCTTACAAGAGAAGGTGAGATTGAAATCGCAAAAAGAATTGAAGAGGGAATGAGAGACCTTTTAAGTGAGAGNGTTGCTTATCCNAAAACTGTCGAATATGTATTGGAATATTTTCAATTAGTAAANGATGGTGAAAAGAAAATNAATGATTTTNTAACTGGTTTCCTTGAAGANATGGAAGAGGTTCCNTCTGCAGGTCCTGGAAGTCAAAGAGCAAAAGAAGAAGCTGAAGCNGCNGAATCATCTGANGAAGAAACNTCATCAGGNCCAGACATGAAAGAAGTTCAAANAAGAATGACAAACCTCAAACGTCAGTTTAATAAAACAGCAAAGGTTATTGANAAAAAAGGTAGACATTCAAAAGAAGCAAATGCTGAGTTTAAAAAACTTGGTGAAATATTTAAATTCCTAAAATTTAGCCCAAGAATGTTTGAAGATATTTCTGCAATCGCAAGGCATGGTTTAAACAGTATTAGACAAAAAGAAAAATTGATNCAAACACAACTTGTAAAAAATGCCCGNATCCCTAGAAAAGACTTTTTATCAATGTATGCGGATAATCTAACAAAAGTNAGATGGGTAGATTCGTTGATGAAAGAAAAAAAATACAAAAAAGATTTACTTGAAAAAGTTAAGCAAGANGTNGTTATTGCNCAAAAAGACATCATGGAAGTAGAGCAGAAAGTTGGACTTAGCGTAAAAGAGATCAAAGATATTAATAGAAGCATGTCTATGGGTGAAACCAAAATGCGAAGAGCAAAAAAAGATATGGTTGAAGCTAATTTAAGACTTGTAATATCAATTGCAAAAAAATATACCAATAGGGGACTTCAGTTCCTTGACCTAATTCAAGAAGGAAATATTGGCTTAATGAAAGCAGTTGATAAATTTGAATACAGAAGAGGCTATAAATTTTCAACCTATGCAACATGGTGGATAAGACAGGCCATAACAAGATCAATAGCTGACCAAGCAAGAACAATAAGAATTCCAGTTCATATGATTGAAACAATCAATAAGCTCAATAGAGTTTCTCGAACAATGATGCAAGATATAGGAAGAGAGCCAACTCCAGAGGAATTAAGTAAAGAATTAGATATGCCTGAGGATAAAGTAAGAAAGGTTCTTAAAATTGCCAAAGAACCAATTTCAACAGAAACACCAATTGGAGATGATGAAGATTCAAATCTAGGTGATTTCATTGAGGATACTGTCATAGAGTCTCCATTAGAAAATGCTACTGAAGAAAGTTTACACTTTGCAACAGATGATGTGCTCGGCTCATTGACTGCAAGAGAAGCTAAAGTTTTAAGAATGAGATTTGGTATTGGTATGAATACTGATCATACATTAGAAGAAGTTGGAAAACAGTTTGATGTAACTAGAGAGAGAATTAGGCAGATTGAAGCAAAGGCTTTAAGAAAATTAAGACATCCTAGCAGATCAAGTCATCTTAAAAGCTTCTTAGACGAATAAAACTACTTCCAATTACCTTTTCTACCTGAAAGATCCCAATTAATTCTACTCCACATTAATTCGATTCTTCTTTCAACATATCTTTTTGCAAAAAAATCTGAATAACTTGGAAGTGGGAAGAATGCCTTAGAGCCAAGACCATCTATAATTTTTAATATCATTTGATTGTCTTCAATTTTGATCACAATGTTATGTGGTATAAGATTTTTGGTTAAGATAAGATTTTCTCTCAACCAATCATGGAATTCTTCAATTGAGTTTTTAATTTCATCTGTAAGTCCTTTTGAAAATAAATAATCCTCTAAAGTCTGTGCTATTTCACTATCATTTTTAATAAGCTCTGTTTCTGAAGCCAAACCAATAGATGTTTCAACCATTCCATACCATTTAGCTAAATGTTTATACGCTATTTGATCATTCTTTTTTAAAGATTTTTGATTATAAGCTTCTTTTTCTCTTAAATTATCATCAAAGCTACTTTTTGACCTTAGCTTTTTATACCAAGGTTGATTTTTTGTTATTTTTTCTATGAGTCCTGAATGAACTACTTTTAAACACCTGTCTGGCTTCTCGGGATGTACAAAGCATTTTCTATTACCACCTTCAGCAAAAGGAGTTATGCCGTTTAATTCAATCATAATAAGACAATAGCCTATCAGGTTTATTTAAAGACTTCCTTAAAAAATTAATTCTTATATAATTATCGCTCTTTTGTTCGCGTGAACATAGGGCCTGTAGCTCAGTTGGTTAGAGCAGTGGACTCATAATCCATTGGTCGGAGGTTCGAGTCCTCCCGGGCCCACCACTATTAAAAAACTTTAAAAACAATACTTTCAGAGGTTTTTAGGGTTATCAATATAAGGTATTAAGTACCTATAAATCGACAAAAATTATTATATAGTTATCATATTCTGCTTAATATCTCGCATACAAAAAGGATGCTAAAAGTCTCTTTTTTTAGCTTGGGGAGGGCAGGAACGCCACCC